>NZ_JBNFVX010000015.1:0-99760 GCF_049943275.1 Marinobacter sp. VGCF2001
TGGCGTTGCCCATGTGAGAGTAGGTCATCGTCAGGCGCTTAATACCAAAAACCCCAGCATCTTCGATGCTGGGGTTTTTTCATTTCTGGCTACCCTAAACGAAAAAAACCCGGTAGCGATAGCTGCCGGGGTTCTATGCGGTTATCAGTCTGGATCAGGGTAACCATATTTCAAAAACGCCACCCCCCAAACTCCCGCCGTTCTGCAGTTTGATGCACCCGGTTTTGTCACCATCGTTATGCATTTGAGCAACCGAGGAAGCGAAGAAGAGACCCAGGCTGGTGCTGCCGCTTTTAAAATCCAGTGATTTGAAGCTTAGGTTGCCGGTATGCTGCATACTCTCGGGATAGCCCTGACCGTCATCCTCCACGCCCAGGATCAAATAACCGTCAGCTTCACGCGCGGTCAACCGTATTTTACTCTTCGTATAACGAATCGCATTGTTAATGGTGTTATTAAGAACCCCGGTTAACAGGTCGCCGTCGAAGAAACCATTGATGTCATCAGACACTATCGAATAATCAAGGCCCAGCCCGTCCAGTAATGGAATGTGCCTGGCCAGGTGCTCTTCAAGAAAGTCCGGCACAAAATGCTCATCAATATGCGCGGAAAGGTTGTTCTCGCCCAGACGGTATATGCCGAGCAACTGAACAAGGTCGTTATGCATACGTTCGGCTTCATATTGGAGCATATTGAACTTTTCCGAGCCCGCGAGCGTTTGTTCATGCTCACCCCGAAGTTCATCAAGGCTGTTCAGGAGCATTCCGAGGGAGTTTTTCATGTCGTGAACGGCAGAAGCCAAAACCATCGAAAAGTCGATGTTCGGGTCGGTCATGCGGTTAGTCCTTTCAGTTTACGCGACAGTGCTACGTAACGACGATGTTGTCGATGTTGTTCTGGTAGTTTGCTCAGGCGATCCAGGCATTGTTGGCAGTTGGCCAGTAGCACCGGGTTCCGGTTCTGGGCATATTGCTTCATCAACACCTGCACGAGGTTCAGGTTCAGGGCTGCATGGTCGGGCACGATCGACAAGGCTTTGTTGAAGGCATCCACGGCGGCCTCAAGGTCGCCAGCTTCAAATGCTTTGATGCCATCGCGGTTCATGCCGCGCGCTTCCAGTTTTTGCCGGAATCCGACAGGTTCATCCAGGAGGTTTTCGATCTTCTGCAGGGTGTCGGTATCGTCATCAAAGCGCGCAGCGAGATCAGCGAGGATTTGCCGGGCCTGGTCCGCTTTATTCAGTCGGAACAGGGTCTTGGCGAAGTCCAGCCCCATATCCGGGGGCAAGGCCTCCATGGCTTCGATGTCTGCGCTGACAGAAACCAGCAGTTTTTCCGCTTCACGATGACGACCCTGCCCGGCATGAAGCCGACATTGGACAATGCGACTTTTTAAGCCGATGGCTTCGTCATCGGCAAAGCGTTTCTCCATCTTTGTGAGCACCGACAGCGCCTCAGCGGAGCGCTCGACCGCTTCCTCGTCGGGATTGTTTTCGCTCAGGTCCGACAGGCTCTGGGCGAGAGACAGATAATGCTCTGCATTGTCGTGGATCGAATAGGTGCCCAGCGAGACGGTTTGTCTCCAGGCCTGGGAGGCGGTATCGATATCCTGGTTGGTTCCTGCCAGTTCGGCCAGGTGTTTCTGGCGGAGCAGGGCATTGGGAGAGTGTTCTGCCGCTTTTTCGAGTATGTGCTGTGCCTGAGCAGGACGCCCCTGTTTTTCCAGGCCCTCAGCCTGCAAATCGTAGGCTTCCATGTAGTCTGGATGCTTTTGTATCAGTTCTTTCAGACCGTCAACAGCCTGGTCGAAGTTTCGGTTCGCCAGCAATACCTTACAGCGGCCAAGACGAGCCCATGAGAGCTCTCTCTGGCTGAGCACCTCATCGTAGACTTTCTGGGCATGGGCCAGGTCTCCCACGAGGAAGTACAGCTCTCCGAGCGTCTTCATTAGCCAGGTTTTATAGCGGGGTTGCGTAGGCAGGGTTTGCAGGCAAAGGCTGATGGCTTCGGGATAATTTTCGCGGTCGATTTCTCGGGTGATGGGAAGCAATGCATTGCGCTGCCTGATGAGATTTCCCAGGCGTTGATCGAGCATCGCCCGATTGATTGGTTTGGTCAGGTAGGCATCCGGTTGGTACTCTCTGGCACCCATAACCATTTCCTTGGATGTCTCTGCTGTTACCATCAGAAACAGCGAAGAGCGCTTGAGCAATTTTTTATGCCGGAGCTCCTCCAGAATATGCTGGCCGTTTTTACCATCGCCGAGATTGTAGTCGCACAGAACAACGTCCACATGATTGTACGTGCAGTACTGTATTGCCGGCGTTGCATTCGCCACGAGTTCGATCTTTTCGGCGCCACAACTTCTAAGCATTTGCCGCATTGAGAGTCGGAAATTCTCAAAATCGTCGACAACAAGAAACGTAAGTTTGCCAAACGGATTGACTGCGTCTTTTCTGTCGGAGGGTTTCATGGCCGCTTCCGTTTAAGGAGTTTGTTCACCAGTGCGCGCAGTGCTGCTGGCTTCACTGGTTTGTATAGCACCTGATAGCCGCGATTGCCTGCGTCTTCCCGCACTTCCGGTGCCATGTAGCCGGTAATCAGGATGCCGGGTGTTTCATCCCCCAGGTGCTCTCGTATGTTGTCCATGGCATCCAGGCCGTTCCGGTTATCATCAAGCTGGTAATCTGCCAGGATGATGTCCGGCTGGCGCCCGGAAAGTTTGGTCAGGGCATCATCCAGACTCTCGGCAGCCGTTACATCACATTGCCAGTTCCCCAGTAAGGCCACCATACCTTGAAGAATGGCGGCATCGTTGTCGATGCACAGCACGTGCAAGCCTCCGAGGCTGGCCACGCGCCGGGAACTGTTGCCATGCTTTTGTGCCTCCAGCCTGCTCTGATCTGCGGGTGCGGCCGGTACTGTAATGCCGAAGACGCTGCCTTTGCCCTGGATGGAGTGAACCGTAACCGGATGATTGAGCATTCCGCTGATACGGTCGACAATAGCCAGTCCAAGGCCCAGGCCTTTTTTGTCGCGTCCGTGCTGGAATCGTCTGAATTCTTCGAACACATGATTGAGCTGTTCCTCGGACATACCGGGGCCGGTGTCCCATACCTCGATTCTGAGGTAGCCTTTCAAACGCCGGCAGCCCATCAGAATCTTACCGTCAACGGTGTAGCGGATCGCATTCGAGAGAAAATTCTGGACGACCCGGCGCAGCAGTTTTGAGTCGGAGCGCACCCAGGCGGTGCTGGGCACAACGTGTAGCTCCAAGCCCTGATCCTTGGCGATAGCAGAAAACTCTGTGGCCAGATGCCGCAGCAGATCGTTGACCGGGAAAACACCGATATCAGGCTCCAGCGCCCCGGCATCCAGCTTTGATATGTCCAGCAGTGTACTGATGATTTCTTCGGCAGCGCCCAGGGAGCTGTCGATATGATCAACGAGATCCCGGGTTTTTCCCTCACGAACTTTACCCGACAATGCCGAAGTGAATAGCCGGGCGGCGTTCAGCGGTTGCAGCAGGTCGTGGCTTGCCGAGGCGAGAAAACGGGTCTTGCTCTGGTTGGCCTGTTCGGCTACAGATTTGGCCTTGAGCATCTGTTCATTGATGACCTGCAGCTCCTGGGTACGTTCCCGAACCCGTTGTTCCAGGTAAATGTTGGTCTCTTTCAGCGCCTGTTCGGTCCGGCGCATAGGGGTGATGTCCTGGAAGGTGGTGACGTAGCCACCACCGGGAATCGGGCTGCCATCTACCCGCACCACGATGCCGTCTGGGCGCTGGCGCTCATAGGACATGGGTTTTCCGTCGCGCATACTGTCGCAGCGATTCTCGATGATGTCGTCGATACGTCGGGCCGAAAGATTGGCATTCGTAAGGTTGTAGCGCATCAGGTCTTCAACTGGCCTACCGACTCTCACAAAGCCCTTGGGGTAGTTGAACAATTCCAGATAGCGATGATTCCAGACCACCAATTGTTGCTGGTGATTGACAACAGAGACCCCCAGGCTGATGTTCTCGATGGCCGACTGCAGTAGTTCCCGGCTGAAGGTCATGGCCTGAGAGGCCTCATCGACAATGCTGACGACATCTTCGATCTGCATATCCCGGCCGGTGAGCGTGGATTCCAGAACCACCCTCGCTGTCGAGGCGCCGATGACGGAGGCGAGCTGCCGCTCAATATATTTCATCAGATGGGTGGAAGCCGGGCGCTGGGGGTAGAGCCGGATGGCGTTGCGTCGCTCGTAATTCCGGAAAATGCTCTCGGAACGTTCTTCACCCATGAAACGATCGGCCAGTGCCTGCAGGTCTGAGGTGAGAATTTCGCCCTGCCAGCTCTGATGCTGGGCGTTCTCGGCTTTCGGCTGGGCATCGTGGAAGAACGCGGCAATCTGGATTTTCTCGCGAATTCGTTGTCGGGTGATCAGAGAAAGCAAAATGTAGGCGCCGGTATTGACGCCGAGGCTCCAGAGGATGCCGTGGCTGGTCTGATCCAGCTCCGAACCGAACAAAGCAGTGGGGCGAGTCCAGCTCCAACCGAACAGACCCTGATGAATGAGCGTGTCAGCGTTCCATCCGGTGGACACCAGGGCGGGCAGCAACAGGGTGTAGCACCACATCAGGAAGCCGAGACCCAGGCCCCAGGCCGCACCGGTAAAATTGCCCTGGCGCCACAGAATGCCTCCCACCAGGGCCGGGCCGAATTGCGCTGCGGCGGCGAAGGAAAGCAGACCGAATGCAGTCAGGCTGTAGTCCTCGCCGGCCATTCGGTAAAAGCCGTAAGACGTCAGCAGCACGACGAAAATAGCTGCACGCCGGATGGTGAGCAGGAGAAAGCTGAGGTCGGCACGCCGATTCATGCCCGGACGGAAAAACCGCAGAAGCCCGGGCATGATGATTTCATTGCTGACCATGGTGGCAATGGCCACGGAGCAGACGATCACCATGGCAGCTGCCGCAGAACCGCCGCCCAGGAACGCCAATACGGCCAACCAGTGCTCACCGGCCTGGATGGGCAGCTGGAGAATGACAATATCAGGGTCACTGCTGATCAGATGGCTATCGAGCAATCCGGCGGCGGCGATGGGAATGACGAAGGCGCTCGCGATGATGAGATAAATGGGCATGGCCCAGCGCGCGATCTCGAAGTCCCGGTGGTCAGTGTTTTCGACCACCATGACGTGGAACTGTCGGGGCAGACAAATGATCGCCAGCATGGCAACCAGTGTCTGCGTGAAAAACGCCGGGGCCTCCAGTGCGTCTGTTGTAAGCGTGCCTATGAGGTCGGCTTCACGGACCCGGGTAAAGAGATCGCCAAACCCGTCATAAAGCCCCCAGCCGACGAAGAGCCCCACCGCGACAAAGGCAATCAGCTTGATCAAAGATTCAAAAGCGACGGCCTGAATCATGCCGCGATGATGTTCGGTGGATTCCAGATGCCGGGTACCAAACAGAACGGTAAACACCGCCAGTGCAAGCGTTATGTACCAGGCCGAATCGTTCCAGGCGGCGGTGCTCATTTCCTGGTAGCTGCCGCTGGTGCCTGAGAGCACGTTGAATCCCAGGGCAATGGCTTTGAGCTGCAGTGCGATATAAGGAACGCTGCCGATCAGCGCAAACAAAGCCACCATGGCAGCCAGGACCTGTGATTTGCCATAGCGCGAGGCAATGAAATCGGCGATCGATGTGCTGTTGTTCCGTTTGCTGATGTAGATGATTCGCCTGAGCAGTGGCGCAAAAAACAGAAATACCAGCAACGGCCCCAGATAGATGGGGAGAAAGGCAAGCCCTTCCTGGGTCGCACGCCCGACCGCGCCGTAAAAGGTCCACGATGTGAAATAGACCGCCAGGGATAGCCCGTAGATATGGGTTCTGGCGAGTCGGCGTTTATAGAGCCCGGGGTGCCGGTCACCTGCCCACGCGATCAGGAACAGAAGTGAAATGTAAGTGATCGAAATGAGGACAAGCAGCCAAACACTAATCATGGGTTCCGGGTATCCGCTCCATTGGCATCAGGTTCTGCAAACAGTGGTATACAGGCGATCGTTGGTTTCAAGCACTTTCATGTTGTCCACCCTGGGAACACCGTTCGATCCAATGGGTACCAGTTCCCGGCTTCCACAGTTCATCAGATGGATGCGATGAGACACGGCATCGGTGACCGTTTGCTCGAAACGGTACAGAGTGAATCGAACGATGTCTCTGTCATCGGTATCCCGACTGATGCTTTGCTGATCCACGGCCGAAAAAGATGTCACGTAGGGAAAGGCAAAGGTCCAGGGCCGAAAGAAGATCCGTTCTTTTTCGGTTGCTACCACAACGGCTTCCTCGGGAAGGAGGGCGCGTTTGTGTTCGTACCAGGTATATTCACCATAGATCAGATAACCCAGCATACCAGCGCCGGCAAAGACCGGGATCAGCCACTTCGGGGCCTTCTTGGCGGTGGCCGCGCGAATAGCCAGAGCAATGCCGGCGGCACCAAGGCCGCAAAAAACGGTGGCAATAAACGTCCAGAACATACAGAGATTTCCTCAAAAAAGAACGGGCTTCCTCGGTGAGGAAGCCCGTTCGGTGTCAATCTGCCATCGAGTTCAATGAATCAGATTGTCTGTCGATTCAGTGATCCTGGGCAGTTCCGGCACCGCGTGGATAGCGGACGCTTTCGACCAGTTCCTGAATTTCAACGGGCGGCTCAGCGGTCACCTTGGATACTGTGAAGGCTACCGCAAAGTTAACCACGGCACCAATTGCACCGATGGAAAGCGGAGAGATGCCAAGCACCCAGTTCTCTGGAGTATCTGCAAGGTTGTTGGTGCCCGGGATGAACAGCCAGCCTTTGTACACAAAGATGTAAACCAGTGTGAAAATCAGGCCGGAGAGCATCCCCAGGGTCGCGCCGACGTTGTTAACACGCTTGGAGAAGATGCCCATCATCAGTGCCGGGAAGAGGGAGGCGCCAGCGATACCGAAGGCCAGAGCCACCACCTGAGCCGCAAACCCTGGCGGATTCGCACCCAGATAGGTGGCGACGACAATTGCCACAGCCATGGAAATCCGCGCCGCCAACAATTCGCCCTTGTCGCTGATGCCGGGGTTGAAGCGGCCCTTGATCAGGTCGTGACTCACTGCCGACGATATGGCCAGCAGCAGACCTGCGGCCGTCGACAGAGCGGCGGCAAGACCACCTGCTGCGATCAGGCCGATGACCCAGCCGGGCAGATTGGCAATTTCAGGGTTGGCCAGCACGAGGATGTCACGGTTAACGTCCAGTTCGTTGCCGTTCCAGCCACGAGCCTGCGCCTGCTCTTCGAAAGCCGGGGCATCGTTGTACAGCTGAATGCGGCCGTCCTCGTTCTTGTCAGTGAATTGAATCAGGCCCGTAACTTCCCATTCTTTGACCCAGTTCGGGCGCTCATCGTATTCGATGGGGGCTGACTGAGTGCCGTCCGGGTAGATGGTGGTCATCAGATTCAGACGGGCCATGGAGGCAACGGCCGGTGCGGTCAGGTAAAGCAGGGCAATGAAAACCAGAGCCCAGCCACCGGACCAGCGCGCGTCAGCAACCTTGGGCACGGTGAAGAAGCGGATGATGACGTGGGGCAGGCCGGCGGTACCAATCATCAGCGACAGCGTGAACAGAACCATGTTCAGCTTGTTGTCCACGTCGGCGGTGTATTCATTGAAACCAAGGTCGGTAATGACCTGGTTCAGCTTCTGCAGCAATGGCAGGCCAGACTCAGTGTGGGTGGAGAACATACCGAGGCCCGGAATCGGGTTGCCGGTAAGTTGCAGTGAGATGAATACAGCCGGAATGGTGTAGGCCACAATCAGCACGCAATACTGGGCGACCTGGGTGTAGGTGATGCCTTTCATGCCGCCGAGAACGGCGTACACGAACACAACGACCGCTGCGATCATCAGGCCCATGGTGGCGTCTACTTCCAGGAAGCGGGAGAAGGCCACACCAGCACCGGCCATCTGGCCGATCACGTAGGTAACCGAAGCCACAATCAGACAGATAACGGCGACCAGGCGAGCGTTGGCGCTGTAGTACCGGTCACCGATAAATTCCGGAACCGTAAACTTGCCGAATTTGCGCAGGTAAGGGGCCAGAAGCATCGCCAGCAGGACATAGCCCCCCGTCCAGCCCATGAGAAAGGTCGAGTTGGCGTAACCACCCGCGGCGATCAGACCGGCCATCGAGATGAAGGAGGCTGCAGACATCCAGTCAGCACCAATAGCGGCACCGTTGGTAATGGGGTGAATACCACCGCCGGCAACATAGAAATCGCTGGTGCTTCCGGCTTTGGCCCAGACAGCGATTGCAATGTAGATGAGGAAGGAGCCCCCCACGAACATAATGTTGATTGCAAATTGACTCATCTACCCTTACTCCTCATCTACGCCGAATTTTTCGTCGATTTTGTTCATGCGCCATGCGTAATGGAAAATCAGCGCAATGAAGGTAAGGATGGAGCCCTGCTGGGCGAACCAGAAGCCCAGATCAGTCCCGCCAACGGGAATACCCGCCAACATAGGGCGAAGCAGTATGGCAAAGCCGTAGGAAACCAGGGCCCAGACAATCAGGCTCCCGAAGATAAGGCGTAGATTCGCCTTCCAGTAATTTTCAGCGTCGTAGCTATGACCTGACATACAATCACTCCTGTATTGTTGTTTTGGAGGTTGATTCGTTTTTTGGTGAGGTATTGCGGATAGAGAATTTATTATTCATGTAGTACTTCTCCGACTTGTTGTCCTCTTTGACTTTACCTGTCAATGGATTTAAGGATATTGGCAAATGGTCTAACTCTCAGTAACTTGCCATGGTTTTGTTGAAAACCTGTCGGTAGGAGGCGCACTCGCCTAGAAGCGGTGCATTTTCTGCAAGCGGCGCTGATAGCGAAGTTTTTCGGTAACTTCTTTGATAGTTTTGACGTTGGTTTTAGAGGCCTGGTTGATTGCGATTAACGTCAATTCGGCGGTTAGCATCGCATCGGCTGCAGCGTGATGCCGTTCACTGTTTTCCAGGCCGAAAGCGTCGGCCCAGTCGTCCAGACCGCGCCCCTTGACCGCGGCTTTCGGGAAAAAGGCCGGCATCATCTCGGCCACATCCATCCAGAGATGTGACCGGGTGTAACCAATCTGATTCTTAAGCGTCTTTTCGAGAAATCTCTGATCGAAGGCAGAGTGGTAGGCGAGGATGGGATCGCCATTCATCCATTCAAGCAGGTGCAGAAGGGCGTCCTCGGTTTCGTGCCCCTGGGTCAGGGCCTCTGGCCCTATCCCGTGGATCAGTACCGTTTCACGGATATCCAGCTCTGGCCGCCTCAGAATCAGGTCAAACTGGTCGTTGAGGTGGATGACACCGTTCTCAATGGCCACTGCTCCAATGGCAATGACTTCGTCTTTGGAGAAATTCAGGCCCGTTGTCTCAAGGTCAAGAACAATGAGCCTGCTCCGGCTCACTAATTGATCTCCGGGAGATTTCGGGCTCGGCAGATTCTCTGTGTCGAGATTTACCGAGTTGCTGTTCCGCCGGTGGGCTAACCATTGTTTGATGTATTCCAGCATGGTCTGGTCGCAGAGCTAGAGTTGATAGGCGACTTCAAGCTTTTGCTGAAGTCGCTGGGCCTGACGGAAGGACTCGCGGAGTATCCGCCGGTCCAGTGGGTTCAGGTCGTCCGGGTCAATGTAGTTGGTCAACTCCTCGCCCCGGTCGAGCATATCCTGATGGGCACGCATACGGATCGCCTGGATCAGGCTGTAGGCTTCTTTCCAGGCGTTGGCGTCCTTCGCGTCCACAACCTCTTTTTTGGCCAGGGCATCAATGCGCTCCAGCGTGTTAGCCGTTTCCACGCCGTGGGCCAGCGCCAGTACCCGAACCGATTCCACGAAGGGCGCCAGGCCCTGGCGTTTGAGGTCCAGCGTGTGCTTTTTCTCATCCTTCAGATAGCGGAAGTTACGGAATATGGTCAGGGGCGGTTTCCGCTGTAGTGCGTTTCCGGCCAGCATTTTCTGAAACAGCGCGTTTTTCCGGATGCGCTCAAGCACCTTTTCCAGAAGGCGATGCAGGGATTCTCTGGGGCCAAAAACAGCCCTCATATCGAGAAAAATCGAGGAATACACCAGGTTCTGCGGGGTCGACGCGTTAATGAAGCGGACAAACCAGTCGTCCCACTCCCGGTCGCTCAGGCAAAGCTTGGGGTTGCTGGCCATGATATTGCCTTTGCACAGGGTGAAACCGCATTCTGCCAACTCGTCGTTTACTTTACGCGCGAAGGGCAGGAGTTTCTCCCGCACCTCGTCCTCGGTCATGCCCTCCGGGGTCTCAAACAGAATGCCGTTATCCTGATCGGTCAGCAGCGTTTGCTCCTGACGCCCCTCACTGCCGAACGTCAGCCAGGTGAAGGGGATGCCGGGGTCATGCTTTTTCAGGTTGAGCTCCAGAACGCGCCGCACCGTCACGTCGTTCAATGTGGTAATGATCTTGACCACCTGGCCGGAGTCCGCGCCATGGGCGAGCATGGCGTCAACCAGACGGGAGACATCGGAACGAAGGCTGACCAGCGTGCGCAGGTGGGTGGCGGTGCCAATGGTTCTGGCCAGGTTTACCAGGTCCACCCGCTGCAGAGCGAACAGATCCCGCTCCGAGACCACGCCAATTAGGCGGTCGTCCTCATCTACCACGCACAGATGAGCAAAATGATGTTCTGCCATCAACATCGCTGCCTCGAACGCATCTGATGTGGCAGGAAGGCGGCACGGATCTCCGGTCATTATCTGGCGGATCGGTGTGTCGAGGGGGCCTTTTTCCTCGGCGATCATCATGCGAAGGTCTCGGAGGGTAAAAATGCCGACAGGGTGGCGATTGTCGTCGGTGATGATGATGCTGCCAACGTTATTTTCATGCATCCGCGCAACGGCTTTGCGCACCGGCAGGTCAGGGGAGCAGACAATGGGATTGCGCAGTGCGTAACGCTCCAGCGGGGTGTCAAGACTGTTGCTTGAACCGATGGACGCCATAGCGTTGGATTGAATGCGCTGGTTTACCTGGTCCAGCAGGCTGCTTACGCCGCGCAGGCAGAAATCGCGAAAGGGTTCGCTTTCGGAGAACAGGTTCACGAACGCATCTTGCTCAATGCTCAGACAGAAGGTGTCTCCGGCTGCCCGATGCAGAGTCTGCGTCGGGCGCTCTCCTATCAGCGCGGCCAGTGGAAAGCATTCTCCCTGGCTGATCTCGAAGGTCGTTTCAATCCGATCCTCTTTTTCGTTGTGGCGTTCACCCCGGATGCGGCCCTGTTTAACCACGTGGAACCGTTTTACAACGCCATCTTGTGGAGACAGTATCTCGTCTCCGTCGGCAAAGAACCTCAGAGTGGCATGTTCAGCAAAGTGGGCCAGATGGTTGTCATTCATATTGGAAAACGGGGCATGTTCCCTCAGGAATGACATAATGGCCCGAATGTTCTGGGGGCGTGCGGTGTCCTGGTGTGATGCGGCCATATCGCGATCTGTAACCTCGGGAGCCAGAATGTGGTGGCTGTCGTACCATTATTATTGTGCGCCTTAGTGTAGTTTAGCGGAAGTGCGCAGGGATCTACGATTTTCGTCGCAGAGCTTCCTTTATGGGGGATCGGAGCGGTGATAGAGTTCTCAACCGTGTTCACCCGGAATCAGCAAGTGCCATGACCAGTAAAGATGAACGCCTCGCCTTTCTGGAAGAAATGAAAGACGTGCAGCGGATACGCAAGCCGAACCGGGCAGAAGTATCGGTTCCGAAAGAATTGACGCCAGGGCATCTGGAGCGCCAGAAAGCAGCCGTAGAAAAGACCGTGCGGGATCGAAACCCGTTAACCTCGGATATGGTAGAGCCTTTGACGGCGCACGATATTCTCAGTTGGCAGCGCCCGGGAATTCAGCACGGCGTCTTCCGCAAGCTGCGCCTGGGACAGTATCCGATCGAGGCGAGGCTGGATTTGCACCGGATGACGGTAGAGGAAGCACGTCGGGAAGTTTTCAGCTTTATTAATGATTGCGTACATTACGGTTTGCGCTCGGTCATTATTCTGCATGGCAAAGGTGAGCGAAACCCCGACGGTATCGCCCAGCTCAAGAGCTATCTGGCCAAATGGCTGCCGGAGCTGGAAAGCGTCCTGGCGTTTCATTCGGCAAAGAAACACCACGGTGGTACCGGCGCGGTTTACGTAATGGTCAGGAAAAATGATCGCGAAAAACAGCATAATCGGGAGATTCATGGAGCCAGATGATGGCTCGTCTGTTTTACCTGCGAACACGAAACCCTGGAATCGGGAGAATGGCAATGAGGTTGATACTTGTGACTTTGATGTCTGTTCTGGTGCTGGCCGGCTGTAAAGACCGGGTGATCTGGAACGACAATGGCAAGGTAGAGAGAGCAACTGAGAATCGGGAAGTATGGGACTCCAATGGCAAGCTGGAGACCGGTGAGCGAAAGATCTGGGTGAATAAAGACGGCAAAGAGGTCGTCAAGTAAGGACCTGGCGGCCGTCTGCGAAAACCTGGCCACAATAATAAATCGACAAGGAGCACTGCATGGCTTTCAAGTTCACGGTGAACGGACATCAGCACACGCTTGACGTAGAGGCTGACACCCCCCTGCTTTGGGTGTTGCGAGACGAACTTGGCCTGAAAGGAACCAAGTTCGGTTGTGGCGCGGGTCTTTGTGGTGCTTGCACGGTTCACCTTGATGGCCAGCCGGCACGGTCGTGCTCGACACCGGTGGAAATGGCGGACGGAGCGGACATTACCACCATTGAGGGACTCTCCGCAGACGGTGAGCTGCATCCATTGCAGAAAGCCTGGATTGAACAGGGTGTGCCCCAGTGCGGCTACTGTCAGTCTGGCCAGATCATGACGGCGGCGCATTTGCTTGCCAACAACCCTTCCCCTGACCGCGAACAGATTGTTACCGCCATGACCGGTAATCTGTGCCGCTGCGGCACTTATCCGCGCATTGTCGCCGCCGTTGAATCGGTGGCCGGTGAGGTCGGGCAATATCAACCGGCCGGGGAGGAGGCGTAACATGGGGATGAATCGACGGGACTTCCTGAAAATCAGCACCTCGGCCTCCGGCGGATTGTTAGTGGCACTGAACCTGCCGGGCTGTGCATCTGTGCAGACGGGTTACCAGCCGGAAACCGGTGAGTGGAAACCGAACGCCTGGCTTGAGCTTACCCGCGACAACGAGATCATTTTCACCCTGGACCGGGTTGAGATGGGGCAGGGTACCTACACGGGGTTGACCACACTTATTGCGGAAGAGCTGGACGTGGCTCCTGATGCCATTCGTGTGGAATTTGCCCCGGTTGCTCCGGAATATCGTAATCCCATGTTTGGCCTGCAACTTACCGGTGGCAGCACCAGTGTGGCGTCGAGCTGGCAGCCCTTGCGTGAGGCCGGGGCCTCGGCTCGTTTGATGCTGGTGATGGCGGCAGCCCGGGTGTGGCAGGTTGAAGCAAGCCAGTGCACAACCGAAAGTAGCTATGTCCGGCACCCCAACGGCCTGGACTCCATGCCTTACGGTAAGCTGGTCGAGCTGGCCGACAAAGAGGTAATTCGGGGCGATGTGCCGCTCAAGCCCCGCTCCGAGTGGAAGTACATCGGCAGGCAAGCTGGCCGGCTGGATGCCGAAGCCAAAGCGACC
This sequence comes from Marinobacter sp. VGCF2001, assembly GCF_049943275.1. Lineage (NCBI taxonomy): Bacteria > Pseudomonadati > Pseudomonadota > Gammaproteobacteria > Pseudomonadales > Marinobacteraceae > Marinobacter > Marinobacter sp. VGCF2001. Next base: position 13,685 of record NZ_JBNFVX010000015.1, read on the forward strand.
GGCAAGGCCGTTTACGGGATCGATGTGGAATTACCGGATATGGTTTATGCGGTGATGACGCGCAGCCCGAGGTATGGCGGAGCTGCCGTCAGTTTCAACCGGGATCAGGTGCTGGCCCTGCCGGGTGTGCTGGACGCTTTTATCACCGAACGCGGCGTTGCGGTTGTCGCCGATCGCTACTGGCGTGCGCGCAAGGCACAGGATGCGCTCGACATTCAGTGGGATTTTGCCGACGCAATCGCATTATCCAACGAGGATGTTTTTGAGCACTATCGGCAGGCGGCCAGTGATGACCCCGGCGAAGACGAGCGCGTCGACGGTGACCCTGACGCAATTACCGGGGCCGCGGGTTCTGTGTTCGAGGCCGAGTACGAACAACCATACCTGGCCCACGCCACCATGGAACCCATGAATGCAACGGCCTGGTATCGGGAGGGCGCAATGGAGGTCTGGGCGCCGACCCAGGCACCGGACCTGGGGCGCATTGCCGCCGCGCGTCATACCGACCTTTCCCCGGATCAGGTAACGATTCATACCACCTTTCTCGGTGGCGGCTTCGGCCGCAGACTGACCCAGGACTTTATCGAGGAAGCGGCCATCGTTGCTTACCAGGTGAAAGTACCTGTCAAGCTCATCTGGTCCCGCGAGGAAGATACCCGCCACGGCTTTTACCGGCCGGCAATGCTGCACCGTATGCAAGGCAGTCTGGATAATCGCGAACTGACCGGCTGGGACCATCAGATTGTCGGCCCGCAAATCCTGGACTGGTATGTGCGTAATGCGGCACCGGCCCAATACCCCTGGGCACCCAAGTTTCTCTACAGTACCCTTGGGCGGGTAGGTTTGCTGGCCGAGGGCATCGCCACTCCCAAAGATCTGTCGGCTATTGAAGGTGCGATTGGCTACCCGTACGAAGTGCCCAATGTCCGCATCCGGCATACGCATACCGACCCGGGGATGCCGATCACATGGTGGCGGTCAGTCGGCTATTCCCACAATGGTTTTGCGGTTGAAACATTCATGGATGAGCTTGCCAGTGAGGCCGGTGAAGATCCGGTCAGTTTCCGGCGGAAATTGCTGGCCGCCGAACCCCGCCACCGCCGGGTTCTGGACCGGGCAACCGAGCTGGCGGGCTGGAGTCAGCCTGCGCCGAAGGGCCGGGCGAGAGGTGTTGCGCTGTTCAAAAGTTTCGGTACCTATGTTGCCCAGGTGGTTGAAGCGGGTATTGAAAAGGGTGACATCCGGGTGTTCAAGGTCACCTGCAGCGTGGACTGTGGCCAGGTGGTGAATCCGCGCATCGTGGAAGATCAGATGACCGGAGGCATTATCTTTGGCCTGACCGCTGCACTGAATGGCAAGGTTACCCTGGAAAACGGCGAGGTCATGCAAAGCAATTTTCACGACTATCGGCTGATGTCGATGCGTCAGGTGCCAGAGATGGTGGTGGATATCGTTGACAGTGACGAGCCGCCGACCGGCGTTGGTGAACCCGGCGTGCCACCTGTGATTCCGGCTCTTGGTAATGCCTTGTTTGCATTGACGGGCCAGCGTCAGCGCAAGTTGCCCCTGAAGGCATAAGCCGGGCCGGTGGATTTCTATAAGGCGGCAGAAACCATGCCCGGGATGACTCATTGCCAGATCAGAGGTTGCCTGTGTTTGATATAACCCGATATGCCACGGCGGCACAATCCATCGTAGAGGCCGGTCGCGTGCTCTATGGTCGTGGTTGGTCGCCCGCTACCAGCAGCAACTATTCGGCCCGAATCGACGCCGACCACGTGGCCATTACCGTATCGGGGCGACACAAGGGGCAGTTGGGCGCCGGCGATGTCATGGTGGTGGATCTGAACGGTCAGGCGGTACAAAGCGCCTGCCAATCCTCTGCAGAAACGCGCCTGCACACCGTGATCTACCAGCTCTATCCGGATGTTGGCGCGGTTCTCCATACGCATTCGGTCAATGCGACGGTGCTCAGCCGCCTGATCCCGGCGGGACAGGCGCTGGAACTGGAGGGCTACGAACTGCAGAAAGCCTTCAGTGGCGTGCAAACCCACGAAGGCAAGTTGATTGTGCCGGTATTCGATAACACCCAGGATATTCCGGCATTGGCTGCCGAAACCCGCGAATGGTTTGCCGAACATCCGGAACAGCCCGGCTACCTGATCCGAGGCCACGGCCTGTACACCTGGGGCCGCAGCATGGCCGATTGCCTGCGGCATATTGAAGCCTTCGAATTTCTCTTTGAATGCGAGTTGGAAACCATGAGAGTTTGCCGATGACCACCTTGAGTATTTTCCATCAGAACCAGCCGGCACAAGCCCAAACGGTTGTTACAGATCCGGAGCTGATCCGGCGCACACTGGCTGAACAGGGTGTGCATTTTGACCGCTGGACAACCCGCGACCTGCCGGCTGAGGCCAGCCAGGAAGACATTCTGCAGGCCTATGCCGATGAGGTGGCGACTCTGAAGCAGGATTGGGGGTTCGCGACCGCCGATGTGGTCAGCCTGACGGCGGATCACCCCGAGAAAGACGCACTCCGTCAGAAGTTTCTGGATGAGCATACCCACAGCGAAGATGAGGTGCGCTTCTTCGTCCGGGGCCGGGGCCTGTTCTACCTGCACTTCGGCGATCAGGTTTATGCCTTGTTGTGTGAGAAGAATGACCTGATCAGTGTTCCGGATGGAACCCGGCACTGGTTCGATATGGGGCCCGAGCCGGAATTTACCTGCATCCGGCTGTTCAGTAATCCGGATGGCTGGGTGGCCAGTTTTTCCGGTGATGACATCGCGTCCCGTCTGCCGCGTTATGAAACGCTGGCGGGAGGCGCCCGATGATTCGAGTGATCCTGGCGGACATTGAGGGCACCACCAGCTCGATTTCCTTCGTTCACGATGTGTTATTCCCCTACGCCAGAGAGCATCTGCCAGGCTTTATCCGAGCCAATCATCATACTCTGCCTGCAGTGGCCGAACAGTTAGCCCGGGTGGCAGACGTCAGCGGCACCGATCCCAAAGACATCGACGGGCTCATTGACACACTGCAGAACTGGATCGCCGAAGATCGCAAGGAAGGTTCACTCAAGATCCTTCAGGGCATGGTCTGGGAGCAGGGCTATCACAGCGGCGAGCTTAAAGGCCATATCTATCCCGATGCTGCCGATTATCTGAAGCGCTGGCATGATCGGGGGCTCAGACTTTTCGTATATTCCTCCGGGTCGGTCAAGGCTCAAAAGTTGATTTTTGGCCACAGCAACGAAGGTGACTTTACGGTTTTCTTCTCCGGCTATTTTGATACGGCAGTCGGGGGCAAGAAGGAGCCTGACTCATATCGCAATATTCTCTCGGAGCTGGGCGTTGATGCAAAGACCGTCTTGTTTCTGTCCGATGTGGAAGCGGAGCTTGAAGCCGCTGAGCAAGCCGGGCTGAAAACGGTCTGGCTGGTCAGGGAAGGCAAAATGCCCGATACCGGCCGAGTCGTGGCCAGAGATTTTTCGGAGGTGGACGCGCTGCTGCGCAAGCGATAGGAGACAGTCATGCCTGGGCGTCGTTGGTTTGTGTGGCTGGTTCCCGGCATCTGCAGCCTGGCGCTTGCCGGCTGTAATCCGTTTTCCGACGCTGAATCCATGACAGACGAGTACCTGGCGCGATTGGCCCGGGTGCTTGAAACCGCTCAGGTGGCCGAGGGTAAGCTTCCGGAGGCCTCCATTCCTCCCCGGCGTCGCGAACGCACACTGGCGTTGCCGGAGCTGGATCTCGGAATGCTCGATTTCCTGTCCCTGTACGGCTGCGAGTTGCAGTACGTGGTAGGGGAGCGTAATTCCGTGATGGGTAAGGTGATGCAGCCCATCAATCAGCTTCGCTACGAGGTTCGCTTTATTCGCGCGGCCGAGGCTTGCCTGCCCGAAGTGGACGATGAGGGGCTTACCGATGCGCTCGAGGCTGCTATTGAGAGCAAACGGGCGAGTCTGCCGCTGGCGGTCTGGAATGCGACCTGGGGAACGGAAGAGATTGAACGGCAGTTTACCCTGTCGAAAGGGTATTACCCGGTTTCAGAAACCGGCAACCCGGCCTCGGATCTCGTTCGCGACCTGGCGCGCTTGAATCTTCAGGTAGACAGCCTGCTGTCTCAGAATCTTGACGTTTCGCTCGACAATCTCGGCGAAATCCATCAACGGTGGCAGGCGGATGTGCTGGCGGGCCAGGCAATCAATAGCGCCAGGCTCTTGATCAGTACCCTGAACGCGGGCAGCCGGATACTGCAAGCCCGCCTGGAAGAACAGCCGCTTTGCCTGAATGGCCGGCCCAACAACCAGTCGGATATTGTGCAAAGTTTTTTCTTCAGTATCTATATCGGCAAAATACAGCCCTATATGAGCCAGGTCAGCCGGGCCCGGGATTCTCTGATCGAGGGGTTTGCGGAATTGGCCCGACACCAGACCACGGTCATGCCGGCGAGTTTCATGCCCTGGTACCAGCGCCACCTGGCAGCGGATGTCGATAGCAGCCTCTGGCAGCAGCTGGACCAGGCGATAGATCGGCATACCCGGCACTGGCAGGATTTACTGGCGCAGTGCGGTCTTCGCCCTGGCGCGTGACACTAACGCTGACTTTCCGGGGTAACCCGAAGAATCTCTTCCACGGTTGTCTGCCCCGATGCCACTTTCTGGGCGCCGCTGAGCCGCAGTGACTTCATGCCATCTTTGTAGGCATCCAGCCGAAGCTGCTCCAGCTCGCAGCGGTCGGTAATCTGTCGGGTCAGTTTATCTGACAGGCTCAGGATTTCGTAAACGCCAGCGCGCCCCATGTAACCGGTATTACGGCACTCCAGGCACCCCACGGGTTGGTGAAACTGATGTGGTAGTGGCGCTTTCCATGGGCGGGTGAGGGTCTGCCATGCCTGCGCATCCGGCTCAACGGGTTGCTTGCAGTGTGGACACAGGGTCCGTGCCAGCCGCTGTGCCATCACACCCAGCACGGTGGCGCGGATCAGATACGGCGGTATGCCCAGCTCCATCAGGCGGGTGATCGCGCTCGGGGCGTCATTGGTGTGCAGGGTGGATAGCACCAGGTGTCCGGTCAGCGCCGCTTGCACTGCCATTTCTGCGGTTTCCAGATCCCGGATTTCACCGATCATGATGATGTCAGGGTCCTGTCGCAGCAGCGCCCGCACGCCGTGGGCAAACGTCAGGTCGATGTTATTCTGCACCTGCATTTGATTGAATGCCGGCTCCACCATTTCAATCGGATCTTCGATCGTGCAGATATTGAGTTCGGGAGTCGCCAGTTGCTTCAGGGTGGAGTATAGGGTGGTGGTTTTGCCGGAGCCGGTTGGCCCCGTAACCAGCACAATGCCATGGGGGCGAGAGGTCATGGTATGCCAGCGTTCCCGATCTTCCTTGCCGAAGCCCAGTTGTTCGAAGGACTTGAGCAGAACCTCCGGGTCAAAGATTCGCATCACCATTTTCTCGCCGAACGCCGTTGGCATGGTGGCCAGCCGGAGTTCAACCTCGCTGTTGTCGGGCTTGCGGGTCTTGATTCGCCCATCCTGGGGGCGGCGTTTTTCGGCGACATTCAGCCGGCCGAGGATTTTCAGTCGACTGGTGACCGCAACGCCAACGTGCTCCGGAAATTCGTAGACGTTGTGCAGAACACCATCGATACGAAACCGAACCTGGGTGACGTTCCTCCGGGGTTCTATGTGAATATCGGAAGCCCGCTGGTCGAACGCGTATTGCAGTAACCAGTCAACAATCTTGACCACGTGCTGGTCGTTCGCGTCCGGGTTCTCACTGGCGCCGAGATCCAGCAACTGCTCAAAGTTCTGATTGCCCGCGCCACCAGGTGCCTGGCCGCTACTGGCTTTGCTGACCGAGCTGGCGAGCTGATAGAACTCCACGGTGTAACGCCGGATAGCTTCCGGATTGGCAACAACGCGCCGAATGTCCCGGCGTACCGCTTGCCGCAGGTTGCTCTCCCATTCCCGCTTGAACGGTTCGGAGCTGGCAATCACCACTTCGTCCGGGGTGGTCTCCACGGCGAGAATGCCATGGCGCTGGGCGAAGGCGTAAGACATCACGCGGGCTATGGCGGGGGTGTCAATTTTCAGAGGGTCTATGTGGTAATAGTCCTGGCCTCCCCAGCGGGCCAGCCAGTGGGTCAGGCGCTCAATGTCCAGAGTCCGCCCGTCACGCTGGCTGGTCAGTGCGGCAATGGCTACCAGTTCCAGCGGATGTCGCTGGGGAGTGTGGCCGCTCCCCGATGCCGCGCCCAGATTGGCGGTCAGCACTTTCTCGGCGTCTTGTTGGGTTATTTCGCCACTCTCCACCAGAGCGGAGCAGATGTCTCTCAGCGTCAGGGTGTGGCGATGGGGCGGAGCTGGCATCGTCATGGTGTTGTCAGTCATTCCGGCAAGCCATCAGGGGGAAGGCCATCAATTCGCAACCGGCCGATTGACCTTCAGGTGCACCATGGCGACGGTAAACAGCAGGAAGGTCAGAATGGTCAGGATCACCGGTCCCGCGGCGCCCTCCGACAGCCAGGCGCTGACCACGGCCTGAGTGAAATAGAAGATCAGTACGAACGCCATCCAGATATACCCGCGGTTGTGGCCACGGAAAACCGGCACTACAAAGGCCAGCAACGGCAATAGCTTGACGCTTAGCATCAGGGGGATGGAGACACCTTCGACCGGTGCCGGCCAGAAGGTGGTGACCAGCAAAGTGGCGAGCACGGCCAGGTAAAGTGCGGTAGTCAGGCGTGCTGTGTTTCTGGCTTTGTCGTTGTGAAGCATAGAGCGGTCCGCTTGAGTGGGTGTTGGTGGGGAGCGGCCAGTGTCAGTTGGCCAGTTTCAGCGCCAGTCGTGCGAGACGCTCTCCGAAAGCCTGGCACAGGGCTTTCTCATGCTCGCTCAGAGTTTTTTGTTCGCCGGTCCCGGCCCAGTGGGAGGGGCCATACGGGGTGCCTCCCGTGGTGGTCTCATTCAAGGCATTTTCGGAGTAAGGCAGGCCGCACAATACCATGCCGTGGTGCAGTAGCGGCATCATCATGGTCATCAGCGTTGTTTCCTGGCCACCGTGGAGGCTGCCGGTGGAGGTAAAAGCCCCGGCGGGTTTGCCGGTCAGTTTGCCGTTGATCCACAGGTCGCCGGTTCCATCCAGAAAATGTTTGAGAGGCGCTGCCATGTTGCCGAATCGGGTCGGGCTACCCAGTGCAAGGCCGACGGAATTGGCCAGGTCGTCCTTGCTGGCGTAGGGCGCTCCGGACTCCGGCACGGCTGGTAAGCTGACCTCGGTGTCCGGGGAGACCGGCGGAACCGTGCGAATTTTTGCCTCAATGCCAGCAACCCGGGCAACGCCGCGACCGATATGGTTCGCCATTTCGGCAGTCTGGCCGCTGCGGCTGTAATAGAGCACCAGCAGGTAGGGAGTTGATTCGCTCATAAATGGCCCCGGTTATTCAATAATAGTCAGTACGTTTTCCGGTGGCCGGCCGATCACGGCCTTACCGTTGGCCACCACGATCGGGCGCTCGATCAGCTTGGGCGTTCTTACCATAGCCTCAACCAGGGCTTCGCTGCTCAGATTCTCGTTGTCCAGGGCCTGTTCACGGTACTCCGGCTCCTTGGTTCGCATTATGTCGCGGGGCTGGCAACCGAGCAGGTCAAGAATGTGTAGAAGTTCCTGCTCTGTCGGTGGCGTCTCAAGGTAGCGTATAATCTCCGGTTCAATGCCTTTTTGCTGCAACAACTCCAGGGTCTGACGGGATTTTGAACACCTCGGGTTATGGAAAATGTGGGGAGCTTCTGTCATGGTCCTTGCCGTTTAACCTATTGATTGCAGACTTTGTGTGGGCAGTAGTCTAACAGGAGGAATACCCTTGCAGTACCCTCAGTCCGGGCTCTTTTATCATGGCGGTCGCCGTTTGGCATTGCCGGCATTCATACTGATGCTGTTGGCGTTTTCAGGCTGTCAAAAGATTGAACTGGAACGGGCCGGCGGCACCCCGACCAACTGGGATAAATACCGGGGGCAATGGGTGCTGGTGAACTATTGGGCGGAATGGTGCAAGCCGTGCCTGGAGGAAATCCCCGAGCTGAACGAACTCGACAAGGCGCCGGATATTGCCGTTCTCGGTGTCAATTTTGATGGCATCTCGGGAGAACCTCTGGTGAAACTGGGAGAGCGCATGGGCATCGAATTCACCATGCTGGGCGCAGACCCCGGGCCGGATTTTGGCTGGCAAGCGCCAATGGCATTACCGGCAACCTTCGTGGTAGATCCGGAAGGCACGCTGATCGAGGCCCGGTTCGGGCCACAGACTGAAGAAGACATCCGGGCACTGATTGGCGAATGACCATGACAGATACTTTTGTACACCTACGCGTTCACTCGGAATATTCCATGGTGGATGGCTTGGTCAGGGTCAAGCCTTTGATCAGCCGCGTCGCGGAACTGGGAATGCCTGCGGTCGGCCTGACCGAACAGTCCAATATGTGTTCCCTGGTGCGTTTCTACAAAGCCTCCATGGGGGCGGGCGTGAAACCCATTATTGGGGCCGATCTCTGGCTGGAGAACCCGGACGAGCCGGAAACCCCTTTCCGCTTGACGTTGCTCGCCCGCGATAACGATGGTTACCTGAACCTCACCGAAATTATTTCGTTGGGGTATACCCATGGCCAGAGGTATGGCAAGCCGATTATCCAGAGAGCCTGGCTGGAATCCCGTGCCAATGGATTAATTGTTCTGTCCGGCGCGAAAATGGGGGATGTCGGCAAGGCTCTGCTGGCCGGCAAGCCAGAACTGGCCAGGGAGCGGGCCGATTACTGGATGCGCCTCTACCCCGGAAGTTATTACCTGGAATTGCAGCGGACCGGTCGGGCCGGCGACGAAGACTGTCTGCACATGAGTGTGGCACTGGCTGCCGAGCTGGAGTTGCCGGTGGTTGCCACCAACGATGTGCACTTTCTTGATGCCGATGATTTCGAAGCCCATGAGGCCCGGGTCTGCATCGGTGAAAGCCGGACCCTGGACGACCCCAGGCGGGATCGCCGGTTCAGTGACCAGCAGTACCTGCGCAGTGCCGGGGAAATGGTCGAGCTGTTCTCGGACATTCCCGAGGCCGTGGAAAACACCGTCGAGATTGCCCGGCGCTGCTCGGTGAAGGTCCGGATGGGCGAGTACTTCCTGCCGAACTATCCGATCCCGGATGGTATGACCATGGATGAATATTTTCGGAAGGTGTCGGAAGAGGGCCTGGAAGACCGGCTCGCTAAAACTCTGAGCAAAGACGACCCGGAATACGACGCCAAGCGCGAAGCCTATTACAAGCGCCTGAATTTTGAGCTCGATATCATTATCCAGATGGGGTTCCCGGGCTACTTCCTGATCGTTATGGACTTCATCAAGTGGGCCAAGAACAACGGCGTCCCGGTGGGACCTGGCCGGGGTTCCGGTGCCGGCTCGCTGGTGGCTTACGCGCAGCTGATTACCGACCTGGACCCACTGGAATACGATCTGCTCTTCGAGCGCTTTCTGAACCCTGAGCGGGTATCCATGCCCGACTTCGACGTCGACTTCTGTATGGAAGGCCGGGATCGGGTTATTGAATACACGGCTCAGAAGTACGGCCGTGAAGCGGTGTCGCAGATCATCACCTTCGGTACCATGGCCGCCAAGGCGGTAGTGCGCGACGTTGCCCGGGTGCAGGGTAAATCCTATGGCTTGGCGGACAAGCTGTCGAAGCTGATCCCATTTGAAGTGGGCATGACCCTGGAAAAGGCCATCGAGCAGGAACCCCAGCTGAAAGACTTCCTCGAAAGCGATGAGGAAGCCCAGGAAATCTGGGAGATGGCGCTGAAACTCGAGGGTGTTTGCCGTAACGCCGGTAAACACGCCGGTGGTGTGGTGATCGCACCCACCAAAATCACCGACTTCTCACCATTGTACTGCGATGATGAGGGTGGCAGTTTGGTGACGCAGTTCGATAAGGGCGACGTGGAAGACGCCGGCCTGGTCAAGTTCGACTTCCTGGGGCTGCGTACGCTCACCATCATCAAGTGGGCGCTGAACATGATCAATCCGCGCCGGCAACAGCGCGGTTTGACGGAACTGGACATCAACGAGATTCCGCTCGACGATGCTCCCTCCTTCGAGATGCTCAAGAAGGCTGAGACCACCGCGGTATTCCAGCTGGAATCCCGTGGCATGAAGGATCTTATCCGGCGGTTGCAGCCGGATTCCCTGGAAGACATGATCGCCCTGGTGGCACTGTTCCGGCCCGGTCCTCTGCAGTCGGGCATGGTAGACGACTTTATTGACCGTAAGCACGGTCGCCAGCCGATGTCCTTCCCGCACCCGGATTATCAATATGCTGGCCTGAAGCCGGTTCTGGAGCCGACCTACGGGGTTATCCTGTATCAGGAACAGGTTATGCAGATTGCCCAGGTGATGGCGGGATACAGCCTGGGTAACGCCGATATGCTGCGCCGGGCAATGGGCAAGAAAAAGCCCGAGGAAATGGCCAAACAGAAGCAGTTCTTTCTGGATGGCTGCCAACAGAACGGCATCGACACCACTCTGGCGGAAAACATCTTCGACCTGGTGGAAAAATTTGCCGGCTACGGTTTCAATAAGTCGCACTCGGCGGCTTATGCGCTGGTGTCCTATCAGACGCTCTGGCTGAAAGCGCATTATCCTGCCGAGTTCATGGCGGCGGTGCTCACCGCGGATATGCAAAACACCGACAAGGTGGTCACGCTGGTGGAAGAATGCCGGAGCATGAAACTGGATTTGCTCGTGCCGGATGTCAGCCGCTCGTCTTACGCCTTCACGGTGAATGATGATGGCCAGATTGTGTATGGCCTTGGCGCCATCAAAGGGTTGGGTGAAGGGCCCATTGAAAGTGTCGTAGAGGCAGCCAAGGACGGACCGTTTCAGGACATATTCGATTTTTGTCGTCGCGTAGACCTTAAAAAAGTGAACAAGCGAGCCATGGAAGCTCTGATTCGTTCCGGTGCCATGGATAAGCTGGGGGCGGATCGGGCCCGGTTAATGGCAAGTATCGACAAAGCCATTCAACAGGCAGGCCAGCAGTCCCGCAATGACGCCGCCGGCATGGTCGATATGTTCGGGGAAATGCTCGAAAGTGGTGGCGATGACAACGACGCCTACGCCGATGTCGCCCACGTTCGGGAATGGCCTGAAAAACAGCGTCTCAAAGGCGAGAAGGACACGCTGGGTCTGTATTTGACCGGCCACCCCTTCGACGAATACGAGCGGGAAGTCCGTCGGTTTGTGCGCTGTTCCATCGCCGACCTGAAGCCTAATAAGTCGCCCCAGCGGGTGGCTGGCCTGGTGGTGGCCCAGCGAACCATGAAGACCCGCACCGGTTCCACTATGTGTTTCATTACCCTGGATGACCGCAGTGCCCGGATTGAGGCGACCCTGTTTTCGGAGGCGTTTTTCGAGAACCGGGAATTGCTGCAATCCGATCAGGTGATCGTTGTTGAAGGGCAGGTCAGCCATGACGACTACTCGGGGCAGATGAAAATGCGGGTCAGTAGCGTGATGGACGTGGCCACCGCGCGCCAGCAGTTCAGTCGCGGTATTAAACTGGCATTGCACTCAGAGCAGTTGCAGAATGGTTTTCTTGAGCAATTGGACAATACGCTGAGACCCTTCAGAAGCGAGGGCAGTCCGGTGTGGATTGAGTATTGCAGCCCGGAAGCCAGTACCCGCATCGAGCTGGGTGAAGCCTGGCGGGTACAGCCAGACGACACCCTGCTGTTCGAGCTGAAACATCTGATGGGCGACCAGTGTGTGGAACTGGTCTATGATTAAGACCAATGTCCGCTTTAGTCGTGCCGGCAGCGCTGCTATCTTTGTCCCAAATTCTGGTTTTGGCGGGCTTTGGCCCGCCTGGCAATAAAATGATGGATCATCATGAACCCTAATTACCTGGATTTCGAACAGCCGATCGCCGACCTCGAAGCCAAGATTGAAGAGCTTCGAATGGTCGGAAATGACACCGACATAAACATTACTGATGAAATCAGCCGCCTGAAAAAAAAGAGCGTCAGTCTCACCGAGTCGATCTTCTCAGATCTGAAGTCTTGGGATATTGCCCGTCTGGCGCGGCATCCGCGTCGGCCTTACACCCAGGATTACATTGACCTGATGTTTGAAGATTTCGACGAGTTGCACGGCGATCGTCGTTATGCGGATGACCTGTCGATTATCGGAGGCACGGCCCGCCTGGATAACAAGCCGGTGATGATTATCGGCCACCAGAAAGGGCGGGAAGTTCGCGACAAGGTCAAGCGAAACTTCGGTATGCCGCGCCCTGAAGGTTACCGTAAGGCGTTGCGTCTGATGGAGATGGCCGAGCGCTTCAATATGCCGATACTGACGTTCATCGATACGCCGGGCGCCTACCCGGGAATCGGTGCCGAGGAGCGGGGGCAGAGTGAAGCCATCGCGTTCAATCTGGCGGTCATGTCCAGATTGAAAACGCCGATTATTTCCACCGTCATCGGTGAAGGTGGTTCTGGTGGAGCGCTGGCGATTGGTGTCTGTGACCAGTTGAATATGCTGCAGTATTCCACCTACGCCGTGATTTCCCCGGAAGGCTGTGCTTCCATTCTCTGGAAAAGTGCCGAATACGCGGCCCAGGCCGCCGAGGCCATGGGGGTGACGGCAGATCGTCTGAAAGAACTCGGTGTTGCTGATCACGTGATCGATGAGCCGTTGGGTGGTGCGCACCGGAATCCGGCCACCATGGCCGAGACCCTCAAGCAAACGCTTTCCCAGGGGATCGACGAGCTAAGCCGTCTGCCGCTGGAAGAGCTGGTGTCTCGCCGGTACGAGCGCCTTACCCGCTATGATGGCGGGCGGTAACGCCGCTCGCCGGGACAGCTGGCCCGACGATTTGCTCGGGCCGGTTCAAAACCTTCCCGCCAGTCATCGAATCTGGGTGGCCCTGAGTGGTGGCCTGGACTCGTCTCTGCTTCTGCGAATTGCCGCTGCGGTCCATCCGGCGGTCACGGCCTTGCATATCAACCATCAGTTACAGGCAAATCACCAGGAAACCGAGCGTCATTGCCGGGCGGTTTGCGAGCAGCTGGCTATTCCGCTTGAGGTGCGACGGGTATCGGTCGACGTTGCTTCCGGTGGTATTGAGGATGCGGCAAGAGCGGCGCGCTATCAGGTGTTCCGGGAAATGCTGGCCGCGGACGATCTCTTGTTGATGGCGCATCATGCGGACGATCAGGCAGAAACCGTGCTGTTCAGGATGCTGCGCGGTACCGGGTTGAAAGGTCTGGCCGGAATGCCTGCCTCCCGGCCGCTCGGGTTCGGCCATCTTTACCGGCCCTGGCTCGGGGTATCCCGTGCCCGTTTGCATCAGGTGGCCAGTGAGCGAAATATGGAGTGGGTGGAAGACCCCAGTAATCAGAGCGAAACGCACGATAGAAATTTCCTGCGACACTCGATTATGCCGGGCCTCAAGCGCCGCTGGCCCGGGCTGCTGAAGCGTATGGCTCATACCGCGAGAGCCTGCGCTGAAAGTGAAATTCTTAACCAGCGGCTGGCGGAATTGCAGTGGCAGACCTGTGGTGATGCACAAGGCCGTATTCGGCTGGCTGAGTTTGCAGCCTTGGCGCCGCTTGAGCGTCGCAATCTGGCGCGCTGGTGGATCGCCCGGAACAACCTGCCGGTGCCGGCTTTATCTGATTGGGACGCCGTACTGGGTCAGTTGATTGAAGCGGGGCCAGATCGTACACCAATGCTCCCGGGAGCCGGCTTTCAAGTTCGGCGCTATCGCGATCATCTATATCTGGTGCCGGAGTGTCAGTGTCCGGGCGAGCCCCGGGTCCTGGCGGCGGGCAAAAAAATGCGCTGGGGATGGTGGACCCTGCAATTGTTGCCAGAGCCGACGTCTCCCCAGCAGGAACAGGTCCCTCCGGAAATAAGGGTATCTACGAGGCAGGGGGGAGAGCGCGTGAAATTTTCAGCTGATCGGCCCTCGAAGGCACTGAAGACCTGGCTGCAGGAAAAGGCGGTGCCGCCCTGGGAAAGAGCCGCACTACCGCTGGTTTCAGAGGTCTCCCAGGGTAGGGAAGAGTACATCGCGATTGGCGATTTGTGGTGTTCTGACCGATACTCCGGAGGCGCCCATGCCGCCGGCTGGCGGCTGATTGTGGAGCGGGATTTTGATTGAGTAGAGAGGGGCTTTCTGGTAGTCTGGCGTCCCATCTTGAGATGAACAATCTCCCTCCTTCACCGAACCAGATAATCACGGAATCTGCATGACGCGTTATATTTTCGTCACCGGCGGTGTCGTGTCCTCCTTGGGGAAAGGTATTGCGTCTGCCTCACTGGCAGCCATCCTCGAGGCACGCGGCCTGAAGGTCACCATCCTCAAGCTGGACCCGTACATCAACGTGGACCCCGGCACCATGAGCCCGTTCCAGCACGGTGAGGTTTTTGTCACCGAAGACGGCGCGGAAACCGACCTTGATCTCGGCCATTATGAGCGTTTTATCCGCACGCCCATGAGCAAGCGCAACAACTTCACCACCGGCCGGGTGTATGAGGAAGTTATTCGCAAAGAGCGTCGTGGTGATTACCTCGGCGGTACCGTACAGGTTATCCCTCACATCACCGACGAGATCAAACGCCGGGTCGTGGAAGGTGCTGCTGGCGCAGACGTTGCGCTGATCGAAATCGGTGGCACCGTGGGCGATATCGAGTCCCTGCCGTTCCTCGAGGCCTGCCGCCAGTTGAAAGTGGAAGTCGGCCCTCAGCGCGCCTTGTTCATGCATCTGACCCTGGTGCCGTACATTGCCACTGCAGGCGAGATCAAGACCAAGCCGACCCAGCATTCGGTGAAGGAAATGCGTTCTATCGGCCTGCAGCCTGATATTCTGCTGTGCCGTTCAGAGCATGAAGTGGACGCCAGTTCCCGCCGCAAGATTGCGTTGTTCACCAACGTGGAAGAGCGCGCAGTTATCCCTCTGCAAGACGCCAAGTCCATCTATGCCATTCCGCGCATGCTTTACGAGCATGGCCTGGATCAGTTGGTGATTGACCGCTTCAATCTGGATGCCCGGGAAGCCGATCTCGGCGAATGGGATGCGGTTGTCGATGCGCTGATGAATCCGCAGCAGGAAGTCACCATCGCCATGGTCGGCAAGTACATGGAATTGCTCGAAGCGTATAAATCGCTGATCGAGTCGCTACTCCATGCCGGCATCAAGACCCTCACCAAGGTTAATATCAAGTACATCGACTCCGAAGACATCGAGCGCGACGGAACGGGTGTACTGGAATCCGCCGACGCCATTCTGGTGCCGGGCGGTTTCGGCGAGCGCGGTGTGGAAGGCAAGATTCGCACGGTCCAGTATGCACGGGAAAACAAGGTTCCTTATCTGGGAATCTGTCTGGGTATGCAGGTGGCGGTGATCGAATACGCCCGTAACGTGGCCGGCCTGAAAGATGCCCACAGCACCGAGTTCCGCGAGCACACGCCGGAGCCGGTGGTTGGCCTGATCACCGAATGGCTCGATGCCACCGGTGAGAAAGAAGAGCGCACCGAAGAGTCCGATCTGGGCGGCACCATGCGCCTGGGCGCCCAGGATTGCGTGCTGGCCGAAGGTTCTACCATTGTTGGCTGTTATGGTCGTAAAACCATCCGGGAACGCCATCGTCATCGTTATGAAGTGAACAACCATTTCCTGCGTAACCTCGAGGAAGCCGGGCTGCAAATTTCCGGTCGATCCGCCGATGGCAAGCTGGTGGAAGTGGTTGAGGCGCCGGATCATCCCTGGTTCGTGGCGTGTCAGTTCCATCCGGAATTTACGTCCACACCGCGTGATGGCCACCCATTGTTCAAAGGCTTTGTTGAAGCCGCTCTGGCCAAAAAGAAAGGATCCTGATGATGGCGCGCAGCAACCTGAATGTCTCGGGCATCGAAATCGCCAACAACAAGCCGTTTGTGCTGTTTGGTGGCATGAATGTGCTGGAGTCCAGGGAACTGGCGTTTGAAGTGGCGGAGAAATACGTAGACGTCTGCGCTCGCTTGGGCATTCCCTACGTTTTCAAGGCCTCTTTCGACAAAGCCAATCGCTCGTCTGTTAGCTCCTTCCGGGGCCCTGGCCTCGAGAAGGGGCTGCAGATTCTGGCCGACATCAAGAGCAAGTTCGGGGTTCCGATCATTTCAGATGTGCACGAGCCGGATCAGGCCGCTGCGGCGGCGCAAGTCTGCGACATCATCCAGCTACCCGCCTTCCTGAGCCGGCAAACCGATCTGGTTGTGGCCATGGCGAAAACCGGTGCGGTCATCAATATCAAGAAGGCCCAGTTCCTGGCGCCCCAGGAAATGACGCACATTATCAGCAAGTGCGAAGAAGCCGGCAACGACCAGATCATCCTCTGTGAGCGCGGCACCAGCTTCGGCTATAACAACCTGGTGGTGGATATGCTTGGTTTCGGCATCATGAAACAGATGAATGTGCCGGTGTTCTTCGACGTCACCCACTCCCTGCAGATGCCAGGCGGCCGTGCCGACTCCGCCGGCGGGCGCCGCGCCCAGGTTACCGATCTGGCCCTGGCGGGTATGTCTCAGGGGCTGGCGGGCCTGTTTCTGGAAGCGCACCCGGACCCGGACTCGGCCAAATGTGATGGCCCCTGCGCTTTGCGTCTGAGCCAGCTGGAACCGTTTCTGGAGCGGGTGAAAGCTGTCGACGATCTGGTAAAAAGTTTTAAACCTATCGACACCGCCTGATTGGCGGTGTTGGTGTTTAAGAGACTGCATACTGAATAGGTTGCTCGCTCTGGCACCAGCTTGATAGACAACTTAGTGTTTAGATACTGAAAATCTGGAGAAATTTTCGAATGACCAAGATTGCCAACATCAAGGCCCGTGAGGTTCTGGATTCCCGCGGTAACCCGACAGTCGAAGCCGACGTTATCCTCGAAGACGGTACCATTGGCAGTGCGTGTGCGCCCTCCGGTGCTTCTACTGGCTCTCGCGAAGCACTGGAACTGCGTGACGGTGATGCTTCCCGCTACCTTGGCAAGGGTGTTCTGAAGGCAGTCGATGCCATTAACGGCAACATTCGTGAAGCTCTGGTTGGCAAAGATGCCGCCGACCAGCGCGCTCTGGACCAGATCATGATTGATCTGGATGGCACCGACAACAAAGCCAATCTGGGCGCCAACGCCATCCTGGCAGTATCCCTGGCCGCCGCCAAAGCGGCTGCTGCCTCTCTGGGCAAGCCTCTGTATGAGCACATTGCCGATATTAACGGTACCTCCGGCAAGTTTTCCATGCCGGTGCCGATGATGAATATTCTCAACGGTGGTGAGCACGCGGATAACAACGTTGATATCCAGGAGTTCATGGTCCAGCCGGTCTCTGTGAACAGCTTCAGTGAAGCTTTGCGCGTGGGTGCCGAGATTTTCCACAGCCTGAAGAAAGTGCTCAAGGCCCAGGGCCTGAACACCGCGGTTGGCGACGAAGGCGGCTTTGCCCCCAACCTGCCGTCCAACGAGGCTGCGTTGGCTGCCATCAAGGAAGCGGTTGATAAAGCCGGTTACGAGCTTGGCAAAGATGTGACCCTGGCTCTGGACTGCGCCTCTTCCGAATTCTACAAAGACGGCCAGTATCAGTTGTCTGGCGAGGGCAAGAGTTTCGATTCCGAAGGTTTTGCGGATTATCTGTCTGGTCTGTGCGACCGTTTCCCGATCGTATCCATTGAAGACGGAATGGACGAAAGTGACTGGGATGGCTGGAAAGTGCTGACTGACAAACTGGGCAGCAAGGTTCAGCTGGTGGGTGATGACTTGTTCGTGACCAACACCAAAATCCTCAAGCAGGGTATCGAGAAGGGCGTTGGTAATTCCATCCTGATCAAGTTCAACCAGATCGGTAGCCTGACTGAGACGCTGGACGCTATCAAGATGGCTCAGGATGCCGGCTACACGGCGGTTATCTCTCACCGTTCCGGTGAAACCGAGGACACCACGATTGCCGACCTGGCGGTTGCAACCTGTGCCGGCCAGATCAAGACCGGTTCGCTTTGCCGCTCCGATCGGGTAGCCAAGTACAACCAGCTGCTGCGCATTGAAGAGGCGCTGGAAGGCAAGGCACCGTACCGTGGCCTGAGTGAAATCAAAGGTCAGGGTTGAGGATTAGCGACATTTTCTGACCTGCCGAGCTGTTCCGGCAGGTAACAAAATGTTAAGGCCATCGCGTTCTGAATGAAAATTCAGACACGATGGCCTTTTTGTACAGTAAGTTACATAAAATTGTTGCTAATCTACTGTAAGGTCTATACTTGACCTTCGACTCGCATACTTTGATGTTCATTTTCTGTACGGATTCGGCATGAAATCGCTCTGGGCCATACTCGTAGTGCTAATACTCCTGCTGCAGGTTCGCCTGTGGATCGGGGAGGGCAGCTTTGCGCAGGTATGGGCGCTTGAGCAGTCGATTGCCGAGCAGAAAGCGGAGAATGCCGAGTTGGCTGCCCGGAATGACCGGCTTTATGCGGAGGTGCGGAATCTTCGTAATGAGCAGGGCGCAGTTGAGGAGCGGGCCCGGATGAATCTTGGCCTGATTCGTGAGAATGAGACCTTTTTCCTCGTTGTCGAGAATTAGCTTCGGAGTTAGAAGCGATGGGGGTGTCCTTTCCGGGAAACGCTACAAGCACATCCCTGTGCGCTTGACTGTGGCCGTCCATGGCCACAGACATTCCCGGAAAGGACACCCCCATCACTTCTTCCCACGTTGTGCGTGCCGTCATGTATAAACCCTCTCTTTGGCTTATCGTTCCCGCTGCCGGCATCGGCCTGCGCATGAAAGCCGAGTGCCCAAAGCAATACCTCAAAATCCATAACCGTTTTATCCTGGATATCACCCTGTCCCGTCTCTTGGATAACGCTCCGTTTAAAGGCTGTATGGTGCCTCTGAATCCGCAGGATCATTGGTGGCCGGAGAGTGAGTCGGCCAGAGACGATCGGGTGCAGAGCTGCACCGGCGGTAAAGAGCGTGCGGATTCGGTGTTGTCGGCGCTGGTGGCTCTGGAGGGACAGGCGGCGGAGGATGACTGGGTGCTGGTGCATGATGCGGCGCGGCCCTGTGTTCATTCTGAGGATCTGGCCCGGCTGATTGACACGCTGTCTGAGCATCCGGTGGGCGGTTTGCTGGCGGCGCCGGTGGCCGATACGTTGAAGCTTGCAGGGGCCGGCAACTTGCCGGTTGTGAGTGAGACGGTTGATCGGAGCCGGTTGTGGCGTGCGCTGACGCCGCAGATGTTCCGGTTCGGCGCATTGAAAAAAGCCCTGTCGTTGTGCCTGGAAGACGGCCATGGGATTACGGATGAGTCCTCGGCCATGGAGTTTTCCGGTAAGATGCCGGTTCTTGTGGAAGGGCGCCCGGATAATCTGAAGATTACGGTTCCCTCGGATCTGGCGTTGGCGGAGTTTATCCTCGGTCGCCAGTAATTCACTGTATTCTATTCTTTTTCGGAGATGGTCATGCGCATTGGTCAGGGCTTTGATGTCCATGCTTTCTGTGAGGGTGATTGTGTCATTCTTGGTGGTGTGACGATTCCCCATAGCCACGGCCTGAAGGCGCACTCGGACGGGGATGTTCTGCTGCACGCACTTGCCGATGCGCTTCTGGGAGCGGTTGCGTTGGGTGATATCGGGCATTTCTTTCCGGATACCAGCGATGAATGGGCCGGAGCCGACAGTCGGGATTTGTTGCGGCGTGTGATGCAGCGGGTGCTGGATGAGGGCTTCGCGGTTGTCAATATTGATACCACCATCATTGCCCAGGCGCCCAGGATGGCGACGCATATTGAGGCGATCCGGATGAATATTGCCGAGGATCTGGGGGTGCCGGTTAATCGTGTGAGTGTAAAGGCCACGACCACCGAGAAGTTGGGCTTTACCGGGCGGGGCGAGGGCATTGCCTGCCAGGCAGTTTGTCTGCTTGAGGCGGTTTCCCCGTGAATAAGAGGGCGCAATGGTCCTTGGATTGGCCGGTTTCCGGTGGCCTTCGGGCCGGTCGCGCCGAGCTGAAATCGGCACCGGAGGATTTCCGGGTGTCGGAGGTGCTTTGGCCGGAATCGGAAGCTGGCCTGGCAAGGACTCCGGCGGTTGTGCCCGGTGATGGCGAGCATCTTTGTCTGCGGCTGGAAAAGTCGGGAGATAATACCGAATACGTAGCCCGTGAGTTGTCTGCGCTGGCGGGTTGTCGTTCTTTCGATGTTGGTTTTTGCGGCCTGAAAGACCGGCACGCGGTGACGGTTCAGTGGTTCAGTATTTATCGGCCAGGTCAGGAGTCTGAGGATAAAGCCCTGATGCTGGAAATCGATCGGCGCTGGCCGGTTTATGGGGCGGTCCGTCATTCCCGCAAGTTGAGGCGTGGCGATCATCAGTTCAATGGTTTCGAAATTATCCTGCGCAATGTGACGGGTTCCCGCGACGACCTGGAAGCCGGGCTTGAGCGTTTGGCGAAACAGGGGGCGCCGAACTATTTTGGTCCCCAGCGTTTCGGTTTTCAGGGGTCGAATCTCTCGCGGGCGGTTCAGCTTGACCCGTCCCGAATCAATCGCAAGCGCGGGCGCGCTGGCAGAAGTGCGTCGAAAAACGTATTGTACTTTTCGGCGGCACGTTCGTGGCTGTTCAACCAAGTGCTTGCCGAGCGGGTTCAAGATGGAACCTGGACAGCCGTCATGTCGGGCGAGCCGGGTTCAGGCGAGCCCACCGGTCCTCTCTGGGGGGATGGTGGCACCCTGGCTTCCGGAACGCAGGAAAAACTGGAACGTGGTGTGGTGGACGCTTGTCCGGAATTGGCGAAGCTGTTCCAGACCACCCGTATGAAGCCCGAGCGTCGCGCTTTGGTTGCCCGCCCTGATGATTTTGTCTGGGAGTGGCTGGATCACACTACCCTGAGCATCCGGTTTGTCCTGTCGCCGGGGCAATACGCGACAACGGTGCTGGGCGATCTTTTCGAGCTGGAGGACCTGAGCCTCAGCCGTGATAACAAGTAATAAGGTTAGCGGAGATTACTGTGCGAATTCTGTTGTCCAATGACGATGGCGTTCATTCGCCGGGTCTGGTGGCGCTGTATGAGGGTCTGAAAGGTTTCGGAGAGCTCGACGTGGTGGCTCCGGACCGGGACCACAGCGGCGCGAGTAATGCGTTGACACTCAACCGTCCGTTGACGGTAGAGCAGCACCCTAATGGCTTTCGATCAGTAGATGGCACGCCCACAGATTGCGTTCACCTGGCGGTGAACGGGTTGTTCGATGCGCCGTTTGACCGGGTCGTTTCGGGGATTAATACCCATGCCAATCTGGGTGACGACATTATTTACTCGGGTACGGTTGCCGCGGCCACAGAGGGGCGTCATCTGGGCTTGCCCGCCATCG
The DNA here is from genome assembly GCF_049943275.1 of Marinobacter sp. VGCF2001. Classification (NCBI taxonomy): domain Bacteria; kingdom Pseudomonadati; phylum Pseudomonadota; class Gammaproteobacteria; order Pseudomonadales; family Marinobacteraceae; genus Marinobacter; species Marinobacter sp. VGCF2001. The sequence goes on from NZ_JBNFVX010000015.1 coordinate 35,125, forward strand.
CGGTCTCGCTCGTGAATAACGGGCACTACCACTATGCCACGGCTGCCAGGGTGGTGCGTATGTTACTCGAGGGTAAGCAGGCGCTGAAGCTGGGGCCGCGTTCCATTCTGAACGTGAATGTGCCGGATCTGCCCTGGGAAAAGCTTAACGGCTTCCGGGTGACGCGCCTTGGTCATCGGGAACGCGCCGAAGGTGCAGTGCCCATGACCTGCCCCCGTGGCAAGCAGCGCTACTGGATAGGCGCTGCCGGACAAGGTGGCGATGCCGGGCCCGGTACCGATTTTCACGCGGTGCAGGAGGGCTATGTTTCGATTACCCCGGTTCACATTGATATGACCCGCCATGAAGCCCTGTCAGGACTCCGGAATTGGGTAGACACCCTGGACCTGCCGGGGGGAGAACGGTTATGAGCGCCCAGCTTGAGGGTATCGGTATGACCTCAAGGCGCACCCGGATGCGCCTGGTTCAGCGCCTTCGAGACGGCGGGATTGAGTCTGACCGGGTGCTTGAGGTGCTGGGCCAGGTGCCCCGGCACATTTTCCTCGATGAAGCCCTGGCACACCGGGCCTATGAAGACACCTCGCTGCCCATCGGGCATGGTCAGACTCTGTCTCAGCCTTACATCGTGGCGCGCATGACGGAGCTGCTGTTGGCGCACGCTCCCCGGCGAGTACTGGAACTGGGAACCGGTTCCGGATACCAGACTGCGGTGTTGTCGCAATTGTTCCCCGAGGTTTACAGCGTGGAGCGTATCCGGCCACTGCAGGATCGTGCCCGGGACAGGCTGAGGCAGTTGAATATCCGGAATGTTCTGTTGAAGCACGCCGATGGGGGAATGGGTTGGCCAGAGCGTGGCCCGTTTGACGGCATCATTGTTACAGCGGCTCCCGTTGAAGTTCCACAAGAGCTTCTGGAGCAGTTGGCTGAAGGCGGTGTACTGATTGCACCGGTGGGAGAGGAGAATCAGGTGTTGGTCAAAATTATCCGAAAGGGCAATCATTTCGAGCGTCACAATCTTGAGCCTGTGCGCTTCGTGCCGTTGCTGGGTGGAGTAATCCGTTAATGTCGGAACCTCAAACGACAACCGCCGGGCATCGCCACAGTCTCCCCGCCGTTTTTCTGCGCGGCATGGCGATGGGGGCGGCTGATATTGTCCCTGGCGTCTCCGGCGGCACCATTGCGTTTATTACGGGCATCTATTTCCGTCTGTTGGAGGCTGTCAGTGCCGCGCCCCTGGCCGTAATGCGCCAACTATTTCGCGGTGACGTTGCCGGCTTCTGGCGCGCGATTGATGGCGCGTTCCTGATCAGCCTTATGGCGGGTATTCTCGCCAGTGTCGTCAGCCTGGCCTCGGCGATCAGCTGGTTGCTTGATACCCAGCCGGTCTTGCTGTGGAGTTTCTTTTTCGGATTGATCGTGGCGTCCGTGTGGCACGTCGGTCAGCAGGTTCAACGGCCAGCAGCGCTGCTACTGGTGCCCTTTTCGGCCGGCGTGCTTTTTGCGTGGTGGATAACCACGCTGCCGGCCAGCGAACTGACGCCTTCTGGTCTGGCCTTTTTCGGGGCGGGGGCGCTGGCGATCTGCGCCATGATTTTGCCGGGCATCTCGGGTAGCTTTTTATTGTTGATTATCGGTATGTATTCGCCGGTGCTGGCGGCGATTAAAAACGTGGAGCCGGGATACCTCGGGCTATTCCTGCTCGGTTGTCTGGCGGGGCTGCTCTCGGTCGCACGCCTCATTACCCTGGCTTTCCGGCACTTTCACGACATTGTGCTGGCCTTGCTTACAGGCTTCATGGTGGGAGCACTGAATAAGGTCTGGCCCTGGCAGGAAACACTCAGCTGGCGGACCAATAGTGCAGGGCAAGAGGTCCCGGTAAGCCAGACGCCTGTTTCGCCGGAGGCCTGGTCGGCACTCTACGGGCAAGACCCGCAAATTCTGGCAGCCGTAGCGTTGGCCGTGGTGGGGTTAGCGCTGGTACTGGTTATTGAGTTTGCGGGCAAGATGGGAAACCATACCGTCGGCAGATCGGTCGCACCCAAGTAAGAAAATGTTACCTGGCGCACAAATTCATTGTTCCCAAGGGTAACATTCCGGTGCGCTCGGTAACTTGGCATTGCCCGGTAATCGTGCACTATATTAGTTAGTTAGTCCTGATTCGGAAAATATAGATCCATTCAGGATAATGTCTAAGACAGAGTTTTTATAACCAGGCAGCTTATTATACGTGATTCGGTTTAACGGGCGCATTCAATCTGAGTTTTCCCCCGTTGGGCGGCCTGAAGGTTCAGCTTCTGGCCAACGGCAAGGCGTGTTATCGCGGGTTCTTGCTGTTTGTTTGCTGTTTACGGTCATTGCCTCACTCTACGGCTGTAATACCAATGCCATCTATCAGGATGATCTCTATAACCCGCCTGTCTATTGGGGCTCCCATGTGGTTAAAGAGGGGGAAAACCTGTACCGCATTGCCTGGCGTTATGGCCGCGACTATCGGGAGTTGGGGAATGCCAACGGGATTGGCCCGCCCTGGAATATCCATCCCGGCCAGGTATTGCGGTTGGACCGCAAAGGCACCATACCCCCGGGCACCCGGGTCAGTTCATCGGGTCGCTCTGATCTATCGCCACCTCCATCCCGCTCGCAGTCGGTGGCGACTGCTGCTCGCCCGACGAAAAAGACCAAGCCCTCCAAGCCGGCGTCCAGGCAATCCGGTAGCCAGGTAGTCGCTGATGTCCGTTGGCATTGGCCGCACTCTGGCACTGTAATTGCAAACTTTTCATCATCCGGCTCTGTGAACAAGGGGATCGATATCGCGGGGAATCCCGGGGATGCGGTCAAGGCCTCAGCAGATGGCAGTGTGGTGTACGCCGGAAACGGGTTGCTAGGTTACGGCAATCTGATTATTGTGAACCACAACGAACATTATTTGAGCGCTTACGCACACAATCGAAAAATACTGGTTAAAGAAGGGGAGGGCGTAAAAGCCGGGCAGGTAATAGCCGAACTGGGAAGTACCGGTACGGACAAGCCTAAACTGCATTTTGAGATTCGGAAGAACGGCAACCCCGTTAACCCGTCCAGATATCTGCCAAGGCGTTAATCGTGGCCGGGGCTTGAATTGCAGAAATCACCTGTCGGCCTGACGGATAGCTAGATACAGAAAAACAAAAACGGCAAACGTAATTGCCAGCCAACACGCAAATGTCCTGAATAACACCAAAACTGAAAGATACCCGGAATAACAAGAAGTAACGGGGAAAACAGGATTATTGAGAGGCGGGGTAAACAATGTCAGTAGAACAGGAAGAAATGATCGTCGATCGTGTCTCGGATATCGAAGAGGCAGAGGAACGACTGCTAGCCGAAGACAAGCCTGAAAAAGCCGCAGCAGACGATGAGCCTGCGGGAGCAGACGGTGGCTTCCCAGCCCAGGGAAAGTACTACTCCAGCCAGAAGCAACTGGACGCAACCCAGCTTTACCTTAACGAAATTGGTTTTTCACCACTTCTGACCCCTGAAGAAGAGGTTTACTTTGCCCGGCTTGCCCGAAAGGGCGAGGACAGTGGGCGTAAGCGCATGATTGAAAGTAACCTTCGCCTGGTGGTGAAGATCGCCCGCAGATACGTCAACCGCGGGCTCACACTATTGGACCTGATTGAAGAGGGTAATCTGGGGCTGATCCGCGCGGTTGAAAAGTTTGATCCTGAGCGCGGTTTCCGGTTCTCAACCTACGCGACATGGTGGATTCGCCAGACGATCGAGCGGGCGATTATGAACCAGACGCGGACCATTCGTCTGCCGATTCATGTGGTGAAGGAGCTTAACCTGTACTTGCGGGCGGCGCGCGAGCTAACGCAGAAGCTGGACCACGAGCCTACGGCAGAAGAAATCGCCCGCATGGTCGACAAGCCGGTTCACGATGTGAAACGAATGCTTGGATTGAACGAACGTGTGGCTTCGATGGACACTCCCATCGGCGTTGGCAGCGACAAATCCCTGCTGGACACCGTGGCCGACGAGGGCGCGTCGGACCCCGCAGACCTGCTGCAGGACAATAATATGTGTTCTTGCCTGGGAAAGTGGATCGACCAGCTCAGTGACAAACAGCAGGAAGTGCTTTCCCGGCGTTTTGGTCTCAGGGGCTACCCGATCAGCACCCTTGAAGAGGTCGGTCAGGAGATTGGCCTGACTCGTGAACGAGTTCGTCAAATCCAGGTGGAAGCCTTGCGTCGACTTCGCGAAATCCTGGAGAAAGAAGGCCTGTCTGGAAACCTGTTGTTCAAATAGACGTTGTTAAAGTAGCAGCCAGGAAAGCCGGTCATGGAAACGTGGCCGGCTTTTTAGTTTAATGTCGCGGCAAATGAGAACCAGGTGGCGATCAGGCCACAAAATTCGTTGTTAGAATGGGCCACCGGAGCAAAGGTGGACATCTGCTTCGGTGTCGAATGAAACACTCAATAATAACGATCGAAAGGAAAGGACTATGAACAAGGCTCTTACTGCAGGCTTGGCCTCTCTCCTGCTGACCGGCGTTTTGTCAGCTCCGGCGTCGGCCCTGACCGTGGGCGATGTGGATGTGCCCGACACATATTCTGCCATGGGGCAGGAGCTCAAACTCAATGGCGCGGGCACCCGCTCCAAGTGGTTCATGGATCTGTACGTGGGTGGTTTGTACGTCGCCGAGCAGGTCAGTGATGGCGCGGCTGTCATCAATGCTGACGAGCCCCAGGTGATTACGCTGCACATTACCTCTGGCATGATCACCAGCGAACGTATGACCGAAGCCACGATGGAAGGTTTCCAGTCTTCTACAGACGGTGATCTTTCTGCTATCCAGTCAGACGTGGATCAGTTCATGGGCGTATTCCAGGAAGAGATCAAGGAAGGCGACGTGTTTGATCTGGTGTATCTGCCGGGCGAGGGCGTTCGGGTGTCGAAAAACGGCGAACAGAAAGACACCGTTGGTGGATTGGCCTTTAAAAAAGCCCTGTTCGGGATCTGGCTGTCTGACAAGCCGGCCCAGGAAGACCTGAAAGAGAAAATGCTGGGGCAGCGCTAACCATCGTACTCCGCTTGTTAAAAAGCCGGCGGCAGCCGGCTTTTTTGTGTCCGCGTCTCGGAAAGGCTTTAGTTACTGGTAATCCCGTTTCTGCTTGAATTCGCAAAGGTCTTCGATCATACAGGCACCGCATTTTGGCTTGCGGGCCGTGCACGTATATCGGCCATGGAGAATCAGCCAATGGTGTGCGTCCATGAGAAACTCTTTGGGCACCAGCCGCATCAGTCGTTGCTCGACCTCAACAACATTTTTGCCCGGGGCAATGCCGGTGCGATTGGAAACCCGGAAAATGTGGGTGTCGACCGCCATCGCCGGTTGCCGGAACGCAGTATTCAGCACCACATTGGCGGTTTTCCGGCCGACTCCGGGTAATGCCTCCAGGGCTTCCCGCCGGTCTGGCACCTCGCTGCCGTGTCGCTCGATCAGGATATGGCAGGTTTTGATGACGTTCTCGGCCTTGCTGTTAAACAGCCCGATGGTTTTTATGTATTCTTTCAGCCCCTCGACCCCAAGGGCGGCAATCGACTCGGGTGTATTGGCAACGGGAAACAGCTTGTCGGTCGCCTTGTTTACGCCCACATCGGTTGCCTGAGCGGAGAGAATCACGGCAATCAGCAACTCGAACGGCGAGCTGTAATTGAGCTCCGTGGTCGGGTTCGGGTTGGCAGCCCGTAACCGGGAGAAAATCTCTGTTCGTTTTTCTTTGTTCATACTGTTGCGGTCTGGTTCAGGAAATGGTGCCGGTTACTCGTACCCGCTTGCTGCCGGCGGCGGCCGGTGCCGGTTCTGCGGCTTTTCTTCGTTCTTCGAGATGACGGTCTATCCCGTTTTTCAGTGCAATCAACAGCCCCAGCCCCATAAAGGCACCCGGTGGCAGCACCATGAACAACATATCGGGATACTGGTCGAAGGGTTGAATTACCCAGTCAGCAGCGACGGGGCCAAGCAACAGATGCATATCGGCAAACAGCGTGCCCTGGCCAATCAGTTCCCTCATGCCCCCCAGCGTCACCAGAACTGCCAGGAAACCAAGGCCCATCATGGCGCCGTCCAGCATGGCGGGTAGCGGCGGATTCTTGGAAGCAAAGGCATCTGCGCGGCCGAGGATGGCGCAGTTGGTAACGATCAGCGGAATGAAAATCCCCAGAATCTGGTAAAGCTCGTAGGTGAAGGCCTGCATCAACAATTCGGCGCAGGTTACAAAAGAGGCGATGATCATCACGAACGCGGGCAGGCGCACAGACTCACTGACGAAGTTGCGGATGATTGAAACCGACAAGTTCGACCCGACCAGCACCAGCAGGGTGGCCAGGCCCAGGCCAATGGCGTTGACCACGGTACTGGTGACCGCAAGCAGCGGGCATAAGCCAAGAACCTGAACCAGGGCGGGATTGTTGTCCCACAGGCCATCCTTGATGATTTCACGGGAGGATTTCGTGCTCATAATCAGGAATGCTCCACGGGTTGATTATCGGCAGCAATGGCTTCGGGGATCAGGCGCTGTTTCCCGGGCTCTGGTGGTGCATTTAACCGTTCACGAATGACCGATCGTTGCTCGCGGAAGTAAACCAGAGTTTTCTTGACGGCTTTTACCACGGCTCTTGGCGTGATGGTGGCGCCGGTAAACTGGTCGAAGACGCCCCCGTTTTTTTTGACGTTCCAGGCCCTGGGTTCCGGATTGCCGAGGGATTTGCCTTCAAAGGCATAAACCCAGTCGGACTTGCGGGTTTCAATACGGTCTCCCAGCCCCGGCGTTTCTTTGTGGCTGATGACCCGGACTCCAAGCAAACGCCCCTGGAGGTTAAGACCGACCAGCAGGCGGATGTTGCCGGAATAGCCGTCCGGGGCCACGGTTGGCAGTATCATGCCCACGGGGTCGCCGTCTTTGCGCGCAACCCAGGCACGAAGAGGACCTTCAACCGGCAGCCGTGGGCTGGCGGGGAGAGTTACAACATCCTTGAGTAGGTCGTTATCGTGCTGGCTTTCAGGAATGATTTCAAACAGGGCTTTAGCCTCTGCGCGGGCGGCCTGTTCCTGAATCCGTGCTTTGGTCAGCCCCTGGGTCAGGGCGATGGTGCCTCCGGTTATGATGGCAAACAGGCCAAGGCCAACAGCACTGCGGCGGATAGCGGTGGTTACGGCGCTCATGATCAACCTCCACTGCGGCCGAAAACACCCCGGCGCGCCTTGTGGTGGCCGTAGGTCCGGGGTGGTGTGTAATGGTCAATAAAGGGCACTGCGAAGTTCATTAGCAGCACACTGAAAGCCACTGCATCGGGATAGTTACCCCAGCTGCGAATAAGGTAAATCAGAACGCCAATACCCGCCCCGTAGATCAGTTTGCCCTGGTGGCTGGTGGCGGCCGAAACCGGATCGGTGGCGATAAAGAAAGCGCCCAGCATAGTGCCACCGGCCAGCAGGTGAAGCTGAAGGGGAGCATATTGATCCGCATTGGTGCCAAAGGCCAAGCTCATGGCAGCGATCCCGCCAAGAAACGCCACAGGAATGTGCCAGGTGATAATGCGCAGCGCCACCAGCAGGATGCCTCCTCCCAGAAACGCCAGATTCACCCACTCCCAACCATGGGCGATCCAGTCGCCGAACGTTGGATGGGTTAACACTTCCGCGGCGGTGTGGCTGGCAATCTTGTGTTTGTATTCATCCAGTGGCGTTGCCATGGTCCAGCCATCGACGGCGGTCTGGCTTCCGGCAAAAATTTTTGCCAAGGTCTCTCCCAGCCCGGGAGCGCCGCCCCCGAGTATGGCGGCCTCCGCCCAGTTAGTGGTCATCGCCACCGGAAATGAGATCAACGCCAGGGCGTAGCCAACCATCGCGGGATTGAAGGGATTGGAGCCGAGGCCTCCGTACAGCTGTTTGGCCACCACGATGGCCGAGATGACGGCAATGCCAGACACCCACCAGGGCGTGAATTGGGGCAAAGACAAGCCCAGCAGTAACCCGGTCACGGCGGCGGTGTTATCACGCAGGAAGAATCCGACGGGTTTACCACGCAGCCTCAGAATGGCGGCCTCGGATGCCAGCGCCAGAGCCACGCACCAGATGACATTGATCAGGTTGCCCCAGCCGAAGAACAGGGTTTGCGCCAGCAGGCCGGGCAGAGCGGCCAGAATAACCCAGAGCATCACCCGCGATGTCGGGCGAGCGCGGTGCGCGTGGGGTGAGGACTGTTGAACAAGAGCCATGAAGTTCCAGCCTGAATGAATTATTGGGACGACGCGGTTTCTTCCGCTACCTGCTTGCGAGCCTGATCGAGCGCCTGTTGCGCTCGCTGTACCCGGTCGTGATTCTTGGCAACCGCCCGTTCCAGTTTTTCGACATTGTCGGCTTGCTGAGTCCGGGCTTCGTCGAGCATACCTTGCATGGTGTTGAGCTTGGCCTCGGCCTGCGTGAGCTGCTTCTCGAGCGCTTCAATATCCGGTGTTTCGTCAACAGCGCTCGCGGTGGTGGAGGCGGTCTGTTCTTTTGCTCCGGCGGCCTTGGCTTTCTTACGCTCCAGCGCCTGTTGCACCAATGCCGCCTTTGCTGCGCGGCTGTCGGTGGCCTGGCCGTCTGCAGTGGCCATTTCGGCTTCGGCCTGCTTTTTGGCCTGGGCTTCGGCGGCCGCTTTTGCACGTTCCTGTCGCCGCTGCTCTTTTTCCCGTTGCTCCTGTTCAAGGCGCGCCTGGCGTGCCTCGAACCGCTCCCGGGCTCTGTCTGCCTTCAGCTGTTCGGCCCGTTGGGTCCGGATTTCGCCTTTGGCAAAGCGATAGTACTGCACCAGTGGAATGGAACTCGGGCAAACATAGGAGCAGGCGCCGCATTCGATGCAGTCAAACAGGTTCAGGTGTTCTGCTTTCTCGAACTCGCCGGCCTTCGAGTGCCAGAAAAGCTGCTGCGGCAATAATTCCATGGGGCAGGCTTCTGCGCATTGTCCGCAGCGGATGCAGGGTTGCTCCGGTGGCGGAGCCGGCAGTTCGGCGGCGGTCGCGGCAATCACACAGTTGGTGGTTTTCACCACGGGAACGGTGTCTGTCGTCAGGGTATAGCCCATCATCGGGCCGCCCAGAACAAGCCGGTCAAGCCGCTCCTGTTCCATCCCCGCCGCGCTCAGCAACTGGTGGATAGGCGTTCCGATCAGGGCCTCAAAGTTTCCGGGTTCACGTACCGCCTCGCCGGTAACAGTAACAACACGAGAGAGCAGTGGCTTGCCCTCGAAAATAGCCCGGCCAACTGCAACGGCGGTTCCAATGTTCTGGCACATGACACCGATATCCGCGGGAATGCCGCCACTGGGTACTTCCTGCCCGGTCAGAATCTGGATCAGCTGTTTTTCACCGCCGGAGGGGTACTTGGTGGGCACCACGGCAATTTCGATCTGTGTGCCTTCTACCGCCTCGCGCATGGCCGCGATGGCTTCGGGTTTGTTGTCTTCAATGCCAACCACACAGCGGGAAGGCCGGAGAACCCAGGCCATTACCTTCAGCCCCGCAACCACGTCGGCTGCCTGCTCGCGCATGGTCATGTCATCAGCGGAGATATAGGGCTCGCACTCGGCACCGTTGAGAATCAGGGTGTCGACCTTGCGATCCCGGGGCGGACGCAATTTGATATCCGTCGGAAATCCCGCGCCCCCCATGCCGGCGATTCCGGCTTCCCGGATTCGGTTCAGAACCTCTTCCCGGTCAAGCTGCTTATAATCCTCAATGGGAGAGAGCGCACACCACTGATCTTCGCCGTCGGGTTTGAGGACAATACACCAGTCCGCCATACCAGACGGATGGGGAACGGGCCTCTGTTCAATACTTTCAATCAGGCCAGAGGTGGGCGCGTGCACAGGGACGCCCATGCCGCTGGTCACGTCTGCGATTTTCTGTCCTTTCAGAACCCGGTCGCCCATTGAAACAACCAGTTCAGCGGGCTCGCCAATGTGCTGCTGGAACGGCAGAACCAGGCGCTCGGGCAGCCCGGCCTCGCGAATCGGGCGGGCCGTGGATTGGTGCTTGTTCTCGGGCGGATGGATGCCGCCGGTGAAATCCCACAGCTGCGTCATCAGGCACTGGCTCCCTGGCGATCGGTGGCAATGATTTGGGGCGCTGGCGGTGTCCAGGTCCAGGTGCGTATGTCGGGTTCGACGGTAATCATGTCGATGCAATCCACGGGGCAGGGCTCCACGCACAGGTCACAACCGGTGCACTCACTCTCGATAACGGTATGCATATGTTTGGCGGCGCCGAGAATCGCGTCTACCGGACACGCCTGGATGCACTTGGTGCAGCCAATGCATTCATCCTCGCGAATGACCGCGATCCGCTTGGCCTGCTCCACGCCATGTTCGGCGTCGAGAGGTTGCGGCTCGACATCCAGGAGGTCAGCCAGCGCCTTGATGGTGCTCTCACCACCGGGCGGGCATTTGTTAATGGCTTCGCCATCGGCAATGGCTTCGGCGTAAGGCCGGCAGCCGGGAAAACCGCATTGGCCGCACTGGGTTTGGGGCAACACGGAATCGATTTGGTCTACCAGCGGATTACCCTCAACCTTGAAACGCTCAGACGCAAACCCCAACAGCCCGCCGAAAACCAGGGCAAGGGCGAGCAGAACAACAACGGCAATCAGGAAACTCGTCCACATAACAATCGCTCCGTCAGACTGCGACCAGGCCGGTAAAACCCAGGAAAGCCAGCGACATGAGCCCTGCGGTGATCATACCGATGGCCGCGCCCCTGAATGCAACCGGTACGTCTGAGACGGCAATGCGCTCACGCATGGCGGCAAACAAAACCAGCACCAGAGAGAAGCCGGCTGCGGCACCAAAGCCGTACAGTACAGATTCCACAAAGTTGTTGTTCTTGTTGAGGTTCAGAAGCGCCACGCCGAGTACAGCGCAGTTGGTGGTGATCAGGGGCAGAAAGATACCAAGTACCCGATACAGCAGCGGGCTGGTCTTGCGAACGACCATCTCGGTGAATTGCACCACAACGGCAATCACCAGAATGAACGTGATTGTTTTGAGGAATGCGAGATCTAGCGGCGCCAGCAGGTAGGTGTAGGCCAGATAACTGCACACCGACGACAGGGTCAGCACAAAGGTGGTGGCCAGCGACATACCCATGGCGGTTTCCAGTTTGCCGGAAACCCCCATGAACGGGCACAACCCCAGGAACTGCACCAGCACGAAGTTATTCACCAGAATGGTGCTGACCAGAATCAGTAAATACTCTGTCATCGGAGCGTCTCAGTTTCTTTTTACATCACCCGCATACCCGGCACAGCGCCGGAATCCGGAGACAGAATGAAAATGTCCTTACCACCGGGGCCGGCCGCCAGAACCATGCCTTCGGACATACCGAACTTCATCTTCCGGGGCTTGAGGTTGGCCACCATCACCGTCATACGACCTTCCAGGTCTTCCGGTTTGTAGGCCGACTTGATACCAGCAAACACGTTGCGCTCGCCATGCCCCACGTCAAGAGTGAGGCGAAGAAGCTTGTCGGCTCCCTCAACGTGCTCGGCCTTGAGAATTTTCACCACGCGCAGATCGACCTTGGCGAAATCCGGGAATTCAATTTCCTCGGCAATCGGCTCCAGGTCCTTTGCTGCGTCTTTCTTGACGTCGCCCTGGGCGGCCGGCAGCTCTTCTTTAGAAGCCTCAAGCATCTTCTCGATCTGAGCCATGTCCACCCGGCTCATCAGCGGCTTGAACTTGTCGATGCCGTGGTTTTCCAGTAGGGCCGTGCGGGTATTCCAGTCCAGACGGGAGTTGAGGAAAGACTGGGCTGCCTCCGCCGTCTTCGGCAGCACCGGCGCCAGATAAGTCATCAGCAGTCGGAACATATTGATGGCGTTGGTGCAGATGGCCTGTAACTTGTCGTCCTGGCCTTCCTGCTTCGCGATCACCCAGGGCTGCTCATCATTGACATACTGATTGGCGATATCGGCCAACTCCATAATCCGGCGCATGGCGCGGCCGAACTCCCGGGATTCATAGAATTCGGCGATCTGCTCGCCGGCATCAATAAACTCCTGCAGCTTTTCCTGCTCGGTGACCTGGCCCAGCTTGCCGTCAAACCGCTTGGTGATAAACCCGGCGCTGCGGCTGGCGATGTTCACCACTTTGCCCACCAGATCGGAATTCACCCGGGCGGCAAAGTCTTCCAGGTTCAGGTCCATGTCATCCACACCGCCGGTCAGTTTGGCGGCGAAGTAGTAACGCAGGTATTCCGGATTCAGATGGTCCAGATAGGTGCGGGCCATGATGAAGGTACCGCGGGACTTGGACATTTTCTTGCCATTCACTGTTACAAAACCGTGGGCCCAGACCGCAGTTGGTGTGCGGAAGCCGGCATCGTGCAGCATGGAGGGCCAGAACAGCGCATGGAAATTGATGATGTCCTTGCCGATAAAGTGATACACCTCGGCGCTGGAATCCTTCTTCCAGAAGTGCTCGAAATCGATGCCTTCGCGGTTGCACAGGTTCTTGAAGCTGGCCAGGTAGCCAATCGGAGCATCCAGCCAGACATAGAAATACTTGCCGGGCGCGTCCGGAATTTCAAAGCCGAAGTAGGGCGCGTCGCGGCTGATATCCCATTCATGAAGGCCGGCATCCAGCCATTCAGCGAGTTTGTTGGCCACCTGGGGCTGCAGCGCGCCACTGCGGGTCCACTTGCTCAGGAAATCGTGAAACTCTGGCAATTTGAAGAAATAGTGCTCGGACTCTTTCTCGACCGGCGTCGCGCCAGAGACCGCGGAACGGGGGTTGATCAGCTCTGCGGGGGTATAGGTGGCGCCGCAGGCCTCGCAGTTATCACCGTACTGGTCTTCGGTCTTGCATTTCGGGCAGGTGCCCTTGATGAAACGGTCCGCCAGGAACATTTCTTTTTCGGGATCGAAGAACTGGGTGATCTTGCGGGTGGCAATATTCCCGTTCGCCTGAATCTGGCGGTAAATGTACTCGGAGAAGTACTGGTTTTCTTCCGAATGCGTGGAGTAATAGTTGTCGAAGCGGATATTGAAGCCGGCAAAATCTTCCTGATGCTCCTGACTGATCCTGTCAATCAGCTGCTCCGGGGTAATGCCCTCGCGTTCTGCGCGCAGCATGATGGCGGTACCGTGGGCATCGTCGGCGCAAACGTAATAGCAGTTGTGGCCACGCATATTCTGGAAGCGCACCCAGATATCGGTCTGAATGTATTCCAGCAGATGCCCCAGATGGATGGGCCCATTGGCGTAGGGCAGGGCACTGGTAACCAGAATGTCGCGCTGTTGCTTGCTCGCTTGCGTCATGGTGATGTCCGAACCTTATGTTGACACGGGTTGGAAAGACAAAACGGGATTCCTGCAACAATTGCAATTGATTGTTCCAGGTAAAGACCCCATATGGTCAGAAACGGGCACAGATGATACCTTCCAAACCATCTTTTTTCACCTGCATTCAAGCTTATGAGCTTATTCCGGAGACCCCCGATGACCCAGATTTTCCAACAGGCCCTCGAAGCCGCGGTGCGCGAATACCGGGACCCTTACCTGAACAAAGACCTGTACGAACTGGATGCCGTGAAAAACCTGAGTGCAGACGACAACGGTAACGTGACCCTGATGGTCGAACTGCCGTACCCGTCCAAAGGCATTGCCGGCGGCCTGAAACAGATCGTTGCCAACGCCCTGGAATTTGTTGACGGCGTGGAAAACGCCCAGGTACACGTAGCCCAGAAAATCCACAGCTACAAAACCAACAAAGACCTGCCGGCCGTTCCCGGCGTGAAAAACATCATCGCCGTGGCCTCCGGCAAAGGCGGCGTCGGCAAATCCACCACCGCCGTGAACCTGGCTCTGGCTCTGCAGGCCGAAGGCGCCCGGGTCGGCATCCTGGACGCCGACATCTACGGCCCCAGCATCGGCATGATGCTCGGTGTGCCCGAGAACAAACGCCCGGACGTACGCGAAAACAAATACTTCGTCCCCATGCCCGCCCACGGACTTCAAGCCAACTCCATGGCCTTCGTCACCACCGACAAAACCCCCATGGTCTGGCGCGGCCCTATGGTCAGCGGTGCCGTCATGCAACTGCTCCAGCAAACCCTATGGGATGAACTCGATTACCTGATCGTCGATATGCCCCCCGGCACCGGCGACATCCAGCTCACCCTGGCCCAGAAAGTTCCGGTCACCGGGGCGGTCATCGTCACCACTCCCCAGGACATCGCCCTGCTGGACGGCAAAAAAGGCATCGAAATGTTCCGCAAAGTCGACATCCCGGTGCTGGGTGTGGTCGAGAACATGAGTGTGCACATCTGCTCCAGCTGCGGCCACGAAGAGCCCCTCTTCGGCCACGGTGGCGGCGAACGCATCGCGGAAGAGTACGACAGTACCCTCTTGGGCCAGTTGCCCCTGCACATGACCATTCGCGAGCAAACCGACAGCGGCGCGCCGACCGTGGTCGCTGAGCCGGATTCTGAAGTAGCAAGACGCTACCGCGACATCGCCAGAAGGGTGGGGGCGGAGTTGTCCACCCGCGAGCGGAATCTTGGTGGGACGATTTCGAGTGTTTCCGTAACGGAGCATTAACCAAGATCCGGTGCCAAGGGACTGAAACTAGGCTGTCGGATCGCGGCGTCAGGCCCTCCTGTCCAAAAATGTCGGAGGCCATGGATGGCCGGAGAGAAGCGCACATGGGTGAGGCAAGTGTTTATGAAGCGGAGCTTCATGCGCAGCCGAACGACAGCAATCTGTGATTGCTGGCTGGACCCGCTTGCGGGTGCTCGTAGCGGTTTTTGGACAGAAGGGCCTGATGTCGCAGCCACCTGCCGTAGCGTTTTTTGGAAAGCAGCCCACACTTCCTTTGGTTCTGCTCGCAGGCTGCGAAGAGCGAGAGCGTCGAGGCTTCGACAGTCACCCCACGACAAGGTAAACTACGCCCCAATTTTCCCACCAGCTGGAAACGAGAATTCACCCATGAGCATCAAATCCGACAAGTGGATCCGCCGGATGTCCGAACAGCACGGCATGATCGAACCCTTCGAAGCCGGGCAAGTTCGGGAAAGCGAAAAAGGCCGCGTCATCTCCTACGGCACCTCAAGCTACGGCTACGACGTACGTTGCAGCAACGAATTCAAAATCTTCACCAACGTCCACAGTGCCACCGTCGACCCTAAAAACTTCGACGAAAACAGCTTCGTCAACTACACCGGCGACGTCTGCGTCATTCCGCCGAACAGCTTCGCACTGGCGCGCACCGTTGAATACTTCCGCATCCCCAGAAGTGTGCTGACCATTTGCCTGGGCAAAAGTACCTATGCCCGCTGCGGGATCATCGTAAACGTCACCCCGCTGGAACCGGAGTGGGAAGGCCAGGTGACTTTGGAATTCTCCAACACCACCAACCTGCCAGCGAAAATCTACGCTAACGAAGGCGTTGCCCAGATGCTGTTCTTCGAATCCGACGAAATCTGCGAAACCAGCTACAAAGACCGTGGCGGCAAATACCTTGGCCAAACCGGCGTGACCCTGCCCAGGACATGAACGCCAACCAGTTTCTGAAAGCCGTCTCACAACTGCAGGGCTGGCGCGAATGCGCCTTCCTGCTGGCCCTGGCTGAGCGCTCGTTTCCCAACTACGCCCTGTTTGCAGACGCCGTTGGCCTGAAAACCGGCGGCAAAATGCGCCAGTTGCTCGATCTTGGCTGGGAGATGCTCCAGAAAGAGACAGCCGATGCCGCCATTCCCCAATTGCTGACCAAACTTGAAGGCCTGTGCCCGGACGTTGAAGACTACGACGCGTACGGGGTCTATCCAGCCTTCGATTTTTGCCAGTTGCTTGAGCAGGCGCTGCTGAATCGCCTGAACCCGAACAAGCACCGCGCTACCGAAGCCTCCCAGCTGGCTACCCGGACCGTCATGGACTTTGTTGAAATGTCCGAAGGCGAAGAACTGGATGAGAATGATCTGGTGCGCTTGTTCGAGCATCACCCCCTGCTGAAAGACGACAAGCTGTTTCAGCGGGACACGGTTGTGGCCCTCAAAAAACAGCGAACGCCCCGGGAAGACTTCCTGGCTGAACTGCAAGCCGGCGCTGCAAATCAGGGTGTCAGCAACCTTGGGATCTCCCTGGAAATCTGACACACCGGCTGGCTGAGCTAATTGCCCGTAACCCGCCTCAGAGCCCTTGGAACGGAAGGAATCATGAAACTCTCTGCTTTTGGTCGTAAATTTACCGCCGATGCCGGCATCACTTCCTTGATGGACGATCTTGGAAATGCCATGGCCTCAGGTGAAGACATGATCATGATGGGGGGTGGTAATCCAGGCCACATCCCCGAAATACAGCAGCGGGTGCAGCAAATTCTGGCCGACATGGCGGCTGATGAAGGGGAGGTTCGACGCCTTGTGGGAATCTACGACCCCCCGCAGGGTGAGAAGCAGTTTATCGCCTCTCTGGCAGAGCTGCTTAACCGGGAGTACGGCTGGGGCCTGAAGCCTGAAAATATTGCCCTGACTAATGGTAGCCAGGCCGCCTTCTTTATGCTTTTC
Organism: Marinobacter sp. VGCF2001; assembly: GCF_049943275.1. Lineage (NCBI taxonomy): Bacteria > Pseudomonadati > Pseudomonadota > Gammaproteobacteria > Pseudomonadales > Marinobacteraceae > Marinobacter > Marinobacter sp. VGCF2001. The sequence goes on from NZ_JBNFVX010000015.1 coordinate 51,706, forward strand.
AATATGTTTGGCGGGGATTATGGCGATGGCCACCGCAAGCATATCCTGCTGCCCCTGGCGCCCGAATATATTGGTTATGCCGATGCCGGAATTGAGCCTGGGCTGTTCCATGCCGTGCAGCCCGATATTTCGTTTACCGATGCCCACGAGTTCAAGTACCGGGTCGACTTTGACGCCGTAGAGGTCACCGGTGAGACCGGCGCTATCTGCGTATCCCGCCCCACCAATCCCACGGGTAACGTGGTGACGGACGAGGAGCTGGCCCGGCTTGAAGAACTGGCGCGACAGCACGACATCCCGCTGATTGTCGACGGTGCTTACGGCACGCCTTTTCCAAGCCTGTTGTTTGTCGACGCGCAGCCAACCTGGAATGAGCAGATCGTCCTGTGCCTGAGTTTGTCCAAGCTGGGTTTGCCGGCGGCTCGCACCGGCATTGTGATTGCAGAAGAGTCCATCATCAAAGCGCTGTCGGGCATTAATGCGATCATGAATCTGGCCACCGGCAGCTTTGGTGCCATGCTGGCGGAGCCGCTGGTAAGTTCGGGTGAAATTTTGTCGCTGAGCCGCGATGTGGTTTGTCCGTTCTACAAGGAGAAGATGCAGCGGGCAGTGTCGGCATTCCGTGATGCTATGGGCGAGGATAGTTGCCGCTGGTACATACACAAACCTGAAGGCGCCATGTTTCTCTGGCTCTGGTTCCCGGATTTGCCGGTGTCGAGCTTGGAACTCTACCAGCGGCTGAAGGCGCGTGGTGTGTTGGTGGTATCCGGCCATTACTTCTTCCCCGGCCTGCCGGAAGATGGCTGGCGCCATCGCCATGAGTGCCTGCGGGTAACCTACTCGCAGGACGACGACCGGGTCGCCGAAGGGTTGCGAATCATCGCGGAGGAAGTAAAGGCAGTATGGGCCGCGCAAGCGCTGGCCGATTAATCAGCCAGCGTTGCCTCTTTCAGTCGTAACTCGTATTCGCTGCCATCCGGCTCTACCTGGAGCAGGCGCACCAACAGATAATCCCGGGCCGGATCAAACCACATCAGAGTCTGGCGCTTGGAACCCTCGTCCCGGACCTTTTCCGCTTTCAGCGTCTTCATGTTGCTGCCGTTGGTGCTCAGGCTGTCTTCATCAATCGCGGCGAACCGGTCGTCGTCGTAGTCACCTTTATCCAGTACCTGATAGGTCACATCCCGTTTGCCCGCCTTCAGATCCTGATGCAGCTGGAGCTGGTAACCCAGGGGGTCCAGGGTGTTTTCCCGTAATTCCACCTCAAAGGTGTCGCCCCGGTAACTGCCGGTGGCAACCCCGGCCTGCCAGTCAAAATCAATGGACTGTTTGCGATCCTTGATCAGGAAGCCGGACAGCCGGTAGCGGTAACGCAGGGGGATAACCCGGCCTTCTTCCCACCGGAAAATAAGAGACTCGTCGATGTCGGCGATGAACGAGTCCACATCTGTGCGGTAGAGCCAGACGTTGTTGCCCTTATCGGACAGAACCCGTATCCCTTCGCCGTTAAGGCTGACACCCTTCGACATTGATGCGGTATAGCTGGCTTTGTAGGGCGTCAGGGGGGTATCGGCCGCGGTTGCCGGGAATGCCAGCCCGATCAGGCCGGCAACAGCACCGGCCAGCAACCACCGGGATAACATTTTCGGGATCTTGATACGCATCCGGAGACCTCTTTCACTGTTCACGCAGGTGACAGTGTAGTGTGTTCGGCGGTGCGTTGGGATGACAATATGTTCAGCCGGCAGCCAGTCGCATAGGTTGCTCTAGCAGGGCACCGTCAAACAAGACGCCCTCCGCACCAAGCTGTATCCGGCCTTCGCAGAACCAACGGACAACAATCGGATAGAGCAGGTGCTCTTGCTCTTGCACCTTCTCCGCCAGGGACTCCGGTGTGTCATCCCCGGCCACGCCGATCTCGGCCTGGGCGATCACGGGGCCGCCATCCAGTTCCTCGGTAACGAAGTGGATCGACACGCCGTGTGTCTGGTCTCCGGCCTCAAGCACCCGCTGATGGGTGTTCAGGCCTGTGTAGGCGGGCAGCAGCGAGGGGTGGATGTTGAGCATCTTACCCCGGAAAGCGCGCACGAAGTCGCTGGTCAGTATGCGCATAAAGCCTGCCAGCACCACCAGGTCCGGGTTGTGGCGCAGGATCTCGGCCATCAACGCAGCGTCGAATTCTTCCCTCGAGCCATATTGCGTGTGATCAATAACAAACGTGGCGAGATTGGCCTGGGTAGCGCGCTCCAACGCAAAAGCGCCGGGCTTGTTGCACCCTACGGCTATAATCTCCCCCGGGAAGTTTCTTTCCCGGGAGGCTTCGATCAGGGCCTGCAGGTTGGTGCCACTGCCGGAGGCCAGGACCAGGATCTTGGGGACGGGGGCCGGATCTGCCATCATGCTTTCAGCAGCCCCGGTGCGTAACGAACGACAGGCTCGGCATCGCTGGTGTCGGCTGCTTCCATCACGCCGATCTGCCAAACGTTCTCGCCCATGGCGGTAAGTGTGTCCATGGCCAGTGCTTTCTGGTCTTCCGGTACGCAAACGAGCATACCGATCCCGCAGTTGAAGGTACGGTACATCTCTTCCCTTGCCACGCCGCCGGCGTCCTGGAGCCATTGGAACACGGGTGGGAGTTCCCAGCTCCGGGTGTCGATTGCCGCTACTGTGCCTTTGGGAAGTACCCGGGGAATGTTCTCTGGCAGGCCGCCACCGGTGATGTGGGACAGGGCCCGGACATCAACCTCGCGAATCAGTTGAAGCAGATTTTTCACGTAGATCCGGGTTGGTGCCATCAGTGCATCGGCAAGCGTGGTATCGCCCATCGGCTGGCTCAGGTCGGCGCCGCTGACTTCGAGGATTTTCCGAATCAGCGAGTAGCCGTTGGAGTGCGGGCCGGATGATCCCAGTGCCAGCAGGGCATCGCCCGGCTGTGCGCGGCTTCCGTCAATAATGCTCTCGCGCTCGACAACACCCACGCAGAAGCCCGCGAGATCATAATCGTCGCCTTCGTACATACCCGGCATTTCTGCGGTTTCGCCGCCGACCAGCGCGCATCCGGCTTGCTCGCAGCCCTTGCCAATACCTTCAACGACATCGGCTGCGACATCCACGTTCAGTTTGCCCGTAGCGTAATAGTCCAGGAAAAACAGCGGTTCTGCGCCGCCCACCACCAGGTCGTTGACGCACATGGCTACCAGATCGATGCCGATGGTGTCGTGTTTTTCCAGTTGCATGGCCAGGCGAAGCTTGGTGCCCACGCCGTCGGTGCCGGAAACCATGACCGGCTCTTTGTAGCCCGCGGGAATGGCGACCATGGCGCCGAAGCCGCCGAGGCCGCCGAGCACTTCAGGGCGGCGGGTGCGTGCGGCGGTATTCTTGATTCGGTTGACAAGATCGTTGCCGGCGTCGATGTCTACGCCAGCGTCGCGATAGGTCAGGGAAGGCTTCTGTTCGCTCATGGAATATAACCGTAGGCCTGTGAGTCAAGGCGCGGATTTTAGCAGGTGCGCACGGGCGCTCCAACCGGAATCGGGAGGCAGCGCGATTTTGCCCGCCAGAGATTGCCGGGCGGCAATCTGTGCTTGCTACTCTCGGCTTTGGTGATGGTGTATCCTGTGCGCCAACCATGGGATTGGCAAGGTGTTTCATGACCGAATCATTTATCACAGCCGTAGCCAGACGAATGGCCGCGGCCTGTTTCGTGGCCGTCTGCTGGGTTGTTTCCGTCGCCCCGGCATCGGCCGTTACCGTGTCTGGCCTGTATTCGGCTAATGTTCCGCTCAGCGGCACGGAGGCTGCAGACCTTGAAGCCGGGTACGCGGAAGGATTGCGGCAAGTCATGGTTCGGGTTTCCGGTTCACGCGAGGTGCTTGCGCTGGAAGGCCTGGAATCGGTGCTGGCCGACGCGGAATCGATGCTGCTCTCTTACCAGGTGAATCGCAAGAACGATCAGTCCCGCCTGCAGATGAGTTTTGGTGCGGTGGGTGTGAATCGCGCCCTGGCATCTCTGGAGGCTCCGGTCTGGGGGGCTAACAGGCCGCTGACTCTGGCCTGGGTGGCGGTGGAAGATCGCGGTGAACGGCAATTGTTGACTCGGGTTACGCAGAATGAGGCTGATCGTGAAGACGGCAGCTGGGCCAGGTTGCTGTCTGCTGCCGCTGACGCCCGCGGGCTGCCCGTTGTGTTTCCGCCAGAGCGGTTCGCCGGTGATCGGGCGCTGTTATCGGACTTGTGGGGGCAATTTGTCGGCCGTATTCAGGATGTTTCCGGGGACCTTGCTCACGACGCACTGACGCTGGTGCGCATCAGTCGCTCCGGGAGCCAGTGGCGCGCCGGTTGGGTTATTGAAGGGATGGGTATGGATGCTGGCGAACAATCGCTGACGGCTCAGACACCTGAGCAGCTGGCTGAGGCTGTGATAGACCGGTGGACCGAACAATATGCCAGCCGATATGCGGTCACGGCCGACGGGGTTGGTGAAGCGCCGAAGGTGGATATGGTGTTGGAAGGGGTCTCGACACTGGCCGATTATGGCCAGATTACCGGCGCATTGCGGGAAATGACCCCGGTAATGTCGGTGGGGGCGTCGCGGGTACGCGGCGACCGGCTTACGGTTGAGCTGGCGTTTTCGGGGGAGCTGGACCAGTTGAAAGAGCATATTGCGCTGGATGCCCGTTTTGTCCCGACGGAGCGACCGGATGAGCCGGCCGCAAGCCGCTTGCCTGCCGAGGGCGCGCGCTCTGATGATGCCGGGCCAGAAGTGGTTGGGCAGGCAACGCCGTCGCAGGCTCCGTCAGACAATGAGGCGCAGGATGCGGAATCCTCCTCTGCCGGGTTCAGTTATCGGCCGCTGGCGCCGGGAGATGAGCAGGATTCAGAGCAGGCTTTTGAATCGCTGTACCAGGTACTTTACTACCGCTGGCAAACCGCTCCCGGAACCAGTGGGGGTGGCCGAAGTTGATGCTTTGATGGAGGCAGCCCGGTGAGTTCAAGGTGGCGCTGGATTCCCAACGCGCTGACGTTCTTGCGAATGGTGTTGATTGTGCCGTTCGCAGGCGCATTATTGCAGGGCAACTACCGGTTGGCCCTCGCTATCTTTTTTGTCGCGGCGCTTACTGATGCCTTCGACGGATTTTTGGCCCGTCACTTCAACTGGCGTTCCCGTCTTGGAGCGGTTGCCGACCCATTGGCAGATAAAGCGCTGTTGATTTCGGCGTATCTGATGCTCACCATTACCGGCGTGCTGCCGGTGTGGCTGTTTGCTCTGGTTTTGGGCCGGGATCTGGTCATCGTGTGTGGCGGGCTGGCATTTCATTACGGCATTGGTCGTTTTGATATGGAGCCGAGCCTCCCCGGCAAGTTCAATACATTTATCCAGATTCTGGTGGCGTTGGCGATTATTATTTTGCTGGCGGGGCTGCCCATGCAGCCATGGGTGATTGCCGCGGGCACCTGGCTGGTCGCCGTCAGTTCAGTGGTTAGTGGCGGCCACTACGTCATGGTATGGAGTTTGCGGGCCTGGAGGGCGAAGCGGACATGAAAGCCTCACAAATGGTGCTGGGGGTCAAACTCCGCGATGATGCCAGATTCGATAACTTCCACGGCGATCGGAACCGCCCGGCAGCCGAGCGCCTGAAGTCGGTCTGCCATCGACCGGAAGGGTTACCGGTGGTGGTTATCTGCGGGGATTCCGATACGGGCAAAAGCCATCTCCTGCAGGCTTTGTGTCACGAATCCGAGCAAATGGGCAAAACCGCGGTCTGCATCAGCATTGAAGAGTTGTTGCCATTTGGCCCGGACGCGCTGGCGGGCCTGGATAGCCATGATGTGATCTGCCTGGACGATCTGGAGCACGTAGCGGGTGACCCGGCCTGGGAGGAAGCGGTATTCCACTTGTATAATCGTGTGCTTGACCAGAAGGGGTTGCTGGTGATCAGCCTGTCTGAAGTGCCGGCCTCGCTGCCGTTCGGGCTGGCAGACCTTGGTTCCCGGCTTGCACATGGTCTGCTTCTCCAGTTGGGGGTGTACAGGGACGAGGACCGCCAGCGCATTCTCATGGCGCGAGCGGAACAGCGTGGCCTGGTGATGAGCGACGATGTTGCGGGCTTTATTATGCGCCGGGCTCCCAGAAGGCTGGGGGATCTTTTGGGTTTGCTCGACACCCTGGACGAAAACTCACTGCAAGCCCAGCGCAGGCTGACCATTCCGTTCGTGAAAGCGGTGATGGGATGGTGACGACAGAGAATTAATAATGATAAAGGTCATTGGAGAGACGACATGAGACGGGTTGTATTCAATCAGAAAGGCGGTGTTGGCAAATCCAGTATTACCTGTAACCTGGCCGCAATCAGCGCCGCGCGAGGTAAACGGACACTGGTGGTGGATCTTGACCCGCAGGGCAACTCCACCCATTATCTTCTGGGCAAGCCGGCGGCAGAGCTCCGGGATACCGTGGCTGACCTGCTTGAGCAGACGGTCGCCTTCAGTGTGTTCAACCGTCGTCCGGACGAATTTGTGCACGCGTCCTCGTTCGACAATCTCTTTGTGCTGCCGTCCAGTCCGGAGCTGGATTTTCTGGAGCGCAAGCTCGAGACGAAGCATAAGATCTACAAGCTCAGGGAATTTCTGAAAAAACTCGGTGACAGTTTTGACGAAATCTTCATCGATACCGCGCCGGCGCTGAACTTCTATACCCGGTCTGCGCTGATTGCCGCCCAACGTTGTCTGATCCCGTTCGATTGTGATGATTTCTCCCGCCAGGCGCTGTACAACATCCTTCACGAGATAGGTGAGCTGCAGGAAGACCACAACGAAGAGTTGGTGGTCGAGGGTATTATTGCGAACCAGTTCCAGCCGAGGGCAAGCCTGCCAAGGCAGCTGGTCAAAGAACTGATTGACGAAGGTTTGCCGGTGCTGCCGGTGCGCTTATCCAGCTCCGTCAAGATGAAGGAGTCGCACCAGAGCCGGCAGCCGCTGATTCACATGGCACCGAAGCACACCCTTACTCGCCAGTATGAGGACCTTTACCGAGTGCTGCATGGAGAGTCTGTTGAGCTGGAGCCTCTGGCCGACTAAGAGGAGACTATGAGCGAAAACGCGCGCCATCTTGATCTGATCACCGATGGTTTACTGAACATCGAAATTGAACTCCGACAGCTGGGTGTCTGGCAATACGAAGCGCTGCCGCCGGCCGCGTTTGAAAGTACCCAGCCATTTTGCCTGGATACCATGAGCTTCACTCAATGGTTGCAGTTTGTGTTTCTTGAAAAGATGAAATCGCTGGTTGAGGCCGGCGGTCCGCTGCCGGCGGTGTCTGGTATTGCGCCCATGGCGGAGGAGCATTTCCGGGGGCGCGAGCAATCCGGACGTGAACTGGTGGCAGTGCTTGAGGAAATGGACCAGTTGCTGTCGTCCGGGCTCCAATAACGTTTCCGGCGCCGGATTACTCCAGGCGCATGGAAAGGTCGATCGCGCGCACGTCTTTGGTGAGGGCGCCAATCGAGATGTAGTCCACCCCTGTCTCGGCTACGGGCACAAGAGTTTGCGCGTTGATGCCACCGGAGGCTTCGAGGCGAGCCTGTCCTGCGTTGCGCCTCACCGCTTCGGTCATATCCGCCAGCGAGAATTCGTCCAGCATGATAATGTCGGCGCCCGCCTCCAGGGCCTGACCCAGCTCCTCAAGTGACTCGGTTTCCACTTCCACCGGTTTGCCCGGTGCAATACGGTGCGCTTCGGCCACCGCGTTGGCAATTGATCCGCACGCGGCAATGTGGTTTTCCTTGATCAGGAAGGCGTCCCAGAGGCCCAGTCGATGGTTGTCGCAGCCGCCGCAGGTAACAGCGTATTTCTGCGCCAGCCTCAGCCCGGGCAGCGTTTTCCGGGTATCCAGCAGGCGGGCCGGGGTGTGTGCCACCTGGCGAGCGTAACCGGCGCAGGTAGTCGCAACGCCCGACAGTGTCTGTAGCCAGTTCAACGCTGCGCGTTCGGCAGTCAGTAGTGAGCGGGCAGGGCCGGCCATCCGGAAGATCACTTCGTTGGCTGGCACGTCGTCGCCATCGCGAAATTGCCAGTGCAGGGTCACGCGTGGATCAATCTGGTGAAAGACTTCTTCAACCCAGGCCTTACCGGCCAGGCGGGCGTTCTCCCGGGTAATGACTCGCCCTTGTGCGGGTTTGTCCGCGGGGATCAGCATCGCAGTAATGTCACCATCACCAATATCCTCCCTCAGGCTCTGGGCAACGGTTTCGACGCGGGCCTGGCGAAGCAGTTCAGCTGGAATCATGGGATTTTCCGGGGGCTAGGGTGGGTTTCAGGATTTCCGGCGCACAATTCTACTGCCAGCCGGGCCGTTCTCCAAATGCCGCGGCTCCGGCATCAAATGTGATGCAGTTCCTGCGTACACAAAAGGTGACAAAATCTGACACAAGGTGACGAGGCCTGCCCGTATGATGTAAAAGTACAGAATCCTGAAAAAACATCAGCAGCATGAACGCGGAGCATCCAAATGGCGCACGATAACAAGGTAGTCCGCTTGACCGGTCAGGCATCGGTCAGCCGTTTCGCGTTGCCGACCGAGCTGGTGCGATTGCGTGACACATCGGGTCAGTCGCTCAAAGCGGTGCTTGCCAGTTTTTTCGAGCAGGCAGACGACAGCCTGTTTGCCCTCGCAGACCGGGCTGCTTCCAATCAGGACCAAACCGCCTACTTCGACGCCATGCGCGAGTTACGCCTGCGACGCAAATCCATGACCGTGTCGGTGCTTCAATACGTCAGTCAGGCCTTCAATGATCTGGGTAAATTCAAGCCTTCGCGCTCCGGAAGCTCGCTGGAGGAGGTTGATCAGGACTCTCTCAGTCTGTTGGACCACTCCGAGCTTGAGCAGCAGGTGGCGATTGATAATCTCACCAACCGTCTGCGTAACCGGTATCAGGAGCAGGTGCGAATGCTGGCGGCACGAATCCGCCACCTGGTGCCGCAGCTGGAGCTGTCAGACGACCAGATGCCGCTGAGCCCTGAAGTGCTTTGCGGGGCTATTTCTGATGCCTGTACCGATCTTGATATCGACATTCGGGCAAAACTTGTGGTGCTGAAGCTGTTCGAACGGCTGCTGGCAGACAAACTGGGCGACTTTTATCAGGCCTGCAACAAAACACTGGCAGCCTCCGGTGTACTGCCCGATATGAAACGCGCGCCGGTGGCGGGGCAGGCGCCAAAAGGTTCCGGAACCGCCGGCGCAAGCCATAGCCCGGCGGCGGGGGCGGCCGGCGAGGGAGCGGGCCCCCGTGTACAATCGTCGACAACCGATGGTCAGGCGCCCACGTTTAACGAGTTGAGTGCCCTGCTGCATCAGGGAAGTGGCGGCCAGTCTGCTCCTTCCCCGGCCGGTACCGTACTGGATACGGACCGTTTGATGGCCCGCCTGAGTGAACTGCAGGGCGAGGCACAGCAGGATACCGGCAATACCGTGTTGCCGTTGCGCCAGCAATTGCAGCCTCTGCTTCAGCAGTCTGAAGGTAAGCCGCTGTCGGTGGCACAGGTCGACAGTGATGTCATCAACCTGGTGTCCATGCTGTTCGACTTTATACTGGAAGATCGGCAGTTGCACCCAACCATGAAGGCGCTGATCGGCCGGCTGCAGATTCCGGTGCTCAAGGTCGCGCTGGGCGACAAGAACTTTTTTAACCGGGGTGGTCACCCGGTACGCAAGCTGCTTAACGAGCTGGCCCTTGCAGCCATTGGCTGGAGTGAAAAACGCCCGGGTATGCGGGACCCTCTCAAGGAGAAGATTGAGGAAGTGGTTGGCCGTGTGCTCAACGAATATACCGATCAGGTCGGGTTATTCGAAGCGCTGCTGAAGGATTTCGGTCACTTCATGGATCTGGATCGCCGGCGCCGGGAGTTGGTGGAGCAACGTCTCCGGGATGCGGAGGAGGGGCGGGCAAGACAAGAACGTGCCAGTCAGGCTGCGACGGAGGTCATCCATGAACATACCGCAGGCAGGGTGATTCCCGAGCCGGTTTTGCAGGTTCTGAATGAACCCTGGACCCGCTATCTGCAATGGGTGGTCCTGCGGGAAGGCGAGGACAGTGAGCGCTGGCAGCAGGCCAGGGCATTCAGTGCGCGACTGGTGTGGACGGTGGACCCAAGGCCCGTCTCCACTGACACCCGGGCAGAACTGCTGAAAGCGATTCCTGAGGTGGTGGAGGAGCTCCGTATGGCGTTGCAGGAGATTTCCTGGGACCCGTTCGCGACCGATGCCGCCATTCGGGACCTGGAGCTCGCGCACGTCGATGTGTTCCAGAATCTGGTGACTGCACCGGTGGTAGCAGACACAGCCCCCTCTGTGGAGCGTGTTGATATACCCGAAACTCCGGCGGAGCCGGAAGAAGTTCCCCAGCGGCCGGAGCCTGCGCCCGAGGTTGTGGATGAGCGTCCTGAGCCTGCTCCGGCTCAGCCGGCCGAGGTGTCGCCCCTGGTTGCCGAGGCGACTGTGGATACGGCTCAGGCTGAAGCAGACGCACCAGCCGCTGCCTTGCCCGAGTGGCTGGATAAGGCGGATCGGCTGCGGGTCGGGTCCTGGGTGGAAATGGCTCGGGATGAAACCCGCGTGCGCTGTAAGTTGGCCGCCTTTATCAAGGCGACCGGAAAATACATCTTCGTAAACCGCAGCGGTGCCAAAGTCGCCGAATATCATCGGGAAGACCTGGCGATTGCCTTGCAGGATCAAACCATCACGATGCTGGACGACGGGCTCATTTTCGACCGGGCACTGGAATCCATTATCGACAACCTGCGCCATAGTCGAAAGGATTGATCTTCGCCGCGTCGGGGAGCCGGCCGGAACTCCGATGCGCCGTGGCATCGGTGGGCGCTTTGTGATTCAATCATTTGCATGAATCCTCTGCGTTTATGGAACACTCTTGTCTGATACCCGGAACGACCATCATCCTGATAGCCTGAAGCAGGCGGCCTCGCATCTGCGCGCCACTGGCCGGATTGCCGGGGCTCGCTGGTGCCCGTCGCCCAACTTTGGTGCGCGCCCCGAGGGCACCTCGGTTTCATTGCTGGTGGTTCACAACATCAGCCTGCCCCCCGAACAGTTCGGCGGCCCGCATATCGAAAATTTTTTCTGCAATTGCCTGGACACCTCGGTGCATCCCTACTTCGAGACCATTGCCGGGTTGAAGGTTTCTGCCCATGCATTAATTCGCCGGGATGGTTCGGTTGTCCAGTTTGTCAGTTGTCTGGACCGCGCATGGCATGCCGGTCGTTCCAGTTTTCAGGGACGGGACGAGTGTAACGATTACTCCATTGGTATCGAACTCGAAGGCGCAGACGAGATTCCTTATACCGAGTCGCAATATCGCGCATTGGCACGGCTGGCCCGCATGATCATGGCCGCCTGGCCGGAAATTACGCCGCGCCGTGTTGCTGGCCATAGTGATATTGCGCCCGGGCGAAAAACCGATCCGGGGCCTGCTTTTGCCTGGTCCCATTTCCGTTCGCTGTTGTCGACTGAAGAGGAAACCTGAATGTCATTCCTGGTGTTTCTGTTTGCTTATGTCATTCGGCGAAGGCTGGACCGCGCTGACCGCCTGGTCGGCGATGACCTCTGGCGAGCGTGGTTCCATCGCTGGAGCCGCGTGCAGGCAGGCCGGGAAACTGCTGTCTGGAAGGGATTGTTGCTGGTTCTGGTGCCGACCATGCTGCTCGCTGGCGCCGTGTTCCTGGCTCGCGAAAACGGCTTCCGCTATGCCTTGTATCCGCTTGAGCTGGTGCTCTTGCTGGTGTTGATGGGGGCGCCCGGCTGGCGAAAGGTGTTACTGGTCTATTCTGACGCCTGGCGGCGCGGCGATATGCAGGCCGCCTGGCGCCATATCCAGGAGCGTCTACCGGCTGCGGAACGGGGTGCCGCGCTGTCACCGGAGGCAATGCATCTGTCGGTGTCGCGGTCGCTGATGCGATCGGTCTTCGACCGGTTTTTTCTGGTGGTGTTCTGGTACGCCGTCGGCGGCATCGCCCTGGCGTTTCTGGCGCGGGGCCTGGTTGCGCTGTCCAACCACTGGCCACAGGCCGCGGCCCGCGACCGCTATGATCGGATAGCCCGCGTTGCCGGTTGGCTTCCTGCCCGCTTGCTGTCCTGCACCTTCGGGCTTGCCGGTGATTTTCCGGGTTGGTCACGGGCTATCCGCAAGGTATTGCCCGGGTTCGGGAAGAATGTCTCGGAAGTGCTCATGAATTCGGCGAACGGGTCGTTAACCGGTTATGCTCTTGATCCGGCCCGTTTTTCCGAAATGCACCCCGGGGAATGGCCGGCCTTTGGCGGGCGGAGTCTCAGTGCAATCCGGGATCTGCTGAACCGGAGTATGTTGGTCTGGATTTGTGCGTTCGCACTTCTGGTGATTGCCGGATTGCCGTGAGGATGGGCAAACGGGTTACAGAATAACACTAAATAGTGATTAAGTTTTTCCGGTAACGGGCGATAATTAAACAAAGAATAAAGATTCAGTTTTTAGAATCAGCGAGGGCTCCGTGAATTACATAATCAATCCAGCGGTAGCGCTGATGAACCGGCTGCCGATGATCTATAAGTTCAGCCTCATCAGTATTCTCTTTCTAGGGCCCATCATCGTCCTTTCCTGGCTGGTGATCTCCGGGCTCAATCAGTCTGTCCAGACAACGACGCGGGGCATTGATGGCCTGGCGGAGCTTCAGAAAGTGGAGCGTCTGTTGGTGGCGGCGATGGATTATCGTGATTATAAAGCCCCCGGCATCCTCAAAGACGAGCAGGCACTGCTCGAGAAAGCCGATGAGGCGGCATCCCGGCTGGATACCTTGCTGGCAGATCTCTCTGAGCCCCGGCGCTCGTTCGATTCCTCAGGCTCCTGGCAGAGCCAGGTTATGGCGGTTCGCGATGATTGGGAATCGCTGAACGCCAATGGCAGTTATCAGGGCAACATTGACCCCCAGTTCAAGTACTACCAGGAATTTGTCCAGAAAGTGATGGCGTTGCTGCCGGCGACCATCGAGATTTCAGGCCTGGGGCAGGATGTTTCGCGGGAGAACCTGCTGCTGCTCGGGTTGATTCGTTCGGCCTTGCCGGAGGCCCGCTCTGCGATTGGCGAGGCTCGGGCTTACGGTATCTATGCGCTTGTCGAAGGCCAGGTCGGCTTCGCGCTCAGCGAGAGTCTCAATGGCATTTACGACCGTCTTACCAACCGCAGTTCTCTGCTTTTGCCTGCCCTGTCGGTAGCTGTGGAGGCGTCACCCAAGTTGGCTGAGCGGGCCGTTGGAGCCCTGGCACGGGTGGAAGAAAGTCTGCTTGCGGTGCGCGATGAGCTGGACCTGAATGTCATCACTCCAATGCGGCTAGAGCTGCCCTGGCGTGAGTTCGATGCAACCTTGTCTGCGCAGCTGAATCACTATGGCACGCTCAGCGAAGGCATTTTCAGGGTTGTAGAAGCCAACCTTGAGCAGCGTCTGGCGAAAGAGACCGGCCAGCGTACCCTGATTGTGGTGGCGCTGATTGCCGTCTTGCTGGTGGTGGTCTACCTGTATGTTGGCTTTTTCATGTCGGTGCGCATCGCCATCAATCGCTTCAGCGACGCGGCGCGTAATGTTGCCGCCGGGGACATGACCACGCATATCAAGCTGAATAACCGGGATGAGCTGGGCGAGCTGACCTCCGAGTTCAACGATATGACCGATCGCATTGCGGAGCTGATCCGTTCGGTTGGCTCGACAACTGCCGATGTCGACCAGCAGGCCTTGCGCGTGAACGATACTGCGTCTGCCAACAGCCAGGCGGTGGCCCGGCAAATGGATGAAACCGGCCAGATCAATGAAGCAATGGGGCAAATGGTCGAGGCGGTCAATGAGGTGACTGAAAGCGCCCATCGGGTGGCTGACAGTGCGGGCAATGCCGAGAGAGATACTGATACCGGGCGGGAAGTGGTTGCAGACACCGTTGGCACCATTAACCGCCTGGCAACGGAAATTGCCGGCGCCGTGGAGGTGATCAACCGGGTAAGTGCCGACAGCGACAACATCAGTCAGGTGCTGGTGGAGATCAAGGCGATAGCGGAGCAGACCAACCTGCTGGCGCTGAACGCCGCCATCGAGGCTGCCCGTGCGGGCGAGCAGGGTCGCGGCTTTGCGGTGGTCGCAGATGAAGTGCGCTCACTATCCCAGCGTACTCACAAGTCCACCGAGGAGATTGAAAGCATGATCTCCCGGTTACAGGGTGGCGTGAAAGAGGCGGTGTCTGCGATGACTTCAAGCCACGATGCCACCGAGCAAACGGTTCAGAAATCGGGTGAGGTAACCGAGGCGCTGGATCGGATAGCGTCGGGGATTTCTGAAATTGTGGATATGAGTCATCAGATCGCCCAGGCCGCGGAAGAGCAATCGGCAGTGGCCAAAAACGTGAACACAAACGTTGAGCGAATCGGTGAGCTGGGGCAGAGCACAGCGGCGAACGCCGAAGAAACGCTGGCGTCGTCGCGCCAGATGTCGGAGCTCACCGCGTCTCTTCAGCGCTTGGTGGAGGCGTTCAGAGTCTGATTGGCAGAATGGCTAAAACACCAGGAAATCCGGCCCTCAGAGGCCGGATTTTTTTTGCTCCCAGAGAATTTCCTGGCTGCCATCCCGGCGTGCCAGTACTCGGGCGATCACGAACAGCAAGTCGGACAAGCGGTTCAGGTAATGGCGGGAAGCCGTATTGATGGAGTCCTCGTGACCCAAAGCCACAACCACGCGCTCAGACCGGCGGCATACCGCCCGGGCCAGGTGACACTGTGCCGCAGCGGGGCAACCGCCGGGAAGGATGAAATTTTTCAGTGGCGGAAGGTCCGTGTTGTATTCATCCAGGGTTTGCTCGAGCCATTCGATGTGGTCGTCGCTGATGACCTTGCTGCCCGGAATGGCAAATTCACCGCCCAGGTCGAACAGGTGATGCTGAACCCGGCGGAAGGTTTCAATCAATGCATCTTCAGCCGGGAGCGTTTCAATCAGGATGCCAATGTGGCAGTTCAGTTCGTCTGCCATGCCCATGGCCTCCACGCGCTGGGCATTCTTGGCAATTCGATTGCCGTCGGCCAGGCCGGTCGAGCCGTCGTCTCCGGTTCGGGTATAGATCTTTGACAGGCGGTTACCCATGCGTTGTTTCCCTCGCTAAAAGTCAGTTCAGTTGTTGTACCTGTCCGGCAAGCATTTGGTTCACCGGTGTCGCGATGCCATGTTGTTCGCCCAACTTCACCAGGTAGCCGTTAATGAAGTCGATTTCCGTGCGGCGCCCGGCCAGCACGTCGGCCCGCATAGACGACGTGTTGGTGGCCGTTTTGCGCGCGACTCCTTCAATCTGTTGCCGCAAAGCGCCCGGTGTTTGCGCCGGTTGCCCGGCTGCCTTAAGCACGGCGGCGATTTCCTGGCACAGCGGGTCAATCCAGTGCAAATAGAACGGATGTTCCAGGATATCTCCATTGGGGCAGTCGAGAATCGCGGTGAACGCGTTGATGCCGGCATTGATGACCAGCTTCTGCCAGAGCTTCCCGAGTACGTTTTCGACGGGATGAATGACCAGGTCGGTGGGCGCGAGATCTTCGATAACCTTGGCTACGCAGGAATGGCCTGCCGGGGTCAGAGCGCCCATCCAGGTTTCTCCCAGGCCGGCATGGACCGTGGTGTCTGGTTTTGGGCGGTTGGCGCCTTCGGTGGTTGAGGCTGCGATTATTGGCCGGCTGGGCCAGCGGTCGGCCACCGCTTGCTGGCTGCCA
This sequence comes from Marinobacter sp. VGCF2001, assembly GCF_049943275.1. NCBI lineage: Bacteria > Pseudomonadati > Pseudomonadota > Gammaproteobacteria > Pseudomonadales > Marinobacteraceae > Marinobacter > Marinobacter sp. VGCF2001. The sequence continues at coordinate 67,482 of NZ_JBNFVX010000015.1, forward strand.
AGGCCATTCTGGAACAAAACAACCGGTACGGTTTCCGGAAGAGCAGGCAAGGCTGCCGCCAGGGCATTCAGGGTGTCTCCGGCTTTGGTGGTGACCAGCAACACGCGGGGTATCTGGCCCGGTTTCAGCCAGGGAACCGTTACCTTGAACGATTCGCGCCCCACGGGCTGAAATGTGTAGCGGGCCGGTTCGGCCATGCTGCCCGGGCGGGGCACGAACGCTACCTGGCCGGCAGATAGCGTCGCGGCCCAGAGCCGGCCCAGAGAGCCGGCGCCGAGGATGGCAATCATGGCCTTACATGGCCTCGATTTCTGCCCGTTGAGTGCTGAGCCTCTGCAGGCTGCCCTGAGCATCCTTCAGCTTCTCTTTCTCCTTATCGACAACTTCTGCCGGAGCCTTGGCGGTGAACTTCTCGTTGTTCAGTTTGCCTTCCAGGCGGCCGATTTCCTTGTTCAGGCGCTCCAGTTCCTTGTCCAGGCGCTTGAGCTCGGCATCCTTGTCGATCAGGCCGGCCATGGGCACCAGAACTTCCATCTCGCCCACCAGCTGGGTGGCGCTCATCGGCGCTTTGTCGCCGTCGAACCACTCCAGCTTCTCCAGCTTGGCCAGAGACATCAGGAATTGCCGGTTGTCGTTCAGGCGGCGCTGATCGTCGGCGTTGCCACCTTTGAGCAGCACCGGTACCTGCTTGGCCGGGGAGATATTCATCTCGCCACGGATATTGCGCACCGCCACGATAACGCCTTTGAGCCACTCGATATCGGCGGCGACTGCGGTATCCTGCTTGCTGGTGTCTGGTTGCGGGTAGGGTTGCAGCATGATGCTGTCGCCCTGCTTACCGGCCAGCGGCGCAATGCGCTGCCAGATCTCTTCGGTGATGAAGGGCATGATCGGATGCGCCAGGCGCAGTACGGCTTCGAGTACGCGCACCAGGGTACGGCGGGTGCCACGCTTGGCTTCGGCGCTGGTGCTGTCATCGCTCAGGGCTGGTTTGGACAGTTCCAGGTACCAGTCGCAGTACTCATTCCAGATAAACTCGTAGAGCGCGTAGGCCGCCAGGTCAAAACGATACTGGTCCAGGTGGCGGATGACTTCCTGTTCGCAGTGCTGCAGTTCACTGGTGATCCAGCGGTCTGCCAGAGACAGCTCCACGGGCTCATCGTTTACGCCGCAATCCTCCCCCTCGGTGTTCATCAGCACATAACGGGCCGCGTTCCACAGCTTGTTGCAGAAGTTACGGTAACCCTCCAGGCGCTTCATGTCCCAGTTAATGTCACGGCCGGTGGTGGCCATGGCTGCCAGGGTGAAGCGCAGGGCGTCTGTGCCGTGTGCGGTAATGCCCTCCGGGAATTCCTTCTCGGTACGCTTGCCAATCTTTTCGGCCAGCTTGGGCTGCATCAGATTGCCGGTGCGCTTTTCGAGCAGCTCCGGCAGGCTGATGCCGTCGATCATGTCCAGCGGGTCAATGACGTTGCCCTTGGACTTGGACATCTTGTCGCCGTGTTCGTCCCGAATCAGGCCGGTGACGTATACGGTATGGAAGGGCACTTGCGGGGTGCCGTCTTCGTTCTTCATGAAATGCATGGTCATCATGATCATCCGGGCGACCCAGAAGAAAATGATATCGAAGCCGGTGACCAGCACGTCGGTCGGGTGGAAGTTCTTCAGGCGCTCGGTGATTTCCGGCCAGCCCAGGGTGCCAAAGGTCCACAGGGCAGAGCTGAACCAGGTGTCCAGCACATCGTCGTCCTGTTTGAGTTCCAGGGTATCCGGGAGCTGATGTTTGCTGCGAACCTCAGCCTCGCTCCGGCCCACATAGATATTGCCTTCAGCGTCATACCAGGCCGGAATCCGGTGGCCCCACCACAGCTGGCGGGAAATGCACCAGTCCTGGATGTCACGCATCCAGGCGAAGTACATATTCTCGTACTGTTTGGGCACAAACTGGATGCGACCATCTTCTACCGCCTCGATGGCGGGCTGGGCCAGGGTTTTGGCATCGGCGAACCACTGGTCGGTAAGCATGGGTTCGATGATCAGCCCGGAGCGGTCACCCCGGGGCACGCTCAGTACGTGGTCCTCAATCTTCTCAACCAGCCCCGCCAGTTCCATATCCGCCACGATTTGCTTGCGCGCGGCTTCCCGGGTCAGGCCGGCGTAAGCCTCTGGCAGTGCGCTGTTGATCTCGGTATTTTCGCTGCCATCGGCATTGAAGACTTCGGCGACATCGCGAATATTGGCGTCTTGGGTCATCACGTTGATCATCGGCAGGTTGTTGCGTTTACCCACCGCGTAGTCGTTGAAATCGTGAGCCGGGGTTATCTTCACGCAGCCCGAGCCTTTCTCCGGGTCGGCGTGGTGATCTGCAATAATCGGGATGCGACGATTAGCCAGCGGCAATAACACGTGCTTGCCAATCAGATGGCCGTAGCGCTCATCGTCCGGGTGCACGGCCACGGCGGTATCGCCTAGCATGGTTTCCGGGCGGGTGGTCGCAACAATCAGGTAGTCTTTGCCGTCTTGCGTGGTCTCGCCGTCAGCCAATGGATAACGAAGGTGCCAGAAAAAGCCTTTTTCTTCCTTGTTCTCCACTTCCAGATCGGAAATGGCGGTGTGCAGTTTCGGGTCCCAGTTCACCAGCCGCTTGCCGCGATAGACCAGGCCGTCTTCATACAGCCGGATGAACACTTCCTGTACGGCCTTGTAGAAACCGTCGTCCATGGTGAAGCGCTCGTTGCTCCAGTCGACGGAGTTGCCCAGGCGGCGCATCTGGCGGGTGATGGTGCCGCCGGATTGCTCTTTCCAGTCCCAGATGCGCTTGATGAACTCGTCCCGGCCCAGATCGTGGCGGGTTTTGTCTTCCTCGGCCGCCAGTTTGCGTTCGACCACCATCTGTGTGGCAATGCCGGCATGGTCGGTGCCCACGGTCCACAGCGCGTTACGCCCCTGCATCCGTTTGAAGCGGGTGAGGGTGTCCATAATGGTGTGCTGGAACGCATGGCCCATGTGCAGGCTGCCGGTCACATTGGGTGGCGGAATGGCGATGCTGTAGGAGTCGCCCTCTCCGCAGGGGCGGAAATAGCCTTTGTTTTCCCAGTTTTCGTACCACTGGCGCTCGATGTTTTCTGGCTGGTAGGTTTTTTCCATGGGATTCTAAGGTGACCGTTTTGGTTGATTCACAGAGGAAGTTTGAATTGCCGGATTATACATGGTCGCTCAAGTTGCGGCGAACCCGGCTAGCGCTTGCGCATATCATGCACCCGGGCTTCGATACCGAGCTGGCGCAGCTGTTTATAGTGGCCCCGGGCCTGGTTCAGAATGTCCGGGTCATTGTGGGCTACCAGGGCCAGGCGGCGGTATTGATGGGCGCCTGCCGGCAGCTTGGCGGAGAGCACTATGATGGTGTCCCAGTCTGCCGCGGTCGGCGGATAAAGCAGAATGCCTACGGGATCGTCACAGGGGGCGGCAGGCTCTCTTGCGATGCTATGCGGGATGAACGCGTCGGGGCTGACGTTCCACAATAGATCGTCGAGTTCGCTGGCGTGTTCCTCGCTGTCGCAAACGATGCACACGCGATCTCCCTGTTGCCACGCCTTGTCCACAAGCTTGGCGGCGTGCAGGTTTCGCGCCGCTGACGTGTTCTGGGCGAGAATATGAAACCAGTAACGCTGGTTCTGGTCTTCCTGTCCGGAGGCGCCGGCAGCCAGGCTGCCGGTCTCCGGTGAGGCTGAGGGTTTACCCTGCATGAGTCATCAGGTAGTTGACCAGCAGGGGAACCGGCCGGCCAGTTGCGCCTTTGGCTTTGCCGGAATTCCAGGCCGTGCCGGCGATATCCAGATGGGCCCAGCGATACTCCTTGGCGAACCTGCTCAGGAAGCAGCCAGCGGTGATAGTGCCTGCCGGGCGGCCGCCGATGTTGGCCATGTCGGCAAAATTGCTGTCGAGCTGGCTCTGGTACTCTTCCCACAGCGGCAGGCGCCAGGCGCGGTCGCCGGTGCGTTCGCCGGCGGCCAGCAGCTCGTTGGCCAGTTCGTCGTTATTGGAAAGCAGGCCGGTGGCCTGGTTGCCCAGGGCAATGATGCAGGCGCCGGTGAGCGTAGCCATGTCGACCACAGCGGCCGGATCGAATTTTTTCACATAGGTGAGGGCATCGCACAGCACCAGGCGACCTTCGGCATCGGTGTTGAGGATTTCCACGGTCATGCCGCTCAGGGTGGTAACGATATCGCCGGGGCGCGATGCGCCGCCGTCCGGCATATTCTCGGCCGCCGCAATGACGGCAACCACGTTAATCTTCGGCTGGGTCTCGGCAATCACTTTCATGGTGCCAAACACACTGGCGGAGCCGCCCATGTCGTATTTCATTTCATCCATACCTTCGCCGGGCTTCAGGCTGATGCCGCCGGTGTCGAAGGTGATGCCTTTGCCGACCAGTACGTAGGGTTTGTCGTTGGCATTGCCACCCCGGTATTCCATCACGATCAGGCGTGGCGGCTGTTTCGAGCCTTTGCCAACGGCCAGGATGGTGTTCATGCCCAACTCTTCCATCTGCTTCTCGTCCAGGATCTCGGTCTGGATGCAGTCGTTGTCTTTTGCCATGGCCTGGGCCTGCTCGGCCAGCCAGACCGGATGGCAGATGTTGGGCGGAGTGTTGCCCAGGTCTTTGGTGTAGTTCATGCCGCGGCCGGTGGCCAGGCCAAGATTGAGTGCGTTTTTCAGGGCCTTGTCGGTGTCGGATGCCTGGACAACGACTTTTTTCAGTTTCCGGGCGGCCGGCTGTTCACTCTTGAAGTCGGTGAAGGTGTACAGCTGGTCTTCCAGTATCCTGCCGATGAGATTCAGCTTGGCATCTTCCGAAGTGCTGGCTGCGTCGCCGCTGAACCCGGTGTCAGAAATCGCAATCAGCACACTTCCGGAAGGGCCGTCTTTGAGGGCGCCGACCATGGCGGCCAGGCATTTACGATAGCTGGCCGCAGTACGGTCTGCGTCTTTCCCTGTGCCGATAACAATGACACGCTGCCAGGGCTGGTCGACCAGTGGCAGGGTGTTGACCGCAGCGTTCTTGCCGGCGAGGTCGCCGGTTTTCTCGAGTTGCGTGATCAGTCCGCCCAGCGCGTCATCCGCCGCTTTGGTGGAGGCGGGCCATTCGCCTTTCTCGGGCAGGCCGATAACCAGGCAGTCGGTTTTAGTGGCAGTGATGGCTGTGCTGCTCAGGCTGAAATTCATGGCAACTCCGTTGTCAGGTTATGCTTGGTACATCCGAATTGGACATTTCTTGCGATGCCCTTAAGGATTGGGGCAAAGCGTTTATTAATCAAGCCGGGTGCCGGCTTGGTTACGATGGCTTTATCGTGTGGGCTCCGTACTGTCATTCGGCGGCGAGGTTACATAGAATACGCGCAGTTTTCATGAACCTCCATCTTCAATGACGGCGCCGCCAGAGAGACCGATTTGAGCATTATTTTCCGTTACCTCATTCGCCAGATCATGGTCAGTATGCTTGCCGTCTCCGGCATCCTGCTGCTGGTGTTCATGAGTGGGCGCTTTATCAAATACCTGGCGGATGCGGCCGAGGGGGAGATTGCCGCCGGCGTGCTGTTTTCCATCATGGGCTACCGTTTTCCCGGTTTTCTTGAACTGATTCTGCCGTTGGGGCTGTTTATCGGCATTTTGCTGGCGTATGGCCGAATGTATCTGGAAAGCGAAATGACGGTGCTGTTCGCCTGTGGAGTGAGTGAGCGGCAGTTACTGACCAAAACGTTGTTAGGGGCGTTGCCGGTGATGCTGGTGGTGGGCGCCATGAGCCTGTATGTCTCGCCCTGGGGAATGAAGCAGGTGGAGCATATTTTCAATGAGCAGCGCAAAGCCACCGAATTCGAGATGCTGGCCCCCGGGCGTTTCCAGGATTTCAGCTCGGGTGAGCGAGTGACTTACACCGAAGCCCTGAGCGACGACAAACGTGAGTTGCAGGGCGTTTTTATTGCCGAATACGACAAGGATGGTCAGGGCGTGACTCTGATTACCGCCGAGTCCGGATCACAGATTGTGGATGAGGAGACCGGTAGCCGGTTTCTGGTGCTGGAAAATGGAGGCCGTTTCCAGGGGGCGCCCGGCCGGCTGGATTACAACGTGACCGGCTTCGAGGCCTACGGTCTGAAAATAGTCAGTGGCCAGGAAGGCAGCAAGGAGCTGGAGGAAGGCTTGAGTTCGCAGGCGCTTTGGAACTCCGATGACCCGGAAGAGCGCGCCTTGTTGCACTGGCGAATCTCGCTGCCGCTGATTGTGCCGATTGTCACCTTGCTGGCGGTTCGGCTGAGCCGGGTAAACCCCCGGCAAGGGCGTTTTTTCCATTTGTTGCCAGCCATGCTGGTTTACATTACCTACCTCGGGCTGCTGATCGTGGCACGTGATGCCCTGGCCGACCAGAAGGTGCCGGAATGGCTGGGAATGCTCTGGGTTCATGCGCTGTTCCTGGCGCTCGGTTTATGGCTGCAGTTTGGCCCGGCCTGGCTTAACCGGCGCCGACTGGTGAAGGAGGGGCGCGGGGATGCATAAGATTGATGGCTATGTGATGCGTACCGTGGGCGGCGCCATGTTCCTGGTGATGGTGGTGGTGCTGTCGCTGGACGTGATCTTTGCGTTCATTGCCGAACTGGAAGACACCCGTAACAACTACCAGGCCCTGCAGGCACTGTGGTACGTGGCTCTGACTTTGCCCCGGCGGATTTACGATTATTTGCCGCTGGGCGCATTCATGGGGTGCCTTGTCGGGCTGGGGTCGATGGCGAGCTCGTCTGAGCTGACCGTTATTCGCGCCGCCGGGGTATCGCTCAAACGGATTGTCTGGTCGGCCATGAAGCCGGCCCTGATTGTGGTGCTGTTGGGGGTTGCGATTGGTGAGTATGTTGCCCCGACCACCGAACGCATTGCCCAGAGTGACAAGGCCGTGGCCCTGGGCGCAGGGCGCAACGTGGCCTCGGCCGAGGGAATCTGGCATCGGGAAGGGAACACCTTCATGCATTTGAACGCGGTGCAGCCCAACGGTGTTCTGCACGGTGTCTCCCTGTTCCGATTTGATGATGCCCGCCAGTTACAGGTGGCGAGCTTTGCGGAGCGGGCGATTTATCAGGGCGATTACTGGCTGCTTGAAAAGGTAACCTCCACTCGCATCGAAGCCGATCGCATGGTGCGTAGTGAACGTGCGAGCCTGCGCTGGAATACGGGGCTGTCGCCCAGCGTTTTGAGTGTGCTGATCGTCAAGCCCGAAAATCTGTCGATGCAGGGGCTATACACTTACGCGTCTTACCTGGGCGAGCAGGGGTTGAGTGCGGCCCAGTACTGGTTGGCTTTCTGGAAAAAAACGCTGATGCCCCTGGGTACGGCGGTGATGGTGCTGGTGGCGATTTCCTTTGTATTCGGGCCTCTGCGGTCGGTAACCATGGGGTTCCGGGTGTTTACCGGCTTGCTGGTGGGCTTGCTGTTCAAGTATATGCAGGACCTGCTGGGCCCCATGAGTATGGTGTACGGTTTCAATCCGCTGATCGCCGTGCTGGCTCCGATTATTATTAACGGTCTTGTCGGAGCCGCACTGATGCGTCGGGCGGGGTAGTGTGCGGGCGCTATTTTTTCTCGACCTGCACAACCACGCTGTCTGACGCGCGGTCGGTCAGTGAGAGGCCGTTGATCGGGTAAAACAGCGCAACAATCGCCGGGATACTCAGCAGCAGGGTCAGGGCGCCAATGTAGTAAGCCCCCAGGAGAGTCAGGAACACAATGGCCGATGCCGTTACATACCGGATAAGTGCCTGGGTCCAGCTCACCGATGTGCCGTCCATGTTCTCGATGCGTACACGCCATACCTGCATACCCAGCGTCTGGCCGATGCGGGTCCAGAAGTAGGCGAAGAACAGATAGAGCACCAGAAACAGAACGAACGTCAGCCCGGGGTCTCCTGAAAGCTGGCCGGCCTCCGCCATTTGCTCATAGTCGTCCCAGCCCGTTATCCAACCGGCCATCATGGTGTATGCCCAGCTGGCAACCAGCAGCACGGCGATACTGATCAAACCATCGTAAATGATGGCCAGGGCGCGTTTCAGGCCGGTGGCCGGAGGCAGCAGTTTGTCGGCCTCATGAAAGCGTCGGGGCATGGTGTCTCCTGTGAGTTTTCACGTTTTTCAAGTTCTCGGCGTGTGCTAGAGTAGCCGATTTGCACACGCATGTAAGTAATCGCATATAACCTCAGGCCCGCGGGCTCGCCCGGCGAGGTACTGTTATGGTGTATCAGGTCGAAAGGTATCCAAGGTCTATGAAAACCGCAGAGTTGCGACAAGCGTTCCTCGAATATTTCCAGCAGCAAGGGCACGCCATTGTGCCAAGCAGTTCACTGGTACCCCACGATGACCCCACTCTGCTTTTTACCAACGCGGGGATGAATCAGTTCAAGGATGTTTTCCTTGGCCGGGAAGAGCGCGATTATACGCGAGCGACCACCTCCCAAAAATGTGTCCGGGCTGGTGGCAAGCATAACGACCTGGAGAATGTCGGGTACACCGCGCGCCACCATACCTTCTTCGAAATGCTGGGCAATTTCAGCTTCGGCGATTACTTCAAGCGTGAGGCCATCAACTTTGCCTGGACTTTTCTTACCGGCGAACAGTGGCTGAAACTCCCCAAGGAAAATCTCTGGGTAACGGTGTACGCCGAAGACGACGAAGCCTTCGATATCTGGAACCAGGAAATTGGCGTTCCTGCCGAGCGCATTATTCGTATTGGCGACAATAAAGGGGCTCGCTACGCATCGGATAATTTCTGGCAGATGGGTGATACCGGTCCCTGCGGCCCGTGCTCGGAAATTTTCTATGATCACGGCCCGGATGTAGCCGGCGGGCCTCCCGGCAGCCCTGAGGAAGACGGCGACCGTTACATCGAGATCTGGAACGTGGTCTTCATGCAGTACAACCGGACCGCTGACGGCGAAATGCTCAATCTTCCGGCCCCTTCAGTTGACACCGGTATGGGTCTGGAGCGGATTGCCGCCGTACTGCAGGGCGTCCACAGCAACTACGAAATTGATCTGTTCCAGGACTTGTTGAAAGCCGCGTCGGAAATTCTCGGTGGTGCTCCAACTACCGAAGCGTCTCTGCGCGTGGTGGCGGACCACATCCGCTCCTGTGCCTTCCTGATTGCCGATGGGGTAATGCCGTCCAACGAAGGCCGGGGTTTTGTGCTGCGCAGAATCATCCGCAGGGCCGCCCGTCACGGCAACAAGCTCGGTGCAACCCAGCCGTTCTTCCACAAGCTCACCGGAGCCCTGGTGGAATTGATGGGCGACGCTTATCCGCAACTGGCAAGCAGCCGCAAGCAAATCGAAAAAGTCCTGTTGCAGGAAGAAGAGCAGTTTGCCAAGACGCTGGATAAAGGCCTGCGCTTGCTTGAGCAGGACATTGCCGAGCTGAAAGGCACCGAAATTCCTGGCGAGACCGTCTTTACCCTTTATGACACCTACGGCTTCCCGGTTGACCTGACCAACGACATTGCTCGCGAGCGTGGCCTGACCCTGGATTACGAAGGTTATGAAAAGGCCATGGAGGCGCAGCGGGACCGTGCCCGGGCCGCCAGTAAGTTCGGGATCGATTACAACGCGGCCGGTATTACCATTGAAGGTAAGACCGAGTTTACCGGTTACGACCACATTGACGGCCATGAGCGAATCCGCACGGTGCTGGTGAACGGCGAAGAGCGGAGCGCGGAAGCCGGCGACGAGTGTGTCGTGGTACTGGAGCGCACGCCGTTTTACGCCGAATCCGGTGGCCAGGTAGGCGACACTGGCCTGTTGACCTGGAGCGGCGGTCGTTTTCAGGTTACCGATACCCGCAAGGAAGGGGATAACCACCTGCACGTGGGTACCCTCATTGAAGGTGAAATATTCCCCGGCCTGGAAGTGGATGCGCGCATTGATCATGCTCGTCGTGAACGCACCAAACGCAACCACTCGGCCACGCACCTTCTGCACGCAGCCTTGCGAAACATTCTGGGCGAGCACGTTGGCCAGAAAGGTTCACTGGTTGATCCGGACAAACTGCGTTTTGATTTTTCGCATTTTGAGGCGCTGACCCCGGAGCAATTGAAAGAGATTGAGCGAACGGTTAACGAGCAGATTCTGGATAACACACCGGTTGATATCGACATTACCGACATGGACACGGCCAAGGAAAAAGGCGCCATGGCCCTGTTTGGCGAGAAGTACGGGGATGTTGTTCGCGTGCTGACCATGGGCACAGACAAGTACTCGGTAGAGCTTTGCGGTGGTACCCACGTGGCTCGTACCGGCGATATCGGCCTGTTCCGCATCACCTCGGAGAGCGGTATTTCCTCCGGTGTCCGCCGGATTGAGGCGGTGACCGGGTTCGGTGCGTTGGAGTGGGTCGATGAAACCGAGAACACGTTGCGTGAAACCTCGCGCCTGGTGAAAGGCACACGGGATTCGCTGGTCGACAAGGTTCGGCAGGTGCTGGATCGCAACCGCCAGCTTGAGAAAGACGTGGATGCACTGAAGGCCAAACTGGCCAGCTCTGCCGGCTCTGATCTGGCGGGCTCTGCCGTAGAGGTTGCCGGCCTCAAGGTTGTCGCCTCCGAGCTGGAAGGGGCTGATCGCAAGGCGCTGATGGAAACCGCGGATCAGCTCAAGAACAAGCTGGGCGAGGGTGTTGTGGTGCTGGCTACCGTTGAGGATGGCAAGGTAGTGCTGGTGGCAGGTGTTACCAAATCAGCCACCAACCGCATCAAGGCCGGTGATCTGATGAAGCACCTGGCGGCTCAGGTGGATGGTAAAGGCGGTGGTCGACCGGATATGGCTCAGGGAGGCGGCAGCGATCCTTCCCGCCTGGCCGATGCGCTGGCAGGTGTGCCGGCCTGGGTCGAGCAAAATATCAGGTAAACCACTGTTTAATGACAAGGGCGGAGGTTTATAATTCCGCCCGTTTGTTCTGGTGGCGGGGCGCTTTCCCCGCAGTAACACGCTGTTTCGGAGTTTGGGAAAACATGGCTCTGCTGGTTCAGAAATTTGGTGGTACGTCCGTCGGGACAACCGAGCGGATTGAAGCGGTGGCCGACAAGGTGTGTCGGTTCCGTGAAAATGGGCACGATGTTGTGGTCGTGGTGTCGGCCATGAGCGGTGAAACCAATCGGCTGATTGGCCTGGCCAACAGCATTATGGAAGAGCCGACACCCCGTGAAATGGATGTGCTGGTCTCTACTGGCGAGCAGGTGACCATTGCGCTTTTGTCGATGGCGCTTCAGAAGCGGGGCTGTGATGCCCGCTCCTACACGGGCTCTCAGGTACGCATTCTGACGGACAGCAGCCATACCAAGGCCAGGATCAAGCAGATTGACGAGCAGCGAATGCGCGAAGATCTCGATGCCGGGCGGGTTGTGGTGGTTGCCGGATTCCAGGGCATTGACGAACTCGGCAATATTACCACGCTGGGGCGCGGTGGCTCAGACACCACCGCTGTAGCCCTGGCAGCCGCTCTGAAGGCCGATGAATGTCAGATCTACACCGATGTGGATGGGGTTTACACCACCGATCCGCGGGTGGTCGACAGCGCTCGCAGATTAGAGCGCATTACCTTTGAAGAAATGCTCGAGATGGCCAGCCTGGGGTCGAAAGTACTCCAGATCCGGGCCGTGGAGTTTGCAGGTAAATACAACGTTCCCTTAAGGGTGTTGTCCAGCTTTCAGGAAGGCGGTGGCACCCTGATTACTTTTGAGGATGAGAACGCCATGGAACAACCGGTTGTTTCCGGCATTGCTTTCAATCGTGACGAAGCCAAACTGACCATCTCCGGTGTGCCCGACACGCCGGGTAGCGCATTACGGATTCTCAAGCCGGTCAGCGATGCTAATATTGAAGTAGACATGATCGTGCAGAACGTGGGTGAGGACAACAAAACGGCCTTTACCTTCACCGTGCATCGCAACGATTTCAAGCGGGCCCAAGAGGTTTTGCGAGGCGTTGCTGCAGAACTCGGCGCCGGCACGGTCGGTGGTGACACCAAGATTGCCAAGGTCAGTATTGTGGGTGTGGGGATGCGCTCCCATGCCGGTGTGGCAACCAAAATGTTCGAGGCGTTGTCGAACGAAGGCATCAACATTCAGATGATTTCCACATCTGAAATCAAGGTGTCGGTGGTTATCGATGAGAAGTATCTCGAGCTTGCCGTTCGGGCACTACACAGTGTCTTTGAACTGGATCAGGCCGGGGTTGAAGGGGGAGCCTGAGACAGGACGTTTCAGGCTGCCTTTGATCAGGGTCATTGAAGATATCTATCAAGACGCGGGTTAGTGTAGGGGTTTTTGCGTCTTTGATGTTGGAAGTGATCTCATTATAAAAGCAACAAGTACACTTAAAGTGTTCGTCGGAACAGGTAGCTCAGGATAGGGAGTAAGGGATATGTTAATTTTGACTCGCCGTGTAGGCGAAACCCTGATGATCGGAGACGAAATTACCGTCACCGTTCTCGGGGTGAAAGGTAACCAGGTTCGCATTGGTGTGAACGCGCCGAAAGATGTGGCTGTTCACCGCGAAGAGATCTATCAGCGGATTCAATCCGAGAAAGGCTCCGATGAGCCAGAGCCGGGCAATAGCTGATCAGTGAGAAAGCCGTTCGAGGGAAACCCGGGCGGCTTTTTTGATTTCAGAGGAAATCAAACAGAAAAAATTCGTGTCAACCCTATGAAAACTCAAAAATCGTGGTAGTATACGCCCCGTTCTCAAGGAGAGGTGGGTGAGTGGCTGAAACCAGTTCCCTGCTAAGGAACCGTACGAGCAATCGTACCGAGGGTTCGAATCCCTCCCTCTCCGCCATTTCCTTTTTGGAAAGGTGAGACAGGTTGAAGTAGCGATCAACCACAGTGTTTAAGATGCGCGGCTGTAGCTCAGCTGGATAGAGTACCTGGCTACGAACCAGGCGGTCGGAGGTTCGAATCCTCCCAGCCGCGCCAAATCTTGACCACACCCCAGTTTTAGCGGCTGTAGCTCAGCTGGATAGAGTACCTGGCTACGAACCAGGCGGTCGGAGGTTCGAATCCTCCCAGCCGCGCCAAATCAAACAAAAAACCCTGCCTTATGCAGGGTTTTTTGTTTTTACACCTCAAGGTCCGAAAGGATTTAAACCGACAAGAGGTTCGACCGCAGCGCGCCATGCGCGCAAAGGAACGCCGGAGCGCAGCGGCGGCCCCGAAGGGGAAGGGCCGAAGGCCCGTTTAATCCTCCCGGCCGCGCCAAGTCAAACAAAAAAACCCCGCCTTGAGCGGGGTTTTTTCTTCTGGGTTACCACATAAGGTCGTCGGGGATTTCGTAGCCCGCGTAGGGGTCGTCCTCGCCCACATCGTCCTGCTGGCGGTCGTGCAGCACAATCACGGCCACCTCATCCCGCTCCATAATCTTGGTGGCTACTTTTTCCGGCACCACGTCGTAGTTTTCGCCCAGGCGAACCACGGCGAGACGGCCCCGGGAAAGCTGGTCGACCATGGTATCGTTCACCAGAATCTTCTTGATCTTCTTGCCATCCACAAACTGGTAGGAGGTTTCGCACCGGCTGCGGTCCAGGCGATTGGTCTCGATTAACTGGCGAATCTGCGCCTGAATGGCCTTTTTCTCCGCTTCCTGTTTGCGCTCAAGATTCAGCTGCCGATCGCGCTCGGCTTTTTCCTGCCGGGCTTTGCGAGCCCGTTCTTCTGCCTCATTGACAACGGCAGCGCCTTTCGGCTGTTGTTTTCTCTGTTTGCGCTTCTCTTTGCGCACTTCCCGGACTTTCTTTTCATCGGCCAGCCCGGCTTTCATTAACTGTTCCTGCAGTGAGGCCATCAGTGACTCCGTGGATTCGTGATAAACTTCAGCAATTCAGAATCAAGTATACGCTGTCAGTGATATCCCAATCACCCACCGCAACTCACCCTACGGATTTTTCTATGTCTTCTTTCAAAACGCTGGGCCTCTCGCAGGCGATGCAGGCCAATCTGGAGCAGTTAGGTTACCAGCAGCCGACGCCTGTTCAGGCCGAAGCTGTGCCCCTGGCATTGGCGGGCAGGGATGTGATTGCCATGGCGCAAACCGGCAGCGGTAAAACGGCTGCGTTCGGCATACCCATTGTTGAATCGATTAATCCGCAGCGGTTCAAGGTGCAGAGTCTTGTGTTGTGCCCGACCCGCGAGCTTGCCGACCAGGTGACCAAAGCACTGCGTGAACTGGCCCGGGCGAAAGAGAACGTAAAGGTGCTGACCCTGTGCGGTGGTGTGCCCATTGGTCCGCAAATCGGGTCACTCGCACATGGAGCCCATATTGTGGTGGGTACGCCAGGCCGGGTGGACGACCATTTGCGCAAAGGCACATTGACGCTCGATGGATTACAGATGCTGGTGCTGGACGAGGCCGACCGAATGCTCGACATGGGGTTCGAGGAGGTGGTCACCGGCATTCTGTCGCAAACACCCGCCAGGCGCCAAACCTTGTTGTTCTCTGCTACCTGGCCGCCGGCCATACGACAACTGAGCGAGCGGTTCCAGAATCAGGCCGGGGACGTGCGGGTAGAAGCACAAGCGGCAACCACGACCATCGATGAGTCGTTTTATGAGGTGCAGCCCGAGCAGCGGGTAACCGCAGTGGCCGCGCTCTTGTCGCGGTTTCAGCCGGTATCGTCCCTGGTGTTCTGCACCACCAAGCGGGATTGCGACGAGTTGGCGGCCGAGTTGTCGAGCCTGGGATTCTCGGCATTGGCGCTGCACGGCGATCTGGACCAACGGGAGCGAGACAGTGCCCTGGTGCGTTTCGCCAATCAAAGCTGCACCGTGCTGGTGGCAACGGACGTGGCCGCGCGTGGGCTTGATATCAAGGGGCTGCCGCTGGTGATCAACGCCGAGCCGGCCCGGGACCCGGAGGTTCATACTCATCGGGTAGGTCGTACCGGGCGAGCGGGTGAGCAGGGCCGTGCGGTAACTCTGTGTACTCCGCGCCACGGCCACAAAATCTCCCGCCTGGAAGCGCAGAGGGGTGAGGTCGTCACCTGGGGCGATACCGACAAACTGCTGGCCGAGCGTCTGCAGCCGGTGGTTTGCGCCATGAAAACTCTGTGCCTGGCCGGTGGCCGGAAAGACAAGGTGCGCCCGGGGGACGTTATGGGGGCGCTGACGGGCGAAGCGGGCATTCCCGGAGCAGCGGTTGGTAAAATTGACCTGTTTGATTTTCAGTGTTTTGTGGCCGTGGAGTCTGAATGGGCTGCTCTCGCCTTGTCCCGACTTGAAAAGGGTAAGGTGAAAGGGCGCAAATTCCGCGTTCGATATGCATGATTCCGGCCTTTGAAATGCGTTCCTGCCGGCGAGACGTTTGGCCGGAGCGCTCGGAAAGTCCCTATAGAAATGTTTGCTTCAGGTTGCTCCCTGTTAATGAAAACGGTAAATTACGCAGGATTTTGCCTCCCGAATTGTTTTGAAGGGCTATTAGACTTTAGTTTTAGCCGGCCTACCGGAGCGTTCGGGGAAATCAACAAACCAATACAGGTAGCTATTCAATATGAATGAGCTGATGTCACAAGCTGTCGACTTGATGATTGCTGGTATGGGATTTGTGTTCGTGTTCCTGATTATTCTGGTATTCGCGACACTGCTCATGTCCAAACTCATTCGACGGTTTGCGCCGCCAGAGCCGGCAACCCCGGCCAAAACGCCACGTGCCAAGCCGAAGGCGCCCGCGTCGGTTGACCCTGACACCGCCGAGGCCATCAAGAAGGCGATTGCACAATTCCGGTCGCGCCACAAGAAGTGACCCGGTAAAGACTAGAACCTTTAAACAGAAGGCTGACACGATGACTGACACGAAGAAACCGCTGGGGATTACGGACGTTATCCTGCGTGACGCCCACCAGTCCCTGCTTGCCACCCGTATGCGGCTGGATGACATGCTGCCTATTGCCGAGAAACTCGACAAGGTCGGTTTCTGGTCCCTGGAATCCTGGGGCGGCGCGACCTTTGATTCCTGTATTCGCTACCTGGGCGAAGACCCCTGGGAGCGCATCCGTGAACTGAAAAAAGCCATGCCCAACACCCAGCAGCAGATGCTTCTGCGCGGTCAGAATCTGTTGGGATACCGTCATTACGCGGATGATGTGGTTGACCGTTTCTGTGAGCGTGCCGCCGAAAACGGCGTTGACGTGTTCCGTATTTTTGATGCCATGAACGATCCCCGCAACATGGATCGTGCGATCAAGGCCGTCCGCAAGACCGGAAAACACGCCCAGGGCACCATTGCCTACACCACCAGCCCGGTGCATACCATTGATATGTGGGTAGAGCTGGCGAAGGAAGTCGCCGACATGGGCGCAGACTCCATCGCCATCAAAGACATGGCGGGTATTCTCAAGCCGTATGTGGCGTTCGATCTGGTCAGCCGTCTGAAGAAAGAACTGGATATTCCGATTCATATGCAGTGTCACGCCACTACCGGTATGTCTACTGCCACCGCCATCAAGGCCGCGGAAGCCGGTATCGACAATGTGGATACGGCCATTTCTTCCATGAGTATGACCTATGGCCATTCGCCCACCGAAGCCGTAGTTGCCATTCTGGAAGGCACTGACCGGGACACCGGCCTGGATCTGAACCTGCTGGAAGAAATTGCCAGCTACTTCCGCCAGGTGCGCAAGAAGTACGCGAAATTCGAAGGCAGCCTGCGCGGTACCGATTCCCGCATTCTGATTGCCCAGGTTCCGGGTGGCATGCTCACCAACATGGAAAACCAGCTGCGTGAGCAGAACGCCAGCGACAAGTTCGATCAGGTTCTGGACGAGATTCCCAAGGTACGTGAAGACCTGGGCTTCATCCCGCTGGTGACTCCGACCTCCCAGATTGTCGGTACCCAGGCGGTACTGAACGTTCTGACCGGCGAGCGTTACAAGTCCATCTCCAAGGAAACCTCTGCCATTCTGAAGGGTGAGTACGGTGCAGCGCCGGCCCCGATGAACAAAGAACTGCAAGACCGTGTTCTGGATGGCAAGGAAGTGATGACCTGTCGTCCGGCGGATGTGATTGAGCCGGAAATGGACAAGCTGACCGACGAACTCAAGAAGCTTGCGGACGAGAAAGGTATCAAGCTGGCCGATAACCTTGAGGACGACGTACTCACCTACGCACTGTTCCCTCAGATTGGCCTGAAGTTCCTGGAGAACCGCAACAATCCGGATGCGTTTGAGCCGGTACCGACTGCCGAAGACGCCGCTCCTGCCAAGAAGGCTGAAGGTCCAGAGACTTACACCGTCGACGTGAATGGCAAGAAATTTGTAGTGGCTGTTTCCGAAGGTGGCGAGATCACCCAGATCCAGGGTGATGGCGGTGCTGCTTCCGCACCTGCGGCTTCCTCGGCTCCGGCGCCTGCAGCGGGTGACGGCGAGCCTGTGGTTGCTCCGTTGGGCGGTAACATCTTCAAAGTTCTGGTTTCACCGGGTGACACCGTGGAAGAGGGCGATGTGATGATTATCCTCGAGGCCATGAAAATGGAAACCGAGGTTCGCGCACCGAAAGCCGGCACTATCGGCGAAGTCTTCATCAAGGTCGGTGATGCCGTCTCCCCTGATGATGAAATGCTGACAATCGCATAAAGGGCCAGCATTCCATGGAAAAATTAATGACACTCTGGACAGGTAGTGGCCTGTTCAATATCGAGATCGGCCAGGTGATCATGATCGCCATTGGCCTGTTGCTCCTCTATCTTGCGATCAACAAGAAATTTGAGCCGTTGCTTCTGGTCCCCATCGGGTTTGGTGGCATTCTGGCGAATATTCCGGAGGCAGGCCTGGCCCTGACTGCGGCGGAAAATGCCATTCACTTTGCGTTGAAGGAAGGCACAACCGAGATTCTGGTTGCGTTGGCGGCACCGCTGGACGTGGCTTATCAAGCCGGCCAGGCGGTAACGCCGGAGCTCAAAGAAGCCTTCAAAGTGGCGTTCAAGGAAGCGAGCTACTCCGAAATGGCGATGGCCAATTCCCTGGCTCAGGACTTCGGTTATGGCAACGGGATGCTGTACAACTTCTATTCGGTTGTCATCGGCAGCACCGTTGGGCCTCTGCTGATCTTTATGGGCGTTGGCGCCATGACCGACTTTGGTCCGCTGCTGGCTAATCCTAAGACACTGCTTCTGGGCGCTGCGGCACAGTTCGGTATTTTCGGTACCGTACTGGGCGCTGCCTTGCTGGACTGGACCGGGGTGCTGGAGTTCAACATTCTTGAAGCGGCGGCCATCGGTATCATCGGTGGTGCCGACGGCCCCACATCCATCTACGTATCGAGCGTGTTGGCACCGCACCTGCTGGGTGCGATCGCGGTTTCGGCGTATGCCTACATGGCGCTGGTTCCGATGATTCAGCCGCCGATTATGAAGGCGCTGACCAGCGAGAAAGAGCGGGCTATCAAGATGTCCCAGTTGCGCCCGGTGAGCAAGCAGGAAAAGATCATCTTCCCGCTGGTGGTGCTGATTGCCGTGGTTCTGTTCCTGCCCGATGCCGCTCCGCTGCTGGGTATGTTCTGCTTCGGTAACCTGATGCGCGAATGTGGTGTGGTTGAGCGCCTGAGCGACACCGCCCAGAACGCACTGATCAACATCGTGACCATTTTCCTTGGCTTGTCTGTTGGCTCCAAGCTGATGGCCGACAAGTTCCTGGATGGCCAGACACTGGGTATCCTGGGCCTGGGTATTGTGGCTTTCGGTGTGGGTACTGCTTCAGGTGTACTGATGGCGAAGCTGATGAACAAGTTCACCAAGGAAGAGATCAACCCGTTGATCGGTTCTGCCGGTGTATCTGCGGTGCCGATGGCAGCGCGGGTCTCCAACAAGGTGGGCCTGGAAGCCAACCCGCAGAACTTCCTGCTGATGCACGCCATGGGCCCGAACGTGGCCGGCGTTATCGGCTCTGCGGTTGCTGCAGGTGTGATGATCAAGCTGCTTGGCTGATTTGTTCACCGCAGTACAAAAAACCCCGCCTATGTGCGGGGTTTTTTGTTTTCTAGCCTTTTAGTTTGGTGGTAGCGCCTGTGTGGAAGCCCTTTTCAGGAACCGCTACGAGCACATCCACGTGCGCTTGTTTCCGGCCGTCCATGGCCTCCAACATTCCTGAAAAGGGCTTCCACACAGCCGCTGTCGGCTTCAGTGCGGTTATCAAAGAGCTAGTGAAAATCTCGGGAATCGACCGGGAGGGTTTTGATCAGGTGGCTCAGGTCAGATAGTTTGCCGGCCATCACATGAACAATGTCGCCTTGTCTTTCCAGTACCCCTTTCACGTGCAGCAGTCGGGCAGTGAGCAGCGGTTTACGTTGGCGGCGGGCGGTTTCCAGCCACACCACCACATTCACATTGCCGGTTTCATCTTCCAGAGTGACGAAGGTGACGCCGGAGGCAGAGCCGGGGCGCTGGCGGCCGGTGACGAGGCCGGCGACCTGAACCGGAATGCCGGCTTTGGTACTTTTCAGTTGCTCGGCACTGAGGCAGAACTTCAGATGGCCCTGTTCCCGCAGTAATGCCAGTGGGTGACGCTGCAGGGTGAGGCCCTGGCTGGCGTAGTCGGCCAGCACGTTCTGGCCTTCTGAGGGTTCCGGCAATTGCTGGCAGTCGTCCGGCTGGTAGTCGACCGCCGTTTCCTGAGCGAACAGCTCCGCAGGTTGTTCGTGGTCAAGCAGTTGCCAGTATGCCTGGTGGCGGTTGGCGGTGAATGCCGGCATGGCGTTGGCGCCGGCCAGCAATTCCATATCCCGCTGGTTCAGGGCGGCCAGGCGGCGAAGTTCGCTGGCGGAACGGTAGCCGCCAGCCGGGCAGTTCTGGTGGATGCGTTCGGCGCCATTCACAGATAGGCCCTGGATAATTCTCAAGCCCAGGCGCAGGTGGCGTTCTTCGCCTTCCAGGGTATGGTCCCACTGGCTGGCATTCACATCGGGCGGCAGCACGGTAACGTTGTGCCGGCGGGCGTCCTGCACCAGCTGTGAGGGAGAATAGAATCCCATGGGCTGGCTGTTCAGCAGGGCACAGTAAAAGGCCTCCGGATAGTGCCGTTTGATCCAGGCGGAGACGTAGACCAGCAGGGCAAAGCTGGCGGCGTGGGATTCGGGGAAGCCATAGCCGCCAAAGCCGCAAATCTGCTGGTACAGCCGTTCGGCAAAGTCGGCATCGTGACCACGCTCGAGCATACCGGTGACCAGCTTTTCCCGGAATGGGGTCAGGTCGCCGTGGGATTTCCAGGCCGCCATGGCCCGGCGCAACTGGTCGGCTTCACCGGCGGAGAAGCCCGCCGCCACCATGGCCAGTTTAATCACCTGTTCCTGGAAGATGGGCACACCGAGGGTGCGCTCCAGCACCTTGCGCACGGCATCGTTTGGATAGTCCACCGGCTCCAGGCCGTGCTTGCGGCGCAGGTACGGGTGCACCATGTCACCCTGGATGGGGCCCGGCCGCACGATGGCCACCTCAACCACCAGGTCATAATAGGTTTCCGGTTTCAGGCGGGGCAGCATATTGATCTGGGCCCGGGATTCCACCTGGAATACGCCGATGCTGTCGCCTGTCTGAAGCATGGCGTAGGTGTCACGGTCTTCCTGGGGAATGTCCTGTATTCGGAAAGGCTCGCCTTTCTCATCGCTGATCAGTTCCAGCGCTTTTCGGATGGCGGAGAGCATACCCAGGGCCAGCACATCCACCTTCATCAGCCCCAGGCTTTCGAGGTCGTCCTTGTCCCACTGGATGACGGTGCGGTCGGCCATGGCAGCGTTCTCCACCGGCACCAGTTCGGTCAGTGGCCCGGCGCTGATCACGAAACCGCCCACGTGCTGGGACAGATGCCGGGGAAAGCCCAGCAGGGTATTCACCAGGGTAAAGAACTGGTCCGCCACCTGTGGGTTGCGGGTGATTTTTTTTTCCAGAATCTGCTGGCGCCAGTTGGTGGCCTTGTCCCGCCAGTCGATGCCTTCCAGCAGCTGTTCCACCAGGGCCGGATCAAACCCTAGGGCCTTGCCAACATCCCGAATGGCGCTTTTGGGGCGGTAGCGGATCACTGTGGCAGCCAGGGCGGCGCGCTCACGGGTATAGCGCCGGTAGATATACTGGATAACCTCTTCACGCCGCTCGTGCTCGAAATCCACATCGATATCGGGCGGCTCATTCCGGTCTTTGGAAATAAACCGCTCGAACAGCAGTTCCACCCGGGCCGGGTTCACCTCGGTTATGCCAAGGCAGTAGCAGACCGCAGAGTTGGCCGCCGAACCCCGTCCCTGGCAGAGAATCCCCCGGCTGCGGGCAAAGTCGACAATATCGTGGATGGTGAGGAAGTAATGCTCGTACTTCATCTCCGAGATCAGGCCCAGCTCCTTGCGGATCAGGCTCTGAACTTGCAGCGGTGTGCCCTCCGGGTAACGCCGGCGCTCGCCTTCGCGGGTCAGCCGCTTCAGGTAGCCGGCCGGAGTTTCACCTTCCGGCACCAGGTCTGGCGGGTATTCATAGCGCAGGCTGCCGGGCTCGAAGGTGCACTGGCTGGCAATGGCCAGGGTTTCCTGCAGCCAGGCTTCCGGAAACAGCCGTTGCAGAACGGGCAGGGGACGCAGGTATCGCTCGCCATTCTGGAACAGGCAGTGGCCGGCATTCTCCAGATTGGTGTGATTGCGCAGGGCTGTGAGTACATCCTGCAGCGGCTGGCGCTCCCGGCTGTGCATATGCACCTCGCCAACGGCAGCCACGGGAATGCGCAATTGATCGGCCAGCCAGTGTATCCGCGCCAGCCGCTGCTCCTCGCCGGATTCCAGGGTGCGTGCTGCGGCAATCCAGAGCCGGTGATCGAACAGGCGGGCCAGCCAATCGCCGCAGGCCAGCGCCTGGTCGGAATCCGCTTCGGCAGGCGATGGGGGCAGCCACAGGCACAGGCAGTCATCCAGGGTGTGGGTTTCAATGTCCCGGTAAAACAGCTGGTACTGGCCTTTCTCCGCACGGCGACGGCCAGTGGTGATCAGCTGGCAAAGCTGGCCATAGCCTTTGCGCGTGCGGGCCAGAAGGATAAAGCGGGGCTGAGTGGCGCCGGCGGGGGCATCCGACAACTCAAACCAGCTGCCGGTAATGAGTTTTACAGGGCTTTCTGCCAGCGCTGCCCAGGCCCGGGGAATGCCGGCAACGGAGCAGGCATCGGTGATGGCCAGGGCAGTGTAGCCGAGCTCATGCGCCCGCTCGGCCAGCTCGTGAGGATGAGAGGCCCCGGTGAGGAAGGTGAAATTGCTGAAGCAGAACAGCTCCGCATACTGCTGCCCGGACATCAGCCAAACCACCCATGCACAAACCAGCCTTCCCGGGCATCCCGGAAGACCCAGGCCAACTGGCCGCTGCTCAACTGGGCTATGTAATAATCCCGATGCACGCGCTGGCCATCCCACCAGCCACCGCTGATGCGCTCAGGCCCGGAAAACCAGGTAACGGGCGCCTCGGTGAGCGGTTGCGGGCCTTTCAACAACCAGAGCGGCCGCCTGGGCAGTTCTGCCGCCGGTACGATCGGCGTTCCGGTTTTACGCAGAACTTCCGAGGCCGACCAGGCCCGCTCGGGACGATGATCCGCCTGGGGCGAGAGCTGCCTGAGGGCCTGATCGCCCAGGCGCGCCTGCAGCCGGCTGATCAGGGTATGCCAGGCTTCATTCAGATCCTGGGTTTCACCCAGTAGATCCTGCCCGGAGGGTGCTTCCCGTGACAGGAAACGCTTCACCCGCAAAACCATGGAGATAACCGGGGCGCTCAGGGAATGCTGCTCCAGCCGCAGGCGAACCAGGTTCAGGAAATTGTCAGCCCGGTGCTCCGGCCCGGATGTGCGAATCTGCAGCCGGGTGGGTTCCGCGTGCCGGTGCTTCAGAACCAGCCGCAGGCTGTCGGTATCCTGCTGGCGCCAGCACAGATCTTCTTCCAGTTCGACAAGCATACGCTGGAGCGGAAACAGCAGCCCCTGGGTGTGTTCTATTTCCTGCACAAAATCTGCTTGTTGCCGAAACGAGTGGGGCGGCTGCCAGGGCGCGCGGGGATCTGGCCGGGCGCCCTGTATTTTCTGGATGTAAGCCAGTAACTCCGGAGACAGGCGCCGGGCCAGTTCACCGGGCGGTAAATCAAACACCTCTCCCAGGGTGTTCAGCCCCAGGCGCTGCAAACGGGTGCAGGCCTTTTCGTTGAATTCCGCTGCCAACAGGGGCATCTGGCTCAGGCTTCGAAGAATGTGGCCTTTGTCTGCCGTGCATTCCCCCTTGCCGGCGCGGGCAATCAGCCGGGCCGCCAGAGGGGTATAGCCAATACCGATCCAGGCGTTCAGCTGGCGCTCATTCAGCCCCTGTTCCACGGTTTGCCAAACGGCGGGCAGCCCGCCATAGAGTTTTTTCAGGCTGCCAATTTCGGCTAACAGACCATCGGGCGGCACCAGCACAATATGGGCCGCATAGTGGTACAGCCAGCGGGCCTGATCTTCCAGAATCCTGGCTTGCCGGGTTTCATCGGCCCGCACCATGCCCAGATCCGGCGCCAGGCTGATGGCGGTTTTCAGGCGCATGCCGCGACGGATGCCTTGTTCCCTGGCATCGGGGCAGGCCTGGATCACCTTCTGGCCAGAGCCTTCAACCACCACCAGGGCGCCCTGGTCTTCACGGGTGCGCCGAATATGGTCCAGCACCAGGTGCGGGAAATGCAGATACAGCCAGAGCATGGCGCGTTATTACCCGGTTGAACCCGACCAAGGGCCCCGGATAACCCGGGTGGTTTCGCGGAATGCGAGATCGGCCCGCTGGGCCATGGCCAGTGAACAGCGCTGCCCGGGCCAGCTACCCCGGCGCTTGAGCACATTCACCTTGAGATGTTGCTGTTCGCCCGGCTCCAGCTCCAGCCGCAAGGCTGCCGGAGAATTCTGCCCGGCGTAACATCGTTCCCGGAACAGCACACACACATTGCTCCCGGCTTCGGCGGCCAGTTGCAGGCGACGGACATGCCGTGAGGCCAGCTTGCCCGGCCAGGCCATTACCAGGCCCGTGACCGGTGAACGCAGGCAGTTCTCCAGGGTCCACAGAAAGTCGCCCTCATCGTCGGTATGGATCAGTACTACCTGGTCCAGATTGACGCCTTCCCGGGCCAGGGCAGGGGCATAGGGCGTATGCGGCGGGTTCAGCCAGAACACGCTTTTACCCTCTTCGCACACCCGTTGCATCAGCGGCAGTAGCAAATGCAGTTCGCCAATACCCGGTGCATCCAGCAGGCACTCGCTCAGGGCGCCCAGTGGCCAGCCCAGGCCGCCAAGCTGATTATCCAGTATCTGGTAACCAGTGGGTTCTGCAGGTTGTGTGGTCTGGGTGTGGCGACGCCCCTGCCAGACACGGGCATCCTGTATCAGCGTGTTCAGAAGCTCGCTCATGATCAAAACTCTCGAGATACTGTTTAAATATACAGTATTCTGAAAGCGGCCGGATTTCAAGGGAAGGGTTGATAAAGCGAAGAGCACGACCCACGCTTGTACTACAGCCATCAACCATGGAGGTTGACATGAGTGACCTGAAAACACACAGCTGTGAAGCCTGCAGCCCGACTGCACCCAAGGCGACCGAGGAAGAAAAGCAGCAGTTGCACAAAGAGGTTCCGGACTGGGACATTCTGGATATGGACGGTGAAGAACGGCTTCACAAGGTTTATAAACTCAAAAATTTTGTGAAGGCGCTGGAATTCACCAACAAGATTGGCGAACTGGCCGAAGAACAAGACCACCACCCTGTGCTTGTTCTTGAGTACGGAAAAGTGACCGTGAGCTGGTGGAGCCACGAAATCGGCGGCCTGCACAAAAACGACTTTATTCTGGCGGCCAGGACCGACGCTGCTTTCAACGATATGCAATAATTCCAATTGCGGCGGAGCCCGACTTCCGCCGCGTTCCTTCCCTGATGCTAAAAGCCCTCATCAACCGGACTGCGCACCCCAAAACCACCCTTGCGAACAACGTGGGTGTAGATTTCTGTGGTGCGCACATCCGAGTGGCCAAGCAGCTTTTGGATAGTGCGGAGATCATAGCCGGCCTCAAGTAACCGGGTGGCAAAACTGTGACGAAAGGTGTGGCTGCCCGCGAGTTTGCGGATGCCGGCCGCCTGGATAGCCCGGCGAATGTGTTTTTGAACGGTTCGATCCATTAGATGGTGGCGACGGCGAATGCCGGAGCGGGGATCTCGTGAAAGCTCCTGAGCCGGAAAGATATATTGCCAGGCGGGCTCTTGGCTGGCACTTGGGTATTTGCGTTCCAGGCCTGCAGGAAGATAGACCGAGCCGAATCCCTTCAAAAGATCGGCCTGATGCAAATGCAGCGCGGAATCGATCTGTTGTTTTAACGGTTCGACGAGGCGATCTGGCAGCAGTGTAATTCGATCTTTAGCACCTTTACCGGCTCGAACAATCAACTGTTGCATATCAAAATCAACATCTTTGACCCTTAGGCGCAGGGCTTCGTTTATCCGCAGGCCAGATCCATAGAGGAGCATGGCAATAAGCTTGTAATCTCCGCCCAGGTTGCCAATGACAGCGCTGGCTTCTTCTTTACTGAATACCGTTGGAAGCTTCACCGGCTTTCTGGACCGTTCGAACTTCAGGTCGTCCAAAGGTTGGCCAAGGAATTCACGATATAAAAATACCAAGGCGTTCAAAGCGACTCTCTGGGTAGAAGCGCTTACGTTTGCCTGCAAAACCAGATGAGACAGAAACGATTCGACTTCTCCAGAGCCCATGGCTGTAGGGTGCTGGAGGCCATGGAAGCGGATGAAGCGTTTAATCCAGAACAGATAGGTTTTCTCTGATTTATACGCCATGCCCCGCAGGCGCATGAAGCTCCGGACTTTGTCCAAAAAGCGGGTTGATTGTGCCGGTATCGGGGTGGGGATATCCATATCCGTTCATCCTTGAATACTGTTTTTATATACAGTAATCCGGTTAGGGATAAAGTCAAGAGGCTTATGTTGGCTGAGTTACACGAACGCGTTCGCAAAACTCTGAAAATTGCATAAGAAATGTTGGTAACTATCTGATAGGGTTGAGAAGTTAGAAAAGGAATGGCGGAGTTATACGCCTATAGCGGGAGCAGGGGTGGCTCAAGAATGGGCGTATAACTCCGGCGGTAGCCGTGGTGAATAGTGCTCAAGGTATTATTTTTATGAAGAATTTTGTTTTTTCTTGGGCGTGTTTGAATGGAGTTTTACGAACGGGTGATATGCGAACGCGTTCGTATAATTAGCTGTTAAAGGCTAAAGGGAGTTCCCGGTGAACAAGGAAGATCTTTCTCCAGAAGACCAAGCCTACTACAAGCGTTTTGAGTTTAAGCCGTTACGAGTATTGCTGTATTTGCTGGCAGTGGTTTACTTGGTGTTTGTTTATGCGGTTGGTGGTGCCCAGTTTAGCGGAGGCTTTTTCAGCGGCTTGGTCGGAACCTTTGTTCTGATTCAGGGCATCGATCTCTCTCAAAGACGACTGATCGTCATTGGCGGGTTCCTGACAGTTGTGAGCGTCTTTCAGACAATATCGTCGGTGTTGTAGTGGCTACCGAGCGCTTACTGCAAAAGCCTTTAACAAATAGTTGTAGTACGTTTCGGGCCTCGCGGCCCTACACCGGACGCCCATTTCGCTGCGCTACATGGGCGCCGCTAAACAAGGGCGTTAAGCTCTATTGTTGCGTGATGCGCACCATGCTATCATCCCCTCATGATTAAATCTTTCCGTCACAAAGGACTGAAGCGGTTCTACTCGACCGGCAGCACGGTGGGCATACAGCCTGACCATGCCAAGAAACTGCGTATGCAGTTAGCTGCTCTGGATACGGCCACTTCGGTGGAGGACATGGACATCCCTGGCTTTCGGATTCACCCATTGAAGGGAAAAGACAAGGGGCGGTGGTCGATTCGGGTTAACGGAAATTGGCGCATGACGTTCGAATTTCAGGACGGCAATGCCTACATTCTTGATTATGAGGATTATCACTAATGACTATGCATAATCCGCCGCATCCAGGCGAGTTCATTCGGGAGGTGTATCTGGAGCCTTTCGGTATCAGTTCCCGTCAGCTTGCTTCCAGTCTGGGCGTATCACCTTCCACTTTGTCTCGGCTGCTCAAAGGAGATAGTGGTATTAGCCCGGAAATGTCATTGCGGCTATCCAAGGTTCTCGGGCGCACTCCTGAGAGCTGGTTGGCAATGCAGGACATGTACGATCTTTGGGTGGCCCGCAATACGGTCAATCTGGATGGCATTCATCCCTTGGACTTCGAAGCAGCTTAACCAGTGGCTGTTGTCGGACGCGCCTACGCTGGCGCTCCGGCACGCCGCAAAGCCAAGGCGTTAAATTTGAAGGAGTAATCCTTGGCGAAAAGACCGAAAATCAGCAAGGAAGACCCAATAAATGGCGTTATGATTATACGCCTTCAAAATTGGAAGTATTTCTATAGGTTTGTTACTCAAGAGCTTGTGAACTTTCCAGGATATTGTTTTCGGGGGCAAAGTAACTCGGAATGGAAGCTTGAGAACACCTTGGATCGCCTTCGAAAAAAGTCGCAAGTGCTCATCCCGGAAGATCGCCATCTAGACGCATTTAAATATGCTGCAAGAGGCCGACGAAACGGGAGTCTGAATGAGCTGAGTGAAAATGACTGGTGGTCACTTGGCCAACATTATGGCCTGGCAACTCCTTTACTTGATTTTACTCGCTCACCTTACGTTGCTCTTTATTTTGCTTTTAGTGAAGAATCCGATGCTGACTATCGAGCGGTCTACGCCATACACATGAGCACCTTGCTGGACCTAAAAAAACAGTCCGAAGAAACGGAAGAGCAATTTGTCGATATTTTCACACCTCTGACAGAGGAGAATCATCGGCTCATTAATCAAGCAGGACTATTTGTCAGGTTGCCACCTGAAACTATTTTGGACGAATGGGTACAGAAAAAATTTTCCGGGGATAGATCCAAAGAGGCCGTGCTAATAAAAATGCTAATCCCCAACAGGATGGTCGAAGAATGTTTGATCCACCTGAATAGGTCAAATATAAATCACTTAACCCTATTTCCAGATCTGATGGGTGCGAGCGAGCATGCCAACATGCAATCTGCGATAAACAAGTACGATACATTAGGATTGATATAATTTAACCAGGGCAGGCATGGCGACGTCTTTTTCGTTGCGGCTTCGCCTTCACTACAAAGCCGCGCATGCTGCTGGCGTTATTGGCCCGGCATTCGTGAGTTTTTAGCAGGTGGGGTGCAAAGGCCTTGGCACCGGGATTGGTTGTAAGCCCGCTCACTCTGGTGATCGCCAAGGCCGGAAAATGCGCTGTTTGGTTTGGTTGCCACAATGGCCAGCAGTGTCGGTATTCATGACGTGCCCCAGTCGCGGGGCCGTCCGTCTTAAATGGTAATCGGGTCGGCGGCTTTTGCGTTCTGGTTCCTGTCGCCATCCGTCAAGTTGGTGCAAGCTGTCCGGGAGAGGGCATGCGGTCTGGGTTTCCAGGCTCAACCACGGTGGTGAACGGCCATTAACCAGGCGGTCAACCGGACGCCAAAAGCGTACCGCTTTTGGTTCCCTCCGCTGCGCTTCGGCGCCGGTTACCTCAGCGTTAAGTGTAAAAGGTCGCATCATGGATGTTTGGTTGAAAATCGAAAGACCGGTCGACGCCGAAGCTGATATTCCCCTTCAGGATGAGGCCTCGGAGAAAGTCAAAAAGAAGTACGCCAGCGAACCCGCAGGCGCATTCATCGTCTGGTCTGATTCCTCGGATGGAACGCTAGGCTGTATCAAAAACAATCGCAGCATCTCAGCACCTATTTCTGACGTAACGGAGCTGGTTCTCAAAGAAATGCAGCCAGCCAAAGGCCGAGGATTTGTCGCACTGTCTTTTGTCTCTAGTGCAGGCAGGGAGCTAGCCGGAATTTACTCAAATACATGCTCTGCCAACGCCGTTCACTGGCTCTCGGAAATACAACCATTGATAGCAAAGGCGCTCAAGCTTGGTCAGAGAAAGGAAGATCTGGGCTATGACACTTAACCAGTCGCTCAAGTACGTTCCCGGCCTGTCGGCCGTCCACCGGACGCCCTTGTCAGGGCGCCGCTTAGCTTCGCGTTATGACCACAAGGAAGTCGAGTGAAGAAGAAGGTTTATCTGTCCATTTTTGCCAGCCTAATTTTGGCAGTGTTTGTCAGCGCCATAGGCGGAACTTATGGGCGAGCACTGACAGAGCACGTTAATAAAGAGGCTATTGAATTAGCGTTAGATGGCAGGTCCATATCAGATCTTTCCCGAGAAGAGGGCAATGCATTGAGGCGCTCTCCGGAATTTTTGGACCGCTTGGTCGAAGCTAAGGAAGAGGTATCTGACGAGTACTGGTGGTATTTCGCCGCGAACCTCCCCATCCAAATTTTACTAATTCTCGTCATTTGCTTGATTTGCGGGAAATTTGTAATTCACACGGTGACTAAGCATGCGAGGCCATAACCAGGCGGTCAACCGGACGCCAAAAGCGTGCCGCTTTTGGTTCCCTCCGCTCGCGCTCCGGCGCCGGTTACCTCAGCGTTAAATTTTTTGCCGCACCCTCGTAGACTATGTTGTAATACATTGTAGTAACCAAACTCGAGGGTATAGTCATGAGCGTCACCACGGTTCGCCTTCAAGCAGAAGTTGAACAGCACCTGGAAGCAATTGCTGGCAGGTTGCACCGGAGCAAAGGTTGGGTAATTAACCAAGCATTATCGGAGTACATAGAAAAGCAGCAGCTGGAGCAAGAGCGCTGGAAACAGACCTTAGAAGCAATGGAGTCCGCTGCACAAGGCAAGGTTGTTGATGCCCGCGAGGTTCACAGCTGGCTTAATAGTTGGGGAACCGACAACGAGCAGGATGCACCGAGGTCAGGTAAGTGAAACTGGTTTACACGGACGAAGCCATTGAAGATTTACAGCGTCTCAGGGAGTTCATTGCAGTCCACAATCCATCGGCGGCAGCCCGGATCGCCACCGAACTGGTTGGCAAAATCGAATTGCTTCCTGATTTTCCCAAGATGGGCACGCCAGTTGAAATGGCACCGGTGCCTGACTCTGTTCGAGATATGGTTTTCGGGAAATATGTCGTTCGATATTCGCTCCATCCCAGTGCCATCATCATTCTCCGGGTATGGCATGGCCTTGAAGGTGAGCGGTAGTAATTTAACCAGGCGCGTCACTCGGATGCCTTTGTCTCCGCTGCGCTGCGACAAAGCCACCGGTGCGCTTCAGCGTTAACTGTAGAAAAGCATGGATACAGAGTTCGTAGAAAAGGCTGATGAAGAAGGGTTTCTGCTCATCGACGGGGCGGTCAAAATCGAGGGTTTCATTCCGGAAGACTCGGTTTCATGCCACAAGTGTCAGGAGCCAGCGATTTACTATGAGCCTTTTGATGCTTTTATCTGCGCGTATTGCAACATATGGCTTGAGGGCCGTTGCGGAGATGCAGGGTGTAGGTATTGTGAAAACCGACCTGAAAAGCCACTCCCCAATGAGAACCAACGGCGTCGCATGCGGCACAGTTAACAAGTCATTCCAGTTCGTTACGGCCCTTTGGGCCTCCACCGGACGGCCTTTTCTTCGCTTCGCTACGCAAAGGCCGCCGCTGAATATTGGCGTTATGCAGTTCTAGAGGAGGAAGTTTGTGAGCTATCTCGATGAGTATGTTTCCGCTGTAAAATTCGGGAACAAGCTCCGAAACGAAAAGGTGCCCAAAGAGGCTTACGATGACCTTTTACAACATTATCGGGAGCTTGCTGACAACCCAGATCTGGCCCAATTCACTGACCATATTTTGCCGACTATCGCGGAGCAGTTTATCAAAGAATCGCCTCCTGATTTGGCGGGGCTCTGCCATAGTGTTAGCCAGCAATTTTTTGATAACTGGATGCAGTCGGAGCTTTCACAGGCTAGCGGGCTTGCGATAACCGTCGGCAGCGTCGAGTTCAAGGGCACACCGTTGTACCCAGTTTCAAAGTCATCTCTGCGTCGAACCCTCGCTGAGGGGTTTGATCCAAACCGAGAACTAGACCTGCATGTCTGGCTGACTTTTCCAAATATGCGGGTTCTCGACCTTACAATTGTCCCTACACTGCTTGAAAAAGGTTTAATCAATGCGGATTACTTTGGCGAATTCCAGCATCTGATTTGGACCGAATCGGGTAATAGTGAGCTTCACTACAAACCAATGCTCCAAGATGATCAGTTCCTATTTAAAGTGGATCAGGTAGCAGGCTATGCATAACAAGGCGCAGCAATTCGCGGCCGGTGGCCGCCGGACGCACTTTTCATTGCGGCTGCGCCTCCATTACAAGTGCGCCGTTGTGCGCTGGCGTTATAAGTCATTGAGGTTCTGAGTGAGTAATGAGATTCGGGCGATAATTCAGAAGGCTGAAGAAACGCTCCAAACGGCTCGGTTCGGCTACGAGGATCTCACGTCGGGAAATCGCTACCGGAGGTATTCGGGCATCCGAAACTTGGTCGTTTTTGGCCGGTCGGTGACTTTCGTAATTCAGAACCTTAAAACGCCTGTTGGTTCTGATCGGTTTGATGCTTGGTATCAACCCATACAGGAAAAAATGAAGTCTGATGTTCTGATGAAGTATTTCGTCACGCTGAGAAACGAAATACTCAAACAGGGAAAACTGCCGGTCAGCACATCTGCCTCAGTCAACTTCTCATCTTCTGACATGGCAAAGTTGGGAACACCTCCCACAGGAGCCAGTGGATTTTTCATTGGAGATCAAACTGGCGGTAGTGGGTGGGAAATCGAATTGCCGGATGGGACAAAGGAAAAGTATTACGTTGAACTCCCCGAAAGCATGGCCAAGGTTCAGCAGCACTTCAGCGAATTGCCGGTTCCAGATGATGACGATTTGAAGAAAAAGTCTATCGAAGAGCTTTGCGAATACTACCTTAAAGAACTTGAGGGGGTCGTAGACGAGGCTCGGAAAGCCTTCTTGGGTGAGGATACTCAAAGGGCCGGAGGTAAGAGGCTTCCTCCTTATTTGAGAGTAGTGAAATGACTTATAACCACTGCAGGCACGGCGACGCCCACTACATTGCGCCTTCGGCTCCATTCCGTGGGCGCGCATGCTGCAAGCGTTAAAAATCAGGGAGAAATATGCTCAGTGCTGTAGTTTCGGTTATTGGTGCTATTACAGCTTTGGTAAGCCTTTGGTTTACTGACAAACAAT
>NZ_JBNFVX010000016.1:0-83204 GCF_049943275.1 Marinobacter sp. VGCF2001
ACCGAACACGGCCATTGGAGGAGTACCCCCATCCAGGCTGCTGGAGGTAGCTTAACCTCTACTCAAAAGTGTGGTTAAAAATGGGGGGATTACATTCCCAAGGACGACCAAGGATGTTGTCTACAAGGTTTGGCTTCGCTGTTTCAGTTTTTCGCCGGAAGTTGCAGGCATCTTAACCAGACTGACGACTTATCAAGATGAGCTACCACAAGGTTGGAAAACAAGTGGCTACCTTGCAAACCTGGTGTTTTGGGAGCGGGAACCCCAACTGGTTAGCCAACTAGAAAAACAAGGATTAGCCTACAGCCGCTTTATGGATGATATATCGATATCCAGTCGGAGAAGCCTGGTTAATGGAGAAAAGCGCGCAATCATATCCAGCGTTTACGCTATGCTTTTCGGTGAAGGTTACGCGCCCAAGCGTTCAAAGCATTCTATTGTGACACCAGCCCAACCCATGCAAGTTACTAGCCTAAACGTCAACGGCAGGAAACCTACGATTCCAAAGCAACAGCGCCACGCTGTTCGGGCTGGAATCTTTAAGTTAGAAAAGCAAGCACTTGAAGACAACACAACAGACGATTTCTGCAAAAAGTGGAAATCACTATCTGGCAAGGTTGGTCGAATCACCACTCTCCACCCGAAGGAAGGAGTAAAACTGAGACGACGGCTAAATTCGATCAAGCCTCCACTCAATCGCTAACCAGGGGCAGCCCCTGCGAAAATGGCCTAAGAACACTTTCCCCTAAAGTTATTCAGTAATCAGCGTCAATTCATCAGCTGGTTTTATGCTGCGTGAAAAAGCGGCAGGTGTGTTACCCACCGCTCCGCCACTACTCTCTACTCTGACAATTTATTCAGCAGATACTCGGAAAGCGTCTGATACCGGTACTCCACCGTGGCATAGGCCCTCTCCGGGCGGTCCAGAGGGCCATCACCGCAACTGGATGTTGCCACGGCGTCCACCAGGTAGGCGGCCTGCAGCAAGTCGGTTCGCCGGGGATCAAGCTCTTCACTGCTCAAGCCGCGATAAAACAGCTGCCACTGGAATGCGCCATTGGCCGATGCCACTTCCGGCAGGCCCGCCATTGCTTTATCGAAAAACGGATACCTCAACAAACGGGCAAACGAGACGCCGTTGCGTTCATCAATATCGTATTCGTAGGCAGCCGCGCCGAAAAGATCCGGCACGGTGCTATCACTGGTAAACGACAACGGGAACAGCCGGGTAACATACTGGCCATTTCGGGCCTCGTCATTGGTGGACGCACCGGCCGGCTCACACGACGCATCACCCGCCGAGAACAGAACCCCCGACTCCAACTGGCTGGCTGCGGTTTGCCGGTACCCGCTGACCAGATCAAAAGGCGCCTGAGCGCTATCCAGAGCGCTTGTCGGTGCATTGGCAGACTCCAAGGTCAGAACAAGGTCATCCGGGCGGCCCGGGACAGTCTCTACCAGCGTGCCTGCCTCTTCATCCCACTGCCAGGCAATATCACTGACACCATCGAGCTCGGTCACCCCCTGGGCAACACCCAGTGTATCGGCATGGCAGGTGGTGGCGGTATCCAGGCTGGCTTCTCCTTCTTCCCAGGAAAACTCCAGCCGCTCATGCACACCGCCAGCGTCGTATTTATCAGCGCTGTCTGACGACAGGGAGGCCGACGGCAACCACGGCGTTCTCAGGTTAGTCAGATAGCCATTGACCTGAAATACGCGAGCCAACTCAGGCAGGGAGACGCCCATACACCCACGGCTGGAGACCGCCATTAATTGCCCGGCTTCGCTGTATTCGAAGAACAACTCCGCCGAAAGCCCCAGATCCGAGGTATTGGCTGGCACGGTATCGGAACGGGTTGGCCGCGCCGAAATACGCTGGCTCACCAGCAATCTCGGATTACTGATCTCTACATCGACCTCGGGTAATGCGAGGGTTTCAGCATCAACGTTGGCGTAATTACCCCCGGTTGCCGCCGAATTCACCAGTGCCATCACCTCCCCTGCGTTGCGCACCAGTGAATAGCCCAACAGATAAACACCATCCTGTGGCAGGTGCCGGCTCTCGCCACCATCGCTGCCATTATCGACGAGATATTGGTTATAGGCCTCGGGAATCTGGCTGGCCATAAACCGGGCAAAGGCGCGGGCGTAGGCGTGGGCGCGGTCGTCGTTGCCCAGAATATAGTCTTTCCAGAGGTTGATCCCGTCCAGGTCAGCAAGCCGGTAATACTGGATAGGTGCATCGGAATTCCATTGCCCGGCCAGAGCGCGGAATCTGGCCAGAGTGGTCAGTGGCGTGACGTTGGTGACTCCGGGGCTCGCCGACATCACAAACGCCCGGTCAACGGGCTCGTCGCCGTAGTGGCGCTCTTCCAGGGTTTGCCCGGGAATGGCAAGGGCATAGAGCGGATACTCCCGCGGGTCGAGGTCCGGCCCCAGCGACGGCGGAACGTCCAGGGCGGAGACATCGAGAGAGAACTGCCCGCCGGCGCCACTCATAACCGTTGGCTCGCCGGCTTCCAGCCGGTGAATGCCGCCGTTTTCAAGCTCAACCTCGACCGGCCCTGCCGTGTATTGGCCGTTGCCGTCGATATCAAGCCAGACTCTGGCGTTACTGAGATAGCCGTCAATCACACGCCCCTCGTAAGGCGCACGCTCACTGTAGGACACGCCATCGAAGTCGCGGCCATCCACCGGGAGGTCATCGGATTCATCACCACACCCGACAAGGGCGAGTGACAACAGGGGTACGGAGAGACTGATCAGGCATTTCATCGCAGCAACCATTTATCCTTGTTAGAGGTTGTGCTGCTACTGTAGGAGATGTGCCGCCGGGAGACCTTGACAGGCTTGGCAAATTGTAAAGTTTGGTAACGGGCAGACCCCGAAATCTGCCAGGGCCTGCACATTGGCTGGCTTGTTCAGAACGAGCGGGCCACAATTTCTTTCATGATTTCATTGGTGCCCGCGTAAATGCGCTGCACCCGAGAATCCGCCCAGGCCCGGGCAATGGGATATTCCCACATATAGCCATAGCCACCGTGCAGTTGCACGCATTCGTCCATAACCTTGCACTGAAGGTCGGTGGTGTGTTGCTTGAGCATGGCGGCCGTCGGAATGTCCAGCTTCTTGTCCAGATGCAGCTCCAGACAACGATCTGTAAACACCCGCGCGGCGGTGATTTCCGCTTTCAGTTCGGCCAGTTTGAAACGGGTGTTCTGGAACGCAATCACGGGCTTGCCGAAGGCCTTGCGCTCCTTCACGTAATCCAGGGTCCACTGCCAGGCCGCTTCCGCCGCCGCAACAGCGGTCAGCGCCACCTGCAAACGCTCGGCGGGCAGCTCCTGCATCAACTGGAAGAAGCCCTGCCCCTCCCGGCCTCCAAGCAGGTTGTCCGCCGGCACTTCAACATCCTGGAAGAACAGCTCGGAGGTATCCTGCGCCTTCATGCCGACTTTGTTCAGGTTCTGGCCTTTTTCGAAGCCCTGCCATGCTGTTTCCACAATCAGCAAGCTGGTGCCTTTCGCCCCTTCTCTGGGATCGGTTTTGGCGACCACCACCACCAGGTCTGCCAGCTGGCCATTGGTAATGAAAGTTTTCGAGCCATTCAGAACATAATGATCGCCCTTGAGCACGGCGGTGGTTTTCACACCTTGCAAATCCGAACCCGCGCCGGGTTCTGTCATCGCAATCGCCCCGATCATCTCACCGGATGCCAGTTTGGGCAGATAATGCTTTTTCTGCTCTTCCGAGCCGTAATTAAGGATGTAAGGGGCCACGATGTCGGAGTGCAACGTCCAGCCGATACCCGACAGCCCGGCCCTGGAGATCTCCTCCATGATCACCGCCGAGTAGCGGAAATCTGCACCAACACCGCCGTACTCTTCCGGAAGCATGGGGCAAAGAAAGCCCAGCTCTCCGGCCTTTTGCCAGAGTGCGCGGCTAACCTGACCATCCTTTTCCCATTGATCGTGGTAAGGCGCTGCCTCCTGTTCCAGAAACTTGCGAACGGAATCCCGGAAGCCTTCAAGATCGGCGTCAAACAGAGTGCGTGGAATCATTGCTGAACCTCGGTGAACGGGTTGATTATCGTTGTGTTCAGCAAGTCTGTGGCGGGGCGGGTTTTCCCTCAATGGTGAAAACCATCAATCGCTTTGGCCAAAACCATCGCCCCGGGCAGGGTCAGTCTGTTTTTTTATCCCCCCAACGGGGCACCAGGGTTTGCGGCAGATCCAGGTGGTCCAGCATCCGCGCCACCATAAAGTCCACCAGATCGTCTATCGTCTCGGGGTTGTGATAGAAACCCGGGCTTGCAGGCATGACCACGGCTCCCATTCGGGTCAGTCGAAGCATATTGTCCAGATGCACTTCCGAATAGGGTGTCTCGCGCAAGACCAGAATCAGCTTGCGGCGTTCCTTCAGCGCCACATCACCGGCACGCTCAATCAGGTTATTGCTGGCTCCGGTGGCCAGGGCTGACAGGGTGCCGGTGCTGCAGGGGCAGATCACCAGCGGGGCTTTCTCGCCAGAACCGGAGGCCGGCGGCGAAAACCATTCTTCCCGGCCAAACACCTGCACCTGGCCATCGCTCGCTCCCGCATAAGCTGACAGCGCTTCCGCCATGGCCGGCGTTGAACCCGGCAAACGAAACTCGGTCTCTGTGGCGATCACCACCTGCGCCGCCTTGCTGATCATCACATTCACTCGGCACTTCTGCGCCACCAGGCATTGCAGCAGTCGCAAGCCGTACTGAGAGCCGGAAGCGCCGGTAAACGCGAGATTAATCACCGATGATGGTTCAGCCACAACGTGTCTCCAACTCTGCCAATAACTTACGATGAATACCGCCAAAGCCACCGTTACTCATGATCACGATGTGGCAAGTCTCCGGCAGTTGGTCCAGGGCCTTGTCGATCAACGCCCTCACCGAATTCTCTACCGAATGATGATCCAGAGCATCGTGCTCGGCCCGCCAGCCGTCAACCAGCTCCGGCAACCAGTCCATCTCACTGAGGTTGCCCCAGAGCACCCGGTCTGCCGCTTCGGTACTGGGAATCAGAGTCTGCTTGTGCACACCCTGCTTCATGGTGTTCGACCGTGGCTCAATGATGGCAAGGATCGGTTCGTCACCCACCTGGTTACGCAGCCCCTCCAGCGTAGAGGCAATCGCCGTAGGGTGGTGGGCAAAGTCGTCATATACGCGCACGCCGCCAATTTCGCCCACCAGCTCCATCCGGCGTTTCACACCGGAGAACCGGCACAGAGCCGCTACCGCATGGTCCGGGGTAACCCCCACATGGCGGGCAGCGGCAATGGCTGACAGAGCATTCCGGACATTGTGCAGGCCGGTCAGGTTCCACTTCAGTGTCGCCACCGGTTGTTCGTGGTGAATCACCATAAAGCGGCTGCCATCCTCGGCCAGCAGTTCGGCCCGCCAATCGGCAGTGCGGCTGATTTCGCTGCCTATGGCGGTATCCTGTACCGGAGTCCAGCAGCCCTGCCCAAGGGCATTATCCAGGTGACTGTCCAGCGCCGGCCGCACAATCAACCCCTGCGACGGCACTGTGCGCACCAGGTGATGGAACTGGCGCTCAATGGCTTCGACATTGTCGAAGATGTCAGCGTGATCAAATTCCAGATTATTGAGAATGAGGGTGTTGGGGCGGTAATGAATGAATTTGGAGCGTTTGTCGAAAAACGCGCTGTCGTACTCATCCGCTTCAATCACAAAAAAATCACTGGTACCCAGTCGCGCAGACACCGGGAAATCCTGAGGCACACCACCAACCAGATAACCGGCATCGAACCCGGCCTGGTCGAGAATCCACAGCAACATGGCGGTGGTGGTGGTTTTACCGTGAGTGCCGGCCACAGCCATGACCCAGCGGTGGCGCAACACCGCTCTGGCCAGCCATTCCGGCCCCGACATATAGTCAATTCCCCGGTTAAGGACCGCCTCCACTTCCGGATTCCCCCGGGACATGGCGTTGCCAATCAGCACCAGATCCGGCGCCGGCTCCAGATTTTCAGGCCGGTAGCCCTCCATCAACGCAATGCCCTGGGCCTCCAGCTGGGTACTCATGGGCGGGTAGACGCCGTGATCAGAGCCGGTCACGGTATGCCCCAGTTCTCTGGCAATCACCGCCAGGCTGCCCATGAACGTGCCGCAG
Organism: Marinobacter sp. VGCF2001; assembly: GCF_049943275.1. Taxonomy (NCBI): domain Bacteria; kingdom Pseudomonadati; phylum Pseudomonadota; class Gammaproteobacteria; order Pseudomonadales; family Marinobacteraceae; genus Marinobacter; species Marinobacter sp. VGCF2001. The sequence continues at coordinate 6,171 of NZ_JBNFVX010000016.1, forward strand.
ATGCCCAGGATATGTATGTGCATTAAGGTCTTGCCTCCGGTTTGAAACTTGCCAAGCCTCTACCATACTTTTGGCGGGGTCAAGAGCCGGTATGTGCTCATGAAAAACCGCGGTGTTTGGCGTATCATCTGCGCCATTCGTTGAACCACCAGGAGGCTTCAGCCCGAGATGGCTATCAAGAACGCGTTTTACGCCCAGTCCGGCGGGGTTACCGCCGTTATCAATGCCAGCGCTTGCGGTGTTATCCAGACCGCCCGCAAATACCCGGACCAGATCGGCAAGGTCTATGCCGGCCGCAACGGCATCATCGGCGCCCTGAAAGAAGAACTGATCGATACCAGCCTGGAATCCGATGAGTCGATCCAGGCCCTGATCCACACCCCGGGCGGCGCTTTCGGCTCCTGCCGCTACAAGCTCAAGAACCTCTCCGAAAATCAGCGTGAGTATGAGCGTCTGATTGAAGTGTTCCGGGCCCACGATATCGGTTACTTCTTCTATAACGGTGGCGGCGACTCCCAGGATACCGCCTATAAAGTCTCCCAGCTTGCGGAGAAGATGGGCTACCCGATTACCTGCATCGGCGTGCCCAAGACCGTGGATAACGACCTGCCGTTTACCGACTGCTGTCCTGGTTTTGGCTCTGTGGCCAAGTACATCGCCACCTCCACTCTGGAAGCCAGCCTCGACATCAAGTCCATGTGCGAAACTTCAACCAAGGTGTTCATTCTGGAAGTGATGGGCCGCCATGCCGGCTGGATCGCAGCAGCTGGTGGGCTCGCCGGCGAGGGCGACGGCGAGCCGCCGCACATCATTCTGTTCCCGGAAGTGCCGTTTAACCGGGAGAAATTCCTGGAGCGCGTGGATCACTGCGTCAAAGAATATGGCTACTGTGTGGTGGTCGCCTCTGAGGGTGCCCAATACGAAGATGGCCGCTTTGTTGCCGATGCCGGTGCCAAAGATGCCTTCGGCCATACCCAACTGGGCGGCGTCGCACCGGCGCTGGCCAACATGGTGCGCCAGGCGCTCGGCCATAAATACCACTGGGCTGTTGCCGACTACCTTCAGCGCGCTGCACGCCATATTGCCTCGGCAACGGATGTGGAGCAGGCCTACGCGGTCGGCAAGGCAGCGGTAGACATGGCCCTTTCTGGCAAACAGGCCCTGATGCCCACCATCGTGCGGGAACAGGCGGAACCTTACCGCTGGACCATCGGCGAAGCTAACCTGAGCGAAGTGGCCAATCAGGAAAAGAAGATGCCCATCCACTACATTCGTGATGACGGCTTTGGCATCACCCAGGACTGCCGGGCCTACCTTCAGCCCCTGATCGCCGGCGAGAGCTTCCCTCCGTTTGATAATGGCCTGCCCAGGGTCGCGAAGCTGAAAAACCAGCTGGTTGAAAAGAAACTCCGAACCGAGTTCGAGATCTGATCATCCCCGCCAAAAAAAAGCCCGGCATCAACGCCGGGCTTTTTTCTGTTACACATACCGCTCTGTCAATTGGCCATATCAGCCGTGTGGCGGCGAACATAGGCCGAAAACTCGTCGAAGCCGCCTACATACTCGGACCCCACCAGAATCTGGGGCACCGTGTACACCGGGCGCCCGATGCGATCGGCAATGTCCTGCTTGGTCATGTTCTTTTCAATCATGTCGACCCACGTGAACGGGATGCCACGGGATTCACACAGATTTCTGGCAGCAACGCAGAAGCCACAACTTGTGCGGCCGTAGATGGTGACCTGATCCATAAAACCTCCAAAAATGGGCCGGGGCCATACCCCGCATCGAAACTGATGCCATGATGCCAGCCCTCGCCGGGAAAGGAAATTGATCCTGGCGATGACCACGATAGTGGCCACCGCTACGGACGGCCGATCAGGTTTTCAGGCGGCCCAGTTCGGTATCCAGTACCTGCACCTGCCCATCAAGAGAGTCGCCACTCTGGCGCACTCTCTGAGCCAGTTCCCGCAAGTCATTGGCCGCATCCCCGATCTGCGTCAGATTCCGGTTAATTTCCTCACTGACCGAGCTCTGCTCTTCGGCAGCGGTGGCCACCTGCGTCACGTGCTCGACAATCGTGGCAATACGCTCAACCACCGTTGCCAGCGAATGGCCGGCTTCGCGGGTTCCGTCGACGGCGCTGGTTGCCCGTTCAACTCCAGCCCCGATAACCGTGACCGCGCCATCCACATCCTCTTTCAGGCGCTCAATCATGTCGCTGATTTCATCGGTCGAGGTCCGCGTGCGCGAAGCCAGTGTCCGCACTTCATCGGCCACCACGGCAAATCCCCGGCCTTGTTCACCAGCCCTCGCGGCTTCAATCGCAGCATTCAGTGCCAACAGGTTGGTTTGTTCCGCAATGCCCCGGATCACCTCGAGAATGCGATTGATTTCTTCGCTACGCTGGGCCACCTGACCAATGGCCGTACTGGCCTGCCCCATATCTTCCGCCAGTGCATCCACGCCCCGGGTCGCGGTGTCCAGCGTATCCTGAGTAAATTTGATGCCGTCCCGGGCGGCCCTGGCATTATCCGCCGCTTCGCCGGCAAAGCCGGCGACCTCACCGGCCGCGGCCGACATCTCGTTCATGGCGGTGACCACGCTGTCTATGTCATTGTGCTGGCGACTGGTCTGCTCGTCGGTATCGCGGGCGATCGCACCCACGTCGGCGGCCTGGCTGCGCACCTGGGCATTGACCCCCTTCAGATCGTTGATCATGTCGCGCAATCGCGCCAGAAACGCGTTGAAGCCACCGGCCAAATCAATCAACTCGGCATGGGTGTCAATATCCAGTTCGTGGGTAAGGTCGCCCTCGGCGCTTGCCAGGTTGCGCATCCGGTCGCGGATTTCATCCAGCGGACGGGTGACCGAGCGTACCAGCAGAATCAGCACACCAATGGCCAGCACCACCACAAAAATACCGACCAATAACTGGCGGTCGGCGGTGGCGCCAATCTCGGCCTTCAAAAGGTTTGTAATGTCGTCGACCTGCGCCAAAGCAATGTCTCTTGGCAATTCAATCAGCAAAGACCAGGTTCGGCCGGGCAGTTCAATCTGAATCGGATAGGCAACGGCCAATTCGTCACCAATTTCAAGGTGACCGTCCTGCAGGTGCAAAGATGCCAGCTCGGCTGCCAGTTCCGGTATCGCCTCTCTCAGGGGGCGCCCCAGTTGCTCCTGATAATGGCTGGAGGCTACGATCAGCCCTTTTTGGCTCAGCAGGGTAACTTTCGACTGTCCGTCGTATAGATCACGGCTCACCTGCTCAATGGTCGGCTGCAACGTCGACAGGTTGATGTCGGCACCAACCACGCCCGCAAACCTCCCGTCCTTCAACAGGGGCACAACGAGACTGGTCATCAGGGCAAAGTAGCCTTCGCGAACCTCTTCTTCGTATGGCTCAATCAGGCAGGGTCTCAGATTGTCACGGGGGCAGAGATACCATTCTGCGGTCCGGGTACCGAACTCATCCCGGTCATCCTCATATTTCTCGGCGGGATCTTCGGTCCGGGCAAACTCGACGCTACCACCCTGCTCCCGGTAATACGCGATTTCCAGCGTACCCTCGTCGCTGCTGTGCTCCTCCACACCCCCGGTGAAAAAAATATCCTCGTCATCGTAGGCATTGGGCTCAAAGTGGGCATAAAGCGAATCAAGATTTTCACGGGATTTCAGCACCGCGCCAACGGCTTCCTGCAAGTCCCGACGGCTCAGCCGCCCCGAGCTGTCCGCGTCAAAATTTCGGCTGATCATACTTCGTACTACATCAGGAGTCTGGTAGGCCGTCGACAGAAAGCCCGACACCACTTCCCCATACTGTCCAGACACGGCGTCTAACTGGTCAACCACCACCTCTCCCACGGTGGCCCGGACATCCTCCGCCAGCCGACCTTCCATCGAATTGAGCGACATCGTTGAGGTGACTATCATGCTGGTGCCCATGACCAGCAAAAGCGCGATCACCAGCACGTAGAGCTTGATGCGAAGAGAGAGATGTTTCATATACATTGAAACCTTTTTCTGTGAGGCTTAACCAACATCCTAGAGCATGGAGGCATTTTGGCCTATCTGACCCTGTTCCTGACCTCCTTTGCCGCTGCAACACTTTTACCCGCCTACTCCGAGATACTGCTCGGCACGCTGGTCGGCCAGAACTATTCCCTGCTCTGGCTCTGGTGGTGGGCAACGCTGGGCAACACCCTGGGGTCGGTTGTTAACGGGGTTATCGGCCGGCAGGTGGATCGCTTTAAGGACAAACGCTGGTTTCCGATCACCGAACTGCAACTGCACAAGGCCAGAAACCGGTTTAATCGTTACGGCCAGTGGTCATTGCTGCTGGGCTGGCTGCCGCTGGGTGGCGATGCACTCACCCTGGTGGGCGGCATCATGCGAGTGCCCTGGCTGAATTTCATCATCTTGGTGGGTATCGGCAAGGGGCTACGGTACGGCTTTGTGATCTGGGCCGTGCAGACCGCGACGGGGCATTAGGCCTCGCCGTCGTCGTAGAGATATTTGCGCAGAAGCTCCTCGCCATTGAACTCGGAATTCAACACCGCAATAAACGTGTAGACGCCAATCAGTTTGCGATTGAGAAACACAAACTCCTTGGGTGGAACCCGAAAATAACGGCTGATGGCCGATCTCGCCGCCTGTTTGGCCACCCGCGACGGTAAATCGCTCTGTTTCCAGCGATACTGGCCACGGCTGTTAACCGCATAATCCGGCCATTGGCCGCGGTCTTTCGCCAGAGGCTCGAGCACCGACATACACACCTTGCCGAATTTCTCCAACACCTCTGGCGGCCAGTCCTTACTCATAAACCGAAGCTTAACGCCCCCCTCGATGACCTGCGCAAGATCCTCTTCGTAGGACGCCCGGATCATCTGGATCACCGGCTGCAGGAATTCGGATGAGTAACTCTGTACCGCCCCGAAATCCAGCAAGACAATGCGGTCGGTATTCGGGTCTTCGCCCTGTTCGCCGGCAATACGAATGCGATAATTGCCAAAATTGGGGTCGGTCTGGATCTCGCCCCACTCGAACAACTCCCGGAAGAACAGCTCCAGCGCCGCCTGCCCCAGGGCACTGCGCCTGTCCAGGGGCAACTCCCGCACCGCCACGGAACTCACCGAGTGACCGTGTTCATAGGTAGACGCAATGATGTGGTCGGTCGAATACTCCGGCAAGACCCGTGGAACCACGAAACGGAGATCGTGGCGGAGCATCTGCCGGAATTTTTCGGTGGTTCTGGCCTCAAGCCGGTAATCCACCTCCCGGTGCATCATCACCCGCACTTCTTCAAGCCAGTCATTAAATTCCGGGCCGAAGCTCACCAGCCGGGCCACTTTCAGCAGATGGGCAACGGCATTCAGGTCGCTGTCGACGGCATCGGCAACACCCGGGTACTGTACTTTCAGTACCAGTTCCAAACCATCACTGCGGCGAACGGCGCGATGCACCTGCCCCAGTGAAGCCGCACCAATCGGCTCGGGATCAACCTCAAGCTCCGCCAGGCGCCCGGCACCGAGTTCTTCTTTGAGTACCCGCTCGATGGCCGGCCACTCAAGCGAGGTCGTCTGGTCTTCCAGGGTATGCAGGGCTTCGGTGACTTCTTCCGGCAAGAAGTGCTCACCGTACAGGGCCATCACCTGGCCAATTTTGACCACGCTGCCCTTTAAACGGCCAAGCTCGTCCACCAGAAAGCGAGCCTGGCTGGACAACATGGCCCGGTGCCGCTGCTCACGGGTTTCTTTGCTGCTGAACCAGTTGGTCGCCATGTGCGAGGCCATGCGGGTGCCGGCATACAGTCCGGCCCGGGTCAGCGAAAGCCTGCGCTCAAAGCTACCGGTTTTGATGCGGGAGACGGATTTTCCGGATCGGCTGGAAGACATGAGGAACCTGTATCTGTCAGGAAGAATGAATACCTTGATGCACCTGACTATTATACGGATCGAAGCGGACAACAACCTAACCAAGTCGGCGCATCCGGGCCGCTGTGGCCCAAGAAGCACGATATCAAGCCATCATGTCGGGGCTAAATGAGGCTTCTTTGGGGTTCGGCCCGTCACCAACCCTGGCGATGCTCTACCCTCTGGTGCCCGAGACCTGCAACCAACTCTGTGATCAGCCGCCCTTCCAGATCGTACACCGAGGCCCCGGGCTCGAAGTCACTGACCTGACACATCGACATCCCGGCATATCCGCAGGGATTAATCCGGGAGAAAGGCTCCATATCCATGTTGACGTTCAGCGCCAGGCCGTGGAAAGAACACCCCCGCCTCACCCGTAATCCCAGCGAGGCGATCTTGGCCCCGTTCACGTAGACACCGGGTGCATCGGAGCGCGGCGCCGCGTCAATACCGGAAGGCGCCAAAGAACGCACAATGGCTTGCTCGATGGCACTGACAAGGTTACGGACACCCAGTTTATGGCGCGTCAGGTCAATCATCAGGTACACCACCAGTTGCCCCGGCCCGTGGTAAGTCACCTGACCGCCGCGGTCTACCTGGATGACAGGGATATCGCCGGGCAACAGAATGTGCTCAGCCTTTCCCGCCTGGCCCTGGGTGAACACACGGGGGTGTTCCAGGCACCAGAGTTCATCCACCGTGTTTTGGTCCCGGTTGGCGGTGAACGACTTCATCGCCTCCCAGGTTTCCATGTACGGCTGCTGGCCGAGCGACCGGACAATCAGATCGGCCATGTCACAACACCATGTGCACGCGGCCGCTGGCTTTCAGTTCCTCGAACAATGCCTTGAGCTGGTCTTCTCCGGTCGCCACAATTTTTAGCTGGACCGAAGAAAAACGCCCCTTGCTGCTGTCCGTTACGGAAATATCCGCCTGGGTTAAGCCGGGAGAATATTGCTCGACCACTTTCACCACAAAGTCGGTGAAATCGGGCGCGGCATCGCCAATCACTTTGATGACATAGTCACAGGGAAATTCAATTTTTGGTGCTTTCGGCTCACTCATGCCGCAGATTACTCCCAGTCGGCGTCAATAACGCGCCAAACTCAGTTAAACAGTTGAACAAAAAATAGCTTGATGGCATCCCAGATGCGCTTGAAGAACCCGCCCTCGGGCACTTCAGTCAGCGCCAGGACAGGCTCATCCACCACGGTTTCACCGTCCAGCACCACGCGAACGCGGCCAAGCTCGTCTCCGACTTTAATGGGTGCTTTGATCACAGAATCAAGATCAACAACCGACTCCAACTGGTCACGGGAACCGCGGGGAATGGTGACGTACACATCCTCGGGCATTCCAACAGACACAGAATTGACCTGCCCACCCCAAACATGCGAAGACATCAGCTCCTGACCGGCTCCGAACAAGCGCGCCGTTTCGAAATACCGGAAGCCATAATTCAGCATCTTCTGTACTTCCTGAGCCCGGGCTTCGGCACTGCTTGTGCCCATCACCGTCGCGATCAGACGGGTGTTATTTCGCTTTGCCGATGCGACCAGGCAGTAACCGGCTTCCTGGGTGTGCCCTGTTTTCAGGCCATCGACACTGTCGTCACGCCACAACAGGCTGTTGCGATTGGGCTGGCGAATGTTGTTGTAGGTAAAATGCTTCTGCGCGTACAGGGGATAATTCTCGGGGTAATCCTGAATAATGTGCTGTGCCAGAATGGCGAGATCGTAGGCGGTTGAGAAATGGTCGGCCGACGGCAGGCCGGTCGCATTCTCAAAATGACTGTCCTTCATGCCCAGCAACTGCGCCTGCTGGTTCATGATGTCAACAAACGCGCCCTCACTGCCGGCAACAAATTCCGCCAACGCCACCGAGGCGTCGTTGCCGGACTGGATAATGACACCTTTCAGGAGCGCCTCCACCGGTACAGACGTCCCTTCCTGCACAAAGGTTCTGGACCCCTCGGTGCGCCAGGCCTTGACACTGATCGGCACCATGTCCTGCATAGTGATCCGCCCTTCGTCCAGCTCGCGCTCGACGATATAGGCCGTCATCATCTTGGTCAGGCTGGCCGGGGGTAAGCGCTCATGGCTGTTGTGCTCCATGATCACCCGCCCGCTGAGCGGATCCATCAATACCCAGGAACTGCCGGCAATCTGCGGCGGCGACGGGATCAGTACGGCCTGGGCCGAGGCCTGACCAGTCATCAGCAACAGGGAGAAAACCAGAAACAGGGTTCGCGTAACAGTTTTAAAAGCCATGGATAGTTTCATTCGTCGTCAGATGTATGTCTTATGGAATTCTGAACTCAATCGGTTCAGTGCGAATCGGTCAGAACGATAGACTGCCGGAACCCTCTGGATTCAAGCAAATCCTGTGCGTAACGCGCGTCGACCTCATTATTGAACGGTCCTACCTGGACCCTGTGGAAGCGGCCATTATCCGTGGTAATTTCACGAACTCTCACCGGGTTTTCCAGCACGCCTTTCAGGCGCTCGCGCATGGCTTCAGCCGGGTCCCGCTGGCTGAAAGCACCGAGTTGCACAAACAGCGCATCGCCAGGCGCAGGTACCGTTGCCGCCGGCTTCGAAGACACCTCAGGCGATGCCGTTCCGGCCGGACCGAAGGGAGCTCCCGCCAGGAACATACGGCCGTCGGGGCGAATGGTGATGGCCGCCACCTCCACTCTCGCCGTTCCATGTGACTGGTAACCCAGCTTCTTGGCTGCAGCATAGGACAGATCAATCAGCCGGTCACCATGAAAGGGCCCCCGGTCATTCACCCGCACGATCACTGAGCGGCCATTATCCAGGTTGGTCACGCGAGCGTACCCCGGTATCTGCAGCGACTTGTGTGCCGCAGACATGGCATACATATCGAAAATCTCGCCGTTGGAGGTTTTGTGGCCGTGGAACTTTTCGCCATACCAGCTGGCCGTGCCACGCTGCACATACCCCTCGTTGCTGTCGAGCACATGGTAGCGCTTGCCCCAGACGGTATAAGGCGATTTGTTACCCGCCGTTCTAGGGGCCTCGTAGCGGGGAACCGCATCGGCCAGGCCCGTGGCATCAAAGCTGCCGGAAGGCGCCCGATCCTGTTTCAGGGTATAACGGGAGGAATGATCAACCTCAGGGCTGCTGGCGCAGCCTGCCAGAAGTGCGACTAGAGCCAGTGCGGGAAGCCGCTTTTCTGAAAGCCTGATCATGTCCGTTTGCTACCCCAACCCAGTGTATGAAAACCGCCACTACTGACCGTCAATATTGTAACGGGTTCCCTGACCTCTGCACCATTACCGGGTGGCCATCATTACCCGCTCAGGCCGTGATCATCCGGCGATGGGTATGAATGGACATCAACACCCCGAACGCGGCCATCAGCGTGACACTGGACGTACCGCCGTAACTGATCAGCGGCAGAGGGACTCCCACCACCGGTAATAGCCCGCTCACCATGCCGATATTGACAAAAATGTAGATGAAGAACGTCATGGTCAGAGCACCCGCCACCAGGCGACTGAACGAATCCTGAGCGGTCACCGAAATATACAGACACCGCAGGATAATCAGGAAGTACACCGCCAGCAGTATCAGCATTCCGACAAATCCGAACTCCTCTGCCAGCACCGCGACGATGAAGTCTGTGTGGCTCTCGGGCAAAAACTCAAGATGGGACTGAGTCCCCTGCAACCAGCCCTTACCCTCGAGCCCGCCGGAACCAATGGCCGTTTTCGACTGAATGATGTTCCAGCCGGCGCCGAGCGGATCACTCTGAGGGTCCAGCAGTGTCAGCACCCGCTGCTTCTGATACTCCCGCATGACAAAAAACCACATCAGCGGGGCTGACACAGAGACCATGGCAAGGAAGGCAGCAATCAGCTTCCAGCTGATGCCTGCAAAGAACACCACGAAAATGCCCGCCATCCCCACCAGCAGAGAAGTACCAAGATCGGGCTGCTGGATAATCAGAAACATGGGAAGCAGAACAATTACCAGCCCTGCCATAATGCGGGGGAAAGAAGGTGGCAGGTAATAGCGCGACAAATACCAGGCGGCCATCATCGGCACAACGAGTTTCATGAACTCCGAGGGCTGGAATCGGGGCAGGCCGGGCAACGCCAACCACCGCTGGGCACCCTTGGCCCCCACCCCCATCACCAGCACGGCCACCAGTCCAACCAGCCCCATGCCATACAACCAGGGCGCCCAGCGACGGAACACCGCAGGGTCTAGCTGGGCAAACACGAACATCACGACAAACGCGACACCAAGGCGAATACCCTGGGCTTTCACCACCTCGATATTCCGGTCGGCGCCACTGTATAGAACGAAAAGGCCGCCCCCAACGAGCACAAGCAAAAGCCCGAGGAGCACCGGGTCCAGATGCAGCGCCGACCAGACACTGCGAGGCCGGCCAAGTTCGCTGCGACTTTGCCCACTCCAGAGATGACTACCGGCCATCGGCGTTCACCTCTGCCAGCCCCGAATCGCTCACCACGGAGGCAGGCTCGTCAGAAGGAAACTCTTCCAGCCAGGCATCAAACAATGCCCGGGCAACCGGGGCCGCAACACTGCTGCCACCCCCACCGTTTTCAACAATAACAGCGACCGCAATTTCCGGAGCCTCGGCCGGGGCAAATCCGACAAACAGGGCATGGTCACGTAACCGTTCACGGATTTGCTCCTCGTCGTATTCTTCATCCTGAGCGAGACTGAACACTTGCGCGGTACCGGTCTTTCCGGCCATCCGGTAACTGGCACCCTGAGCCGCCCGCCTCGCGGTGCCCCGGGCACCGTGCATTACTTCTTCCATGGTATCGACCACGTATTCCCAGGTTTCCGGGTCCTTCAGTTGCAGAGGCTCGCGGGTCGGCTCGGGCAGCAGCTCTTCCACCGGACGATCGCCCCGGACGTCTTTCAGCAATCTCGGCTCCACCCAGTCCCCCCGATTGGCTATCAGCGCGGTCGCCGTCGCTAGCTGCATGGGCGTTACCAGTAAAAATCCCTGGCCGATGCTCATGTTCACCGAGTCTCCGGGGTACCAGGGTTCATTTTTCACTGCCCGTTTCCAGTCTGCGGTCGGCAGCAGACCATTCAAGGCGCCGGAGACGTCCAGCGTGGCGTCTTCACCGAAACCAAAGCGGGCCAGGTAGTCCGACATCACGTCTACCCCCATATCCGCGCCGACTTCATAAAAATAAACATCATTAGACCTGGCCATGGAATACTTCAGATCCACCCAGCCATCGCCCGACCGGTTCCAGTTACGAAACCGCCGGCCGCCCTCTCGTAACTGGAAATACCCGGGGTCCCAGATTCGCCGGTCCTTGTCGGTTACGCCGCTGTCCAGCGCGGCGACCGCCATCATCGGCTTGATGGTGGATGCCGGTGGATACTGCCCCCGAAGGGCGCGATTAAACAACGGCTTATCAATGCTCTGGCTGAGCGCACGATAATCTTTGACACTGATGCCCGTCACAAACTTGTTGGCATCGAACCCGGGCACGCTGGCCAGGGCCAGAATGCCTCCGGTCGACGGCTCAATGGCGATAATGGCACCGCGCCGCCCCTCCAGAAGTTCATAGGCACGGCGCTGCAAGCGCAAATCCAGCTGCAGCTGAAGATCTTCACCGGGCACCGGGTTCACGCGTTCGAGGACACGGAGAATACGGCCCCGGGCATTGGTTTCAACGTGCTGATAGCCCACTTCCCCGTGCAGAGCCGCTTCATAGAAACGCTCAATACCGGATTTTCCGATGTAGTTGGTGCCGGCGTAATTGACCGGATCGATGCGCTGCAGCTCTTCCCGGTTGATACGGCCGACAAATCCCAGCACATGGGCCGTCAAGTCACTGTGCGGGTAATAACGCACAAGTTCCGCCTCTACCTCAACACCGGGAAAGCGATGTCGGTTCACTGCCAGGCGGGCCATTTCGGTTTCGTCGAGGTCGTAACTCAGGGGGATGGCCTGAAACGGACGCCTGGGTTCACGCAACCGGCGCTCAAACCGCTCCAGGTCCTCATCAGAAATACTCAGATCGCTGGTCAGGCGAGCCAGGGTATCATCCATGTCGCCAACCCGCTCCGGTGTGACCGTCAGGGTGAAGACGGGCCGGTTCTCCGCCAGCAGAACGTTGTTCCGATCATAGACCAGCCCCCGGGGCGGCGGCACCGACTGCACCTGAACGCGGTTTTTATCTGACAAGGTCGTGTAGGTGTCATGCTCGACAATCTGCAGCTGATACATCCGGGCCAGCAAGCCCGCCATCAACAGCATGACAAACATCAGCATGACCAGCGCCCGTCGCTGAAACAGCCGGCGCTCCGCAGCGGTATTTTTCAGTTCGCCCCAGGCCATGTAATGTCCTAGGCCCGGTGGTATGGGTGATTACGGGTGATGGTCCAGGCCCGGTACAGTTGTTCGGCCAGAACAATTCTGACCAGAGGATGGGGCAAGGTAAGGGGAGACAACGACCACTGCTGGTCCGCCCGCTGGCGGCAGGCCTCTGCAAGGCCGTCCGGGCCGCCCACCAGAAAGGCCACGTCCTGGCCGTCCTGCTGCCAGTTTTCCAGCTGCGACGCCAGTTTTTCCGTCGACCAGGGACGACCGCCCACTTCCAGTGCCACCACGCGGTCACGGGGGCCCAGCGCAGACAGGATGGCATCGCTCTCGCGCTGCATCAGCCGCGGAATGTCCGGATTTTTACCCCGGTGGGCCGTGGCGATTTCAGTCAGTTCGAGGGGCAACTCAGGCGGCATCCGGCGAGCGTAATCGTTGTACCCCGCACTGACCCAGTCGGGCATTTTCTGCCCTACACAGATCAGACGCAGGCGCATAACTATTCGCTACCTGCAGCACCAAGATCCGGAGCATCCCGCCAGAAGCGTTCCAGATCATAGAATTCCCGGGTCGCGGGCATCATTACGTGAACAACGACATCACCCAGATCAACCAGAATCCAGTCGCTGCCACCATCACCCTCGACATTTGCGGCTCTGACGCCCTGCTCTTTGGCTTCGATCACCACCGAATCCGCGAGGGATTTGACGTGCCGGTTGGAGGTACCCGATGCCAGAACCATAAAATCGGTCACGCTGGTGCGGTCGCGAACATCAATGATGCTAATATCCTGGGCCTTGATATTTTCCAGTGCGTTAACGACCAGATCTTTCAGTTGTTCAGCCTGCATAATTACCCTGTTGTACGGGTACCGGCCGGAATGGCCACCCGATCAATGTTATTCAAACGCGATTGTAGCATCAAAGACTGCTGTGAATAACTCCTAACGCACCTGGCCGCTCCGGGCACCGTAAAGCTTCCAGGCATCAATGTTCTGGCACACGACGTCCGGAGTGAGGTAACGCACCGAGCGACCGGCCGCAATACGTTGCCGGATACCGGTTGCAGAAATGTCCAGTAACGGCGGGGCCAGTTCCAGCGCAAAACCGGCCGGGCGGGAATGCAAGTCAGCCGGACACCCCGCGCGACGCTCTTCCAGGATTCGCGCAGCTTCACTGCCCATGGGCAATTCTGAGCCAGGCCGCTGCACCACCACGATATGAGCAAGTTCGGGTATTTGCTCCCACTCCCGCCAACGGTGAAACGACGAGAACGCATCGGTCCCCACAACCATCACCAGCGGGCAATCCGGGCCAAGTTCGGCACGCAAATGTCGAAGTGTATCGGCCGTAAACGATGCCCCGCCCCGGCGCACTTCCTGTTCATCAAGGACCAGGGCCGGCTCGGGGGCAATCGCCTGCCGGATCAGCTCCAGCCGTTGCTCCGCGCTTGCGCCGGTCTCGCCCCGGTGAGGCGGAATATGACTGGGCACCAGGTGGATGCGGGCTACCGACAACGCCTCGGAAACCTCCAGTGCCAGCCGAAGGTGACCGTGATGAATCGGGTCAAAGGTCCCGCCATAGATCACGTGCACGACGTTATACCCGAACGTGTCCGTCGCCGAACACCACGTATTTCTGCGACGTCAGCCCCTCGAGACCAACCGGCCCACGGGCATGAATTTTGTCTGTAGAGATACCGATCTCGGCCCCCAGACCATACTCGAAACCGTCAGCAAACCGGGTTGACGCATTCACCATAACGGAGCTCGAATCCACCTCTGTCAGGAACCGGCGGGCCCGGGTGTAATTTTCGGTAATGATGCTTTCGGTGTGCTGGGAACTGTAGTGGTTGATGTGCTCGATAGCACCGTCAAGCCCCGCGACCACCCGAATCGCGAGAATCGGCGCAAGATACTCCGCGTGCCAGTCCGCGTCGGTGGCCGGAACAATGTCTCCCACAATGGCACAGGCCTGCTCGCATCCCCGGAGTTCTACCGATTTACTGCGGAACTGCTCCGCCAGCAACGGCAACAGGTCCCCGGCGATCTCCTGATCAATCAGGAGGGTCTCCATGGTGTTGCAGGTGCCATAACGCTGGGTTTTCGAATTAACCGCCACTTTCAATGCTTTTTCAGGGTCCGCGTGGCTGTCGATGTAGACATGACAAACACCATCCAGGTGTTTGATCACCGGCACCCGGGCGTCGCGGCTGATGCGTTCGATCAGACCCTTGCCGCCGCGGGGTACAATGACATCCACGTATTGCGGCATGGTAATCAGCTCTCCCACGGCCGCGCGGTCCGTGGTATTCACCACCTGGACAGCCGCTTCCGGCAGCCCGGCGGCAGCCAGCCCCTGTTTGAGACACAGGGCAATGGCCTGGTTGGAATGGATGGCTTCAGACCCGCCGCGTAAAATAGTGGCGTTACCGGATTTCAGGCAGAGACTGGCCGCCTCGACGGTCACGTTGGGCCTTGATTCGTAAATAATGCCGATGACCCCCAATGGCACCCGCATTTTACCCACCTGAATGCCTGATGGACGGTAGGTCATATCACTGATCACGCCCACAGGGTCCGGCAGTGCTGCCACCTGGCGCAGCCCTTCAATCATGGTATCAACCCGGTCAGGGGTAAGCTCGAGGCGGTCCAGCATTGCGCTGTCCAGGCCATTTTCACGGCCGCGTTCCAGGTCCTTGCTGTTGGCCGTCACAAGCTCTGCGCGGGCGGCATCAAGGGCGTCGGCAGTGGCCAGAAGTACCTGGTTCCGTTCCGCCGTGGAGGCGCGCGCGACGGCCCGTGAAGCGGCCCTGGCCTGCTGTCCGAGCTCCGACATGTAGGTTGCTACATCCATTGATTTACCTTCCGTTATGCAAACGTTTTCCGACACAAGAGGCGGTTACTTTACCTTTCCCGTTTCAAGTCCGCACCCCAAACGACTATTATAGCGCTGCACAGGATTTCATGGACGCGCCAGCGAAGGACAGAGCCAATGCCCCAAACCGCCGAAAAATTTCTCCCCGGCAAGTTTTCCCGCAGCGGGTTCATTGCCTTTGGCCTTACCACCGGGCTTTGTCTGGCCGCGGGAGAGTTGCTGGCAGGCGTTGCAGCGGCCGCTGCTGCCGGCTTGTGCCTCGCTGGCACGCACCGGGGCAAGGACCGCCAGGGCCGGCCCTGGACGCAACTGAGGGCTTTTTTCCTGGTCACGCTGGTGCTGGCCCTGGTTGCCGCCATCTGGACCGGGCCCTGGTCTCTCAGCCACTGGCTTTATGCGCTGCCTCTGGTGCTGTTCGCGATGGCACCGGTTTATCTTGCCGCCCCCGTCACGCTGGCGTTCATGTTTTTCGTGCTGGCCGGAACCCAATGGGCGGTTGCCCTTCCGGACCGCCACCAGATGATGACCGCCCTGGTGCTCACCACCCTCCTCGGGGCGATACTGGTGTTCATGCGTGAGTACAAATCCCGCCAGCTGGCTCCGCTGCGCCGTACCGACGAACTGACCCAGGCCGCCAGCCGGGAGTATCTTTCAGCCGATCTGCACAAAGAAATCCAGCGCAGCGAGCGGGAAGGCACTCATATGTCGGTGATGATGATCGGGCTGGATACCCACCTCAGCGATGTCGATCCGGATGCAGACATCCGGGCCATTCTGCCCCGGATTGGCCGTTACCTGCATTCCCAGCTGCGGGACTTTGACACTTACTACCGGGTCGCCGATTTGCAGTTTCTGGTGATACTTCCCGGCACCAACACGGCCGAAGCTGCCCGCACCGCCGAGCAGGTTCGAGCAGGCCTTTGCACACTGCTGGCCTCTCATGGCCTGAAACTGACCGTCAGCACTGGCGTCGCCGGCCTTAACATCGGAGACGACGCCGACAGCCTGCAACAAAGTGTGGCCAATGCCCTGCGCCGCGCCCAGCAACAGGGCGGTAACCGCACACAGACCTACAGCAATCCCGCCGCGCCCAACAGCGCCGGTGAGCATCCAGCCTCGGGGGGCCACCAATGACCGAGACACGGCTCAGAACCTGGACTCATGCCGCCGGCTACAGTCTTGCAGCACTGTTTACCATAGCCCTGGCGCTGCAGAATCTTCGCTACGGCTTTTATCAGTTATTCTATCTGGCTCTGGCCATGACGGCACTGCTGCTTGGCGGGCTGGTGTATACCTGGTTATGCCGGCGCCAACAGTTATCGGCACCCGGGCACCTGATCATCCTGGCCGGATTGAACAGCGGCCTTATTGCCGGTGTCCTGACCATGGACGCACCGGGCATCAGCCACTGGGCCATGCCATTACTATCGCTGAACCTCCTCATTCTGCCGTTACGCCACGGGCTCACCCTCTCTGCCCTGCTACTGGCACCGGTACTGGTGGTGACCTGGCTGTCGGGCCCTGCGGCCACCGCACTGCTCACCACAATCGGCTTGCTGGCCTTGCTGGCGATCACGGCGATGTATATCTGGCACTATGACCACATGGCGCAGTCGGCCCAGGACCTCGCCATCACAGACCCGGTCACCGGGGCCCATAACGCGCGGTTTCTGGACGAAACCCTGCAAAAAGAGATCAGTCGGGCTATTGCCACCGGCCACGCCTTGTCAGTCGTCAGCCTGAGCGTGGACCATGCCGATGAGATCCGCGACCTTCACGGCAAACCGGGTATGCATACACTGATGCGCCACATCACCGGGACCCTGTTCGACATCATCCGCGCCGGCGATTCTCTCTACAGCATCAATGGCTCGGATTTTTTCCTGATACTGCCGTTTACGCCGGAGGAAGGTGTCCGGGTGATTGCCGAACGTATTCGCCGGACCCTCAGCGAACATGACTGGCCCGAGGTGGGCAAGATTTCGGTGAGCCTGGGCTGCACCACACGGGGCAATGGCGACACCAGCACGCATTCACTGCGTGACCGTTCGCTGGCGGCCATGCAGCAAGCCCGGAAACGGGGGGCGGATTCCGCCTGGTACAGCCCGGGAGAGCCCGTCAAGGCATGACCGAAAACTGGCTGAACGAGCTCACAGACTGGGTCGCAGGCAACCCCGGCTGGTTAGTCGCTGCCCTGTTCCTGACGGCTCTGATCGAATCTCTGGCGATTGCCGGCATCATTGTCCCCGGGGTGGCCCTGTTGTTCGCGTTTGCCGCCCTGGCCGGGAAAAGCGGCCTGCCCTTGTCAGAGGCCCTGCTCTGGGCAGGGCTTGGCGCCGTGGTTGGCGATGTCATCAGTTTCGCGATCGGTCGACTGCTGCAGGGGCGACTGAACACAGTCTGGCCCTTCAGCCGATATCCCCGCCTTATCGCCCGTGGCGAAACCTTCTTTCGGGCTCATGGCGGCAAAAGTGTCGTCATTGGCCGTTTTGTTGGCCCGATAAGACCGGTTATCCCGCTGATTGCCGGAGCGCTCACCATGAGTTGGCAGCGTTTTCTGGGCTTTAATCTGCTCTCGGCGGTTGGCTGGGCTCTTGTGTATATTCTGCCGGGTTTTTTCGTGGGCTCGGCACTCGCCAACGAGATCAAGCCACCACCTCACTTCTACCTGGTTCTGGCGACCAGCGGTGCCGCGCTGGTTGTGGTGTATCTGGTGGTGCTGCGGGTGCGACTGGGCGTGGGAGAAGGCAGTTGGTTGTATGGGTGGCTGGAATCCAGAATGGCCCAATACGACACCACCCACCGTTTCTGGCGGCTTTACAGCAACGAACGGCCCTCGCACCAGGGCGAATTCCCCCTGCCGTCGCTCTTGCTGACCATCACGACCCTTGCGCTTTTCGTGGCCCTGGCTCAACTGGTGGGAGTCACGGACCAGATAAAATTCGTGAACCAGCAAGTACTGCTCTGGTTTGGCGCGTTACGGCAACCATTGCTGGATCTGCCGATGATTGCCTTCACCCTGCTGGGGGATCCGCCCGTGCTGCTGGCGGCTGCCGTGCTTGCGGTTCTCGTGCTGTCGTTCCGGGGCTATTACGCCGCTGCCGTCCATATCGCCATTGCCGCCACGGCCACGGCCGTAAGTGTCTGGTTGCTGAAGGAAGGCGTCGGAATCAGCCGGCCACAGGAAGTGCTCTCAGCTCCGGACTCGAGCGCCTACCCAAGCGGGCATACCGCTGGAATAACGGTTCTGGTAACGCTCGCCGCCAGCTTCATTGCCAGCGAAAATCGCAATACCCAGCGCTGGCAACAGTATCTTTTCCTGTCCCTGCCCATATTGCCGGTCGCCCTGAGCCGGCTCTACCTCGGTGTTCACTGGGTCACCGATGTGCTCGGTGGATTGCTGCTGGGCCTGGCGATCACTGGTGCCATCCGCGCCAGCTACAGTCGGTACGACCGGGTTCCACTCAGCCCGGACGCATTGACCTGGCTCGCCGGGGCCGGCTGGCTGGCGTTTGTGGGCGCTTACATGATGATTACCTGGGACACTGCGATCCTCAACTACACGCCGCTACCCTGACAGCGCACTAATCCTGCTCGAGCGCTTCCAGTAACTGCTGCAGGCGGTCAAGGCGCTCCAGAGGGTCCTGGAGCTCAGCAAGGCGCTGTTTTTCCTGCTTGTCCAGCGGCAAAAGCTCCGTGAGGCGCCAGCCAATATGACGGGCATCGTCATAATTCACATCCATTTCCAGATCCTTGACCACCGGATGCCGACAAAGCGCATGCAGCACCGACGGCAACTCGTGATAACGCTCGGGAACCGCGCTTTCCGCCTCGTCAATCAGCGTCTCGACATCCCCTACGTTCAGGCCATCCTCTTGCTGCCAGGTGCGGACAACCGTCACCTTGCTATCGCCTTCCACGGTGATTCCAAGAAGACCATTATCAAGTTGCTGAAAATCAATAATGCGCACGTAGGTGCCCATGTCGTAGAACGCAGCACGGGCCTCGGTTTCCCCGCCATCCCGCAGCAACACCACAACAAAACCGCGGTCTTCTTTCAGGCATCGGGTGAGCATATCGAGGTAACGCGGCTCGAACAGCTGCAGCGGAATTCGCCCGCCAGGCAAAATGATGGAATTCAGGGGAAACAAGGGTACGTTCATAAAGTTATCGGTCACTGCCTGACGGCTCCTGATTATGCGGGTTATCGTATCGACAACAGCTTCTGCACCTCGTCCACCCTTTCCCGGGCTTCACTCAGCAATTGCAGGCTTCTGGATGCATTCAGCTGCAGTTCCCCCAAACGCCGCCACGCCGGCACCTGGTCAAACTCTGGAAGGCCCCGGTTCTGGCTCGACCCGATCATTGAATGCAATTGCGCCACGATGACCACATCCGCCAGCTGGGGCGCGGCCTCCGGGCACTCGTGATGCCAGTCCTCCGCGTGACGCACGGCCTCAAGGAACGCTTTCGGGAAGGACCAGTTCTCAAGGACAGCGCATCCCACATCCGCCCGCAATTCAGCCATGGCGTGATGCAGATTTTTTTCATCGGCAAACAGATTCACGTGATGCTCCGCCTGCACCAGCACCGGGACCACCCCGATGTCGTGAAGCAAACCGGCCAGCAGGGCTTCCTCAGGATCAATACGGGTCACGTGATCCGCCAGCACCCAGCACAAGGCGGCCACTTCCCGCGAGTGGCGCCACAGCTGTTCCATTTCTCTTTGCAACGATGCCCGGCGGGTCTTGAAAACTTCACGCATGGCGAACACCGTGACCAGTTGCCGGGTGGTGCGCATCCCCAGCCTTACGACGGCCTCGCGCACATTGCGGACGTCACTGAAACCGCGATACAGCGGGCTGTTACAGGAACGCACCAGCTTGGCAGCCATCGCCGGATCCGCCGACACGGCCGAGGCCACCTCGGTGGCCGAGGAGTCTTCCCGGTCGACTACCCTCCGAACCTTCCATGCCACATCCGGCACACTGGGCAGCTGCACCTGGTTTGAGCGCAGCTCCGAGTAAAACTCCATCAACAGGTGATGCTCTTCACTTTGCTCTTCGTCGGCATCCGACGAGTCCATCTCCAGCTGCGAGATGGGCGCCGTGCGCAGCATCTGGTTCAGAATTTCCTGCTCGACCACCAGAAATTCGCAGGGTTTAACGGCGGTGACGTCATACATCCTCGGCTGAAGCCGGGCTACCGGGTTCAGCGCTTTGTCGGTCTCCGCGTCGATCGTCGTCCTGCGGCCATCCACGGATTCCAGTTCCACGATGCCGGCGAGCAAAAAATAGTCCAGCCCATCGCGAACGCCACGCTCCATCACTCGCTGCCCCGGCCCATGGGTCCGGCGCTCCGCCCGGCTGGCCAGTAACACAAGCTGGTCATCGGTCAGACGACCCAGCGGTTGAAAACGTTTCAGACGACGTAACGGCAGGCTTTCCTGGCCTCCCATAGGCAGACTCCCTCTGAACTGCGGTTTAAAAACAGGCAACCTCTGTTACGCATTGTAATCACCACTCGTGAAAACAGCCATGCCAGGCTCGTCGAATCTGTTATCCTCTGTTTTTTCCAATACTGTCCAATGCCACAGGGAGAGAGCCGTCTACCATGCCCCAGTATCGTTCACACACATCCACCGCCGGCCGTAACATGGCTGGTGCGCGCGCCCTCTGGCGTGCCACCGGCATGAAGAACGAGGACTTCGGCAAACCCATTATTGCCGTTGCTAACTCCTTTACCCAGTTCGTACCCGGGCACGTTCATCTGAAAGACCTCGGGCAGCTGGTGTGTCGTGAGATCGAAGCCGCCGGCGGCGTTGCCAAAGAGTTCAATACCATTGCCGTGGACGATGGCATCGCCATGGGGCACGACGGCATGCTCTACTCCCTGCCGTCCAGGGAAATTATTGCCGATTCCGTGGAATACATGGCCAACGCTCATTGCGCCGATGCGCTTGTTTGCATCTCCAACTGCGACAAGATCACCCCGGGTATGCTCATGGCCGCAATGCGCCTGAACATTCCCACCATCTTCGTGTCCGGCGGCCCGATGGAAGCCGGTAAAACGAAACTGTCCGAGCACAAGCTTGATCTGGTCGACGCCATGGTCATCGCCGCCGACCCGAACGCCAGTGACGAACAGGTGGCTGAATACGAACGCAGCGCCTGCCCCACCTGTGGCTCCTGCTCCGGTATGTTTACCGCCAACTCCATGAACTGCCTGACCGAGGCCATTGGTCTGGCGCTTCCGGGCAATGGCTCCATGCTGGCCACCCACGCAGATCGGGAGCAACTGTTCCTTCGGGCCGGCCGACAAATTGTGGAGAACGCCAGGCGCTATTACGAGCAGGACGATGCCAGTGTTCTGCCTCGCAGCATTGCCTCTGTCGAGGCGTTCGAAAACGCGATGACCATGGACATTGCCATGGGCGGCTCCACCAACACGATTCTGCACCTGTTGGCCGCAGCCCAGGAAGGCGGCGTCGAATTCACCCTGGCAGATATCGACCGCCTATCCCGAAAGGTGCCCCAGCTCTGTAAAGTGGCGCCAAACAGCCCTAAATACCATATGGAAGATGTCCACCGGGCCGGTGGCATCATGGGCATTCTCGGAGAACTGGAGCGCGGCGGCCTGGTCAACGCGGACTTGCCCACCACTCACAGCAGCACCATGCGTGAAGCGCTGGAGACCTGGGACATCATGCGCTCTCCGACCCCCGAAGTCGTGGAATTCTACAAAGCCGGCCCGGCGGGCATTCCGACCCAGACCGCGTTCAGCCAGAACACTCGCTGGCCGAGCCTGGACGGAGACCGGGCCGAGGGCTGTATCCGGTCCGTGGATCATGCCTATTCTTCGGAAGGCGGTCTGGCGGTGCTTTATGGCAACATCGCACAGGATGGCTGCGTGGTTAAGACTGCGGGTGTTGACGAAAGCATCTATGTCTTCGAAGGCAAGGCACGCGTTTTCGAGAGCCAGGATTCTGCCGTCGCCGCCATTCTGGGCGACGAGGTGCAGGCCGGTGACGTGGTGATTATTCGCTACGAAGGGCCGAAAGGCGGGCCGGGTATGCAGGAGATGCTCTATCCGACCAGCTATCTGAAATCAAAGGGGCTGGGTAAAGACTGCGCGCTGCTCACCGATGGCCGCTTTTCGGGCGGGACCTCCGGGCTCTCCATTGGCCACGCCTCGCCAGAAGCCGCAGCTGGCGGCGCGATCGGATTAATCGAAGATGGCGACACCATATTGATCGACATCCCCAATCGCGCCATCAATGTCCAGGTCAGCAACGAAGAACTGGGCCAGCGTCGCAAAGCCAGAGATGCCAAAGGCTGGAAACCCGAGCTCGCCCGTGACCGGAAAGTGTCTGCGGCCCTCAAAGCCTACGCATTGCTCGCGACCAGCGCCGATAAAGGTGCCGTGCGGGATCTGAGCAAACTCGACTGAGCAAAGCCAAAAAAAAGCCCGTAAAGCGTTTGCTCTACGGGCTTTTTTTTATTTCTCGGTGCTGTTACCACAGCGACCAGCCACCGTCATCATCTTCTTCAATGGTGTCTTCTGCAGAGGACTCTGCCGGTGCCGGCTCGGCAGGCGCTGATTGCGCCGTCGATGCAGGAGCCGCCTGCCCCGCATTCGCCGCCGCCTGCTGTACCGTAATCAAACCCAGGGCTTTTTCGGTTTCTTCATTAAGAATACCGGTGGCCGCAAGGCCATTTTCTTTCTGGAAGCGGGTCAACTCCGACCGGGTTGCGTCGTCCATGGCCGGGTCGACATTCGTAACATCGTAACCCGCCCCGTACAGTGCGTGCTTGAGCGCAACCACATCGTTGGCCTGTGCGACGGATGTCATCCCCAGCAGGGCGACCGCTCCGGCCGCCAACGCCGTCTTGCCGATATGACGGGTGACTGTTTTCATGATTCTCACCTGATCTACTCCTGGATATCTCTGTGACATCTGCTGATCTGTTTTTATAGTGTGACGCCCAAGCATACGTGCTGGCGTGCAAATTACCATATCACAATTTAACGAGCTCAAGCCGGGCCATTCTCCCGTTTATCCGCATCCGCGGTTGACGGCTGCCCGAATTCACGGATAAAAATGCCCCAGAACGCCATGAACAGGGCAGCCACAAGAGGCCCCATAACAAAGCCGTTAATGCCGAACATCACAATACCACCCAGAGTCGACAAGAGCACAAGATAATCCGGCATTTTGGTGTCACGCCCCACCAGAACCGGCCTGAGCAGGTTGTCGGCAAGTCCGATCACCACCACACCAAACACCGTCAGCACGATGGCCGGTACAAGGTCGCCGACCGCCGCGAGATAGACTGCCGCCGGCACCCAGACAATCGCCGCGCCCACCGCCGGCAGCAAAGAAACAATGGCCATGACCACGCCCCATAGCAAAGCCCCGGTGATGCCCAGAATCCAGAAAATCAGTCCGCCGAGGGCGCCCTGAATAATGGCGATCAGCAAGTTGCCCTTGACCGTGGCCCGGGTGACTTCGGCAAACTTGGCAAACAGCAGACGCTCGCGCTCATCGCCCAGCGGCAGCGCCTGGATCATCAGTTCCGTCAGTTTCTGACCATCACGTATCAGAAAAAACGCCAGGTAAACCATCAATGCCAACCCGAGGAAAAACTGAAAAGTATTCTGCCCGATCCCCAAGGCCTGTTTAGCCAGAAACTGGCTGCCTCCCAGGAAAGCGCTGACAGCCCGGTCTCTCAGATCGGCAAAATTGACATCAAACTGGGCCAGAAAGGCCTGAATGGCGGGAAAGGAACGGTTAACCTGATCAATATACTCGCCCGGGCGAATTTCCCCGGCCTGAATCTGCTGGTAAATCCCCATTCCCTCCGCAATCAGCGCCGCTCCCAGCACCAGCACGGGAATGACCACAATCGCCATGCAGACAAACAACGTGATAAGGGCGTTCAGCGTGGGACGATCACCAAACCTGCGCACCAGCAACTGCTGCACCGGGTGAAAAATCAGGGCGATGGCGACCGCCCAGAAAATCGGCCCGAAAAACGGCTTCATCAGCAGAATGAACGCAAGCGACACCCCAAGAAGCATCGCCAGAAAAGTCCGTGTCTCAAGTTTAGCGTACATAGAATCTGAATCCTGTGAGGGAACACGCCCAACCGGGGCTGTCACGACATAGCAGACTACCACGATAGCGTGGCCACTGTGGCGGAGTTCGGGTTATAGTGATGGGTTATTGATCAGCCGACAATACAGGATATGTCATTGGAAGCAGACAACTTTACCGTGGAGAGCGCCTTGGAGGCCGCGCTGGAACTTCAGAAGGTCCTGGCCGCCCGCACCCATCGCCGCAAGGTCATGGGGCAGGATGTGCTGGTGCCCGGCCAACTCGGCGAAGCCCTGAACCTGCCGAAAACCATCAGCCGGCTCCGGGGCAAACAGCAACGGTTGAGGGACCGGGGCCTGGAAGACTTCCAGGAGCTGTGGCCAACACTGTCTGCGCTCACCCGTAAACGGGTTCTGGACGGCCTGGGGTGGTACGACCCGACGGAACTCGACTGGGAAGACAAGCGCTCAAACCGCCGGCCAGTGGTCGACCCTGACGCGTGATGCGTATACCTGTGCTGAGCTGATCCCAACTGACACGGAACGGTCACACTTGGTCTATACGGTAGTAAAATAAGGAGGACAACCATGACAACAGAAACCAATCATTACATCGCAATACTGACCGAAGGCAGCGCGGTGCCCACGTTGCTGTGCGGCCATTGCCACTCGATCCTGTCGCGCACCCGGATGTTCCGGAATCAGGGCGAAGCCCGCCTGCCACTGGAATGCAACACGATCGGACTGTGCTCCGCGGACGACTGCGGCGCGGTGAACTGCTGTGATCAGGCGCTGGAAGGCATCGACAATCCGGAACGGCTGTTTGATATCGCATCCTGATTCAAAGCGGCAACGCTCTGTTACGCAACTCAAACACACAAAACGCCCATCTGCTTTATCCTGACCCATTGACGATTGTCGTTCCGATAATCACGCAACCACTCAGTCAGGACAGTCGATGGCATGCGTATTCTGAGAACCGACGAAGCCCGCTTCGCAGGCCTTCCGGATTATCCTTTTCCAGCGCATTATCTTGATGTCGAGCCCGGCCTGCGGATGCACTTCGTTGATGAAGGCCCCGCCGCCGCTGCGCCCGTTGTGATGCTGCACGGAGAGCCCTCCTGGTCGTACCTCTACCGGCACATGATTCCGCTGATTGCAGAGGCCGGCCATCGCGTGCTTGCTCCGGACCTTATCGGGTTCGGCAAGTCAGACAAGCCTGCAGACATCGGCGATTACAGCTACGACAATCACATGAAATGGCTGGCTCACTGGCTCGAAACACTGGACCTGACCAACGCCACGCTGATTTGCCAGAACTGGGGGTCGCTGCTGGGCCTGAGGCTGGCGGCAGAACATCATCGCCGGTTCAGCCGGATCATCGTAGGCAACGGAATGCTGCCGACGGGCGATAGCCGGGTACCGGCGGTATTCCGTTTGTGGAAAGCCTTCGCCAGCCATAGCCCGTGGTTCCCGATAGGGAAAATCGTCCAGCTCGGCACCGAGCGTTCGCTCAGCCCGGCGGAAATGGCAGCCTATGAGGCGCCCTTCCCCTCGCCAGAATACAAAGCCGGCGCCCGGGCCTTCCCGGCCTTGGTACCGATGTCGCCAGACGATCCGGCGAGTGCTGCCAACCGTGAGGCCTGGCGCGCCCTGGAGAAATGGCGCAAACCCTTCATTACCTGCTTCAGCAGTGGCGACCCGATTACCCGGGGCGGCGACCGCTACATGCAAAGGCGCATTCCCGGTGCCTTTGGTCAGCCGCACATTACCCTGAATGGCGGCCACTTCCTGCAAGAGGACTCACCTCGCCAGTTTGCCCGGGTCATCCTGGATGCGCTTAAAGCCGAAATGGCGGCCTGACGACTGCATTAGCCAAACACTGTGACGGTTTGCCGGCTGAGCGCCACCAACTCGCCCTCTGCGGTCCAGATTCCGGCGTGCGTATGGCCATATCCGGCGTCGGCCTGGTCGATCGTAGCCCGATACAAAAGCCAATCGTCCGGCTTGATGTCCGGCCGCGGGTGAACAATTTCCAGCGCCCAGCTCAACGAACTTGCCGGCGCCGGCCCCTTCAGGTGCGGTAGCAACGCCGGCGGCCAGGCATCGACAAGCGCGACAATATGAGCATCCGTGATACGTTCGGGGGCTTCCCTGAACTTCATCCAGCCGCCCATTTCACGGCCGCCCTTGCCTGAAAACGGCATATGCCCAAACGCCCATCGCATTTCTATATGACGGGTAAACTCGGGCGTCACCTTCGGAATATGCGGCAGCGACTGACATTGGTCGGCAGGCGTTGCTTCCGGCGCGAGCGTTGGTGCCACCCGGACAGCCGACTCGCGGCCACCGCCGAAACTGCCCAGGCATACCAGCCGTGGTTCGCCGTTCTGGATGATCCGCCCCTGAACCTGGGATACCGCCTTACCCTCCCGCAGGATCTCTGCCTCGACGCGGACCGGAACATCGGGCTCCACGGGCCCGACAAAGGATACCTGAAGCGCCCGCATGGCCCGGCCCTCGGTCACCTTGGCGGCCATCGCCTCGAAGACCAGAGCGGCAACCAGACCACCAAAGGTGGCACGCCCCTGGCCCCAGTCTGGCGGAATCACGGCTTCACCACTATGACGGACATTGTTGAGAATTGCGTCGAAGGTCATCTGCTTGAATTCCTGTTCATTAGTTTGCAAACCGACAAGACTGCACCAGTTACGGGAGGCTGACAATAGGCCAGCACCGGCAACTACCTATCGATTGCCGCACAATAGCCGTATAAAAGACTCCTCAAAGCGACTATAATGCAACAAAATCATGCACTGTATCCGCAGTGCGATACCCTCCGAATACCGAGTACGTTCATGTCAGAATTGTCTTTTGCCGAACTGGGGCTGGATCCAGCAGTACTGGAAGCCGTCTCCGCCGTTGGCTATGAAACCCCGTCGCCCATCCAGGCGCAATCCATTCCAGCGCTGCTGGCCGGCAATCATCTACTGGGTGTGGCCCAGACCGGCACCGGTAAGACCGCAGCCTTTGCCCTGCCCTTGTTGAGCCGGATTGACGCCAGTGTCGCCGAGCCCCAAATTCTGGTGCTGGCGCCCACCCGGGAACTGGCCATCCAGGTCGCCGAGGCTTTCACTACTTACGCCAGCAAGTTCCGCAACTTTCACGTTCTGCCGATTTATGGCGGGCAGGATTTTGCGCCGCAGATCCGCGGCCTGAAACGCGGAGCGCAAGTCATTGTCGGAACGCCAGGCCGGATGCTCGACCATCTGCGCAAGGGCACCCTGAAACTGGGCAGCCTGAAGGCACTGGTTCTGGATGAAGCCGACGAAATGCTGCGTATGGGCTTCATCGACGATGTGGAAGCCATTCTGGCAAAAACACCAGATACCTGTCAGCGCGCCCTGTTCTCCGCCACCATGCCACAGCAAATCAAAAAAGTGGCTCAGACGTACCTGAAGAATGCGACTGAGGTGAAGATTGCCAGCGAGACCCGCACGGTCGAGCGCATTGCCCAATTTGTGCTGCCGGTTTATGCCGAGCGCAAGATCGACGCCCTTACCCGCATTCTGGAAGTAGAGCCGTTCGACGCTGCCATTATCTTCGTGCGGACCAAGGCGGAAACCACGTTACTGGCCGAGAAGATGTCAGCTCGAGGGCACGCAGTGGCCCCGCTGAACGGCGATCTGAACCAGCGCCAGCGTGAACAAACCGTCGAAGACCTCAAGCGCGGCAAAAAAGACATCATCATTGCCACCGATGTTGCCGCCCGTGGCCTCGATGTGCCCCGGATTACCCACGTCATCAACTATGACGTACCTTACGATACCGAGGCGTACATTCACCGGGTTGGCCGTACCGGTCGTGCTGGCCGCACCGGTAAAGCGATTTTGCTGGTGACTCCCCGTGAGCGCAGCTGGCTGCGCACCCTGGAACGGGCCACCAACTCGCCGATGGAACCGTACCAGTTGCCCTCCCCTGCCGCCCTGCAGAAAATGCGGGTAGAGCAGTTTGAGTCCCAGCTTCTGGGCTTTACCGACGATCCCCGTGCAGCCAAAGCCATTGCTTTGCTGGATGAGATCGCGGAAAGGAACGACATGGATATGGCCGCTGTTGCCGGCGCTCTGGCCTGCTGGATGGAAGCATCCCAGCCGGATTCTCTGCCGCTGGAACAACCGGAAGCCCTGCCGGAAATTTCAGCAGCTCCGCGCCGCGACCGCAAAGGCCCGCCACCGGGCAAAGGCGGCTTCCGTAAAGGCGGTCCCGGCAAGAAGTTCAACAAGGACGGCAAGCCCGGCTTCCGCAAAAGTGGCCCGAAAGGCGCCAAGGGTGGAAAGCCGGCAAGCAAAGGCCCCAAGCGTGCACCGCGCTGAGGGCCCGGCCCGCAGCCGGTCAGATCATTCTGGCCGGCTGCGCTGGTAAACCACAAAGCTGTAATCGTATGGATTGTTGTCGGACGCGGAAAAATCTTCGCGTCCGATTTCTTCCCACTCGCTCCAGTCCACCTCCGGAAAATACGCATCGCCCTCCACGTCGGCGTGCACCTGGGTGACGTACATCCGGTCGATCATCGGTAGCGCCTCGGCATATATCTGCCCGCCGCCAATAATCATGACTTCCTCCCCGCCTTCCAGCACCGCCTGGGCCTCGGCTTTCACCAGCGCAGTATCGAGTGATGCCGCCGCAACCGTGCCAGCCGGCGCCTGCCAGTCCGCGTTGCGCGAAATCACTACGTTCATCCGCCCCGGCAACGGCCGGCCAATAGAGTCCCAGGTTTTCCGCCCCATAATAATGGGCTTGCCCATGGTGGCCTGCTTGAAGTAACGAAGATCACCCGGCAGATACCACGGTAGCTTGTTGTTGCGACCAATCACCCGGTTTTGGGCCATGGCCACGATGAGGGCCTTACGCATAGGGAACTCCTTGATCAGATCGCAATGGGGGCTTTGATAACCGGATGCGGGTCATAGCCATCGAATTCAAAATCCTCAAGCTCATAGTCAAAAATCGACGCCGGCTTGCGCTTGATCACCAGTTTCGGCCGCGCTCGCGGCTCGCGTTTGAGCTGCTCGAACACAATGTCATCCGTCAGATGGTTCTGATAGATGTGACAATCGCCAAACGTATGCACAAACTCCCCAACGTCGAGATCACACTGCTGGGCGATCATGTGCGTCAGCAACGCGTAGGAAGCGATATTGAAGGGCACACCGAGGAACAGATCGGCGCTGCGCTGGTAAAGCTGGCAGGAAAGCTTGCCGTCGGCCACGTAAAACTGGAACAGACAATGGCACGGGGCAAGCGCCATCCGGCCGGCCCGCACGTTATCCTGGGGGCTGACCGATTCATCCGGCAGCTCAGCGGGATTCCAGGCCGAAACAATCAACCGCCGGGAGTTGGGCTTGCTGCGAATCTGTTCGATCAGGTCACTGATCTGATCCACTACGCGGCCATCGTGACACTGCCAGCTGCGCCACTGTTTGCCGTAGATCGGCCCCAGGTCGCCATTGTCCAGGGCCCATTCATTCCAGATACGGACATTACGGTCGGCCAGCCAGGTATTGTCGGTGGAGCCTTTAAGGAACCAGAGCAGCTCATAGATGATGCTGCGCAAGTGAACTTTCTTGGTGGTTACCAACGGGAACCCCTGCTGCAGGTCAAAGCGCATCTGGCGACCAAAAACCGACCGGGTACCGACCCCCGTCCGGTCACCTTTATCCAATCCGTTATCCACCACATCCTGCATCAGATCGAGGTAGGCTTTCATCGGGCATCTCTCCGGTAAGCAAGGAACATCAGGGCGGCGCCGGCAGCGATCATCGGCGTCGACAGCACCTGCCCCATGGTGAGCCAGTCAAAGGCCAGATACCCCAGCTGGGGGTCTGGCTGGCGAACGAATTCAACCAGAAAACGGAAAATGCCATAGCATACGAGGAACAGTCCGGATACCGCCATTTTCGGCCGCGGCTTCGATGAGAACCACCAGAGAATCGCGAACAGCACCACGCCCTCCAGCGCAAACTGGTACAACTGCGAGGGATGTCTGGCGAGGCTGTCCGGTGCGTTTGGGAACACCATGCCCCAGGCGACATCGGTAGGCTTACCCCAAAGCTCGCCATTGATAAAGTTGCCAATGCGACCGGCCCCCAGGCCGACGGGCACCAACGGTGCGACAAAATCGGCAATTTTCCAGAAGCCGGCGCCCGTTTTACGGCCATACCAAGCCATGGCCAGCATCACCCCCAGAAGACCGCCATGAAAGGACATACCGCCCTCCCAGACCCGCAGTAACCACAAGGGATCCGCCAGAAACGCATCAAAATTGTAGAAGACGACATAACCAAAGCGCCCGCCCAGAATAACGCCCAGGGCCAGATAGAACAGCAGATCGCCTACCTGCTCTTCATTGAGGGGTGACCATGGTTTATGGGAGCGAAGACGCCCGAGCCACCAACCGGCGGCAAAGCCGACCAGATAAGTCAGACCATACCAATGGATTTTCAACGGCCCGATAGCGATCGCCACCGGATCAAACTGTGGATGCTGCAGCATGAATGCTCTCTTAGCTCAGAAGAAATCGTAAACCAACCAGTACCAGTACAATGGCGAAAATGCGTTTTAAAAGACGCCCGTCCAGACGATGAGCCAGGCGAGCGCCAATCCGGGCGAAAAACACACTGGTGGTAACCACGCCCACCAGTGCCGGCAAGTAGATAAAACCAAGGCTGAAATCCGGCAGGCCGGGGTTCTGCCAACCCGTACCGACGTTCGCCAGCGCCCCGGCAATGGCAATCGGAAATCCGCAGGCTGCCGAGGTTGCCACAGCCTGCTGCATCTTGACATTGCACCAGCTCAGATAGGGTACGGTCAGGGTGCCTCCGCCAATGCCAAAGATAGCCGAGGCCCAGCCGACAAGGCCACCGGCGACACCAAGCCCGGCGGTACCCGGCACCACGCGGCCCGGCCTGGGATTCACTTCAAGGATCATTTTAAGCGCCACCAGAATGACGAAGATGCCGATAATGGTCTCCAGCGCCGGCCCGCTCAACAGAGCTGCCGTCCAGGCCCCCAGTACCGCGCCGAACACGATTCCGACCGTCATGGGACGAAAAAGATCCCAGCGCACAGCACCATGCTGGTGGTGAGTGCGTATCGAGCTGATCGACGTGAACATAATGGTGGCCAATGACGTACCAACGGCCAGATGGGCGGCAATCTCGGGGCTGATCCCCTGCAGCCCGAAACTGAAGATCAGCACCGGCACGATAATCAGCCCGCCACCAATCCCGAACAGGCCGGCCATCGTGCCTGCCAGTGAACCCAACAGAAGATACAGTACGATTATGCCTGCCATGCTCATGGTTACAGATCACCCCGGCTCAAATCAGGCTGGTATGATACGCAGGAATGCCCCTGACTGCAGCCCACGCACCCGAGGAATTGCCCAGATCCATGTGCCTTATCACTTTCGCCATCGGCCAGAATCCCCGTTTCCCCCTTGTGGTTGCCGCCAACCGCGATGAATTCTTTCACCGCCCCACGGCGACAATGGACTGGTGGCAAACCGACAGCGGCCAGCACATTCTGGCAGGTCGGGACCTGGCTTCAGGCGGCACCTGGCTTGCCGTTGCACCGGACGGCCGGGTAACAGCGGTTACCAATGTGCGGGAAGGCAGCCCTGAAACGGGCCGGTATAGCCGGGGCGAACTGCCCATACGCGCGCTCGCGGAACCGGAAGGCAAACTGCAAGCCGGCCTGGCGGCAGACACCGAACGGTACTCGGGCTTTAACCTGGTCGCTCTGGCCGAGCACGGCGGCTGGTATTTCAGTAACCGCGATGCCCACCCCGGTCGTCAGCTCTTTCGCGGGCACTACGGACTGAGCAATCACCTGCTGCAGACACCCTGGCCAAAATTACTGCGGCTTCGCTCAGCGTTTGCCCATGCCGTCGAACAGGCCAACCCCGACACCAACGCCTTGCACACACGGCTGCTGCCGCTGCTTCAGGACACCAGCCCGGCACCGGACCGGATGCTGCCGGATACCGGCGTTGGGCTGGAAACTGAACGCTTCCTGTCTTCCCCTTTTGTTGTTGGCGAAAACTACGGCACCCGCGCCACTACGATTATCACACAGGACATAGATGGCCAGCTTACCGTGACCGAACAGTCCTGGGGCCCCGGCGGCAAGATGCTGGAAAAACGGCAGTTCAGCTGGCAGCGGTAACAAATGGACTCTGATATAATTCGCGCACTTTCAGAAACCCCGACCGGAGGTCGTCCCATGGCCGGCGAGAACACCAACAGCGCTTCAATAGCCGACTTTGAGAAATCCCTCAACGAACTCGAACAGCTGGTTCGCGATCTGGAAAAGGGCGAGCTTTCCCTGGAGCAGTCACTGGCGGCTTTTGAGCGCGGCGTAAAGCTCACGCGCGAGTGCCAGAGCGCCCTCAAATCGGCAGAGCAGAGAGTTGAGCAACTGGTCCAGAACAGCGATGGAACACTGGAAACCCGGCCCTTCTCCACAGATGACGAACAGTGATGGACAATCGTATCAGCCGGGCCACGGCCTACCTTGAACAGTGCCGCCAGCAGATCGATGAAGAACTGGAGCTCTGCATCAGCCGGCACTCTGCCTCACAACGACTTCAGGACACCATGCGTTACTGTGTACTGGGAGGCGGCAAACGGGTGCGCCCGGCGCTCTGCCTGGCAGCCGCCCGGGCCATGGGCGTAGACGACAACGTTGCCCTGATACCGGCGTGCGCCCTGGAACTGATTCACGCTTATTCCCTGGTGCATGATGACTTGCCTGCCATGGACGATGACGACCTTCGTCGCGGGCGACCGACCGCACATATTGCGTTCGATGAAGCATCGGCGATTCTCGCTGGCGATGCCCTGCAGACACTGGCGTTTGCATTGCTCTCCGAGGCCCCGACACTGTCAGACCGACAGCGAGTGGCCATGGTGGCAGAGCTGGCCCGCTCAAGCGGCCACCAAGGCATGGTGGGCGGACAGGCCATTGATCTGGAATCGGTTGGCCAGTTGCTTGATGTGGAACAGCTGGAAACCATGCATCGGCACAAAACCGGCGCTCTGATTGTCGCCAGTGTCCGCCTCGGCGCCCTGACCGCCGAGAAAGTAACCGAGCATCAGCTGACAAGCCTGACCCGATACGCAAGCGCCCTCGGGCTGGCTTTCCAGGTGCAGGATGATCTGCTGGATATTGAGGGCGACACGCAGGTGATTGGCAAACGACAGGGCTCGGATGCCGCTAAAGCCAAACCCACGTATCCGGCTCTTCTGGGGGTCGACGGAGCCCGCCAACACCTGGCAAGGCTGCTACAGGAAGCGCTTGACGCACTCGCCGATTTTGGCCCGGAAGCCGATACCCTCAGGGCCATGGCAGACTACGTGGTGGCCCGAAGCCATTGAGGCCTTGCGCCACCGGCGCATCACGATTTTGTAACAAGGGGCCAAGGATGTATGAAACCGGGCCGCTTGTTACCTTATAATGCCAGCCATAGAACTCACATTCCGATAAAGACCCGAGCTGATGCAGGACACATATATTTTCAGGGAAATCCCATCCCAGCGCCCTAATACGCCGCTGCTCGACGGGATAGACGTGCCATCCCAGCTGCGTGAGTTACCCGCCGAGGATCTGCCCCGGCTGGCCAGGGAGCTCCGCGCCTTTTTGCTCTGGTCAGTCGGCCAGACCGGCGGGCACTTTGGCGCCGGCCTGGGCGTGCTTGAACTGACCGTGGCCCTGCATTACGTGTTCAACACACCGGAAGACCGGCTGGTCTGGGATGTGGGCCACCAGGCCTACCCCCACAAGATTCTGACCGGGCGCAAGGAACACATGGGCAGTATCCGCCGGCAAGGCGGCCTGGCCGGGTTCCCCAAGCGGGCGGAGAGTGAATACGATACGTTTGGCGTGGGCCACTCCAGCACCTCCATCAGCGCCGCCCTGGGCATGGCCATTGCCGCCCGTATGCAGAATACCGGGCGCAAGAGCATTGCGGTTATCGGTGATGGGGCAATGACTGCCGGGATGGCTTTCGAGGCCCTGAACCACGCCGGACACCTGCATTCCGATATGCTGGTGGTGCTGAACGACAATGATATGTCGATCTCCCACAACGTGGGCGGGCTTTCCAACTATTTCGCCAAGCTGCTGTCGAGCCGTGCCTACAATCAGGTTCGCGATGGCAGCAAAAAAGTGCTTAAAGGCGCGCCTCACCTGATGGCTCTGGCCAAGAAGACCGAAGAACATTTCAAAGGGATGATCGCCCCCGGCACGCTGTTCGAGGAACTGGGCTTCAATTACATCGGCCCGATTGATGGCCACGATCTGCCCCTGCTGGTCGAGACTCTCGAAAACATCAGGGAACTCGAAGGCCCGCAATTCCTGCACGTGGTGACCACCAAGGGCAAAGGTTTTGCCCCGGCCGAAGCCGACCCGATCGGTTACCACGCCATCAACAAAATCGAACCGGTACCCGCCAGCAAGCCTGAGCCGGTCAAACCCAAACCGGCCAAGCCGAAGTACGCCAACGTCTTCGGCCAATGGTTGTGCGACGCCGCAGAACAGGATGCACGCGTAGCCGGCATAACCCCGGCCATGTGCGAGGGTTCGGATCTGCTGGCATTCTCTAAACGTTTTCCAGAGCGCTATTTTGACGTCGCCATTGCCGAACAGCACGCGGTAACGCTCGCCGCTGGCCTGGCGTGCGACGGCGCCAAGCCGGTCGTCGCCATATATTCCACATTTCTGCAGCGGGCCTATGATCAACTGATACACGATGTCGCCATCCAGAACCTGGATGTGCTGTTTGCCATTGATCGGGCCGGCCTGGTTGGCGAAGACGGCCCCACCCATGCCGGGGCTTTCGACATCAGTTATCTGCGCTGCATTCCGAATATGGTGGTGATGACGCCATCCGATGAAAACGAGACCCGGCAGCTGCTGCAAACCGGCCTGCAATTCCAGGGTCCGGCCGCTGTTCGCTACCCCAGAGGCACCGGGCCCGGCGCCGAGATCCAACAGGCGCTCGCCGCTCTGCCAATTGGAAAAGGCCGGAGGGTGCGTGATGGCAACGGTGTGGCCATACTCAACTTCGGGACCTTACTGGTTCCCGCCATGGAAGCGGCAGAGGCATTGGGCGCCACTGTCGCGGATATGCGCTTCGTCAAACCGCTGGATGAAGCTCTGGTGCTGGAACTGGCAGAAACCCACGACTTGCTGGTAACACTGGAAGAAAACGTTATTGCCGGCGGTGCCGGCAGTGCCGTAACCGAATTCCTGAACGCCAGCCAGGTTACCATGCCGGTGCTGCAACTGGGGCTGCCAGACACCTTCGTTGACCACGGTCAGCACAAACAATTACTGCGGGATTGCGGGCTGGACGCAGATGGCATTCGCCGCCGTATTGCCACACGAATGAACAAACTGGGTCATCCAACCGCTCTGGCGGCGAAGTAACGCTGAATCGGGGCGGGGCGGACCTGAGCTGATCCGCCGGGGGCAGATCAGACCGGGTCGTCGTCCTGGTGGGTTTCCAGCCAGTGCCCCAGCTTACTCTGCTTGGTATTCAGGTAGTGCTCGTTGTGTGGGTTACGGCCAACGTGCAATGGCACTCTCTCGGTAATCTGGATGCCATAGGATTCCAGCGCCTTCACCTTACGCGGGTTGTTGGTCATCAGCTTCAAACTATTGATGCCGAGATGCTCGAGCATATCCCTGCACATACTGTAATCCCTGAGATCCGCACCAAACCCCAGGCGCTCGTTCGCTTCCACGGTATCCGCCCCCTGGTCTTGCAGCCGGTAGGCGCGGATTTTATTGAGCAAGCCAATACCCCGGCCTTCCTGACGCAGATACAGCAGTATTCCGCGACCCTCGCGAGCGATGCTGCGCAAGGCCTCTTCCAGCTGGTAGCCGCAATCACAGCGCATACTGTACAAGGCATCACCGGTCAGGCACTCGGAGTGGGTTCGGGCCAGCAGGGGTTCTCCGCTATCAATATCACCCAGCGTCAGTGCCACGTGCTCCTTCCCGGTGTCCGGCTCTTCAAAGCCGTGCATATCAAACACACCAAAAGGCGTTGGCAAACGGCAGGTTTCAATGTAACGGACAGCCACTGTGTTTCCTCGTGGTTCGGACAAATTGGGCGGGCATTCTATCATGTGGCTGCTTACCTGGCGTAGTGTCGACACGGTTCCCCTCCGGTTAATCGGTGCCAAGAGGGTTACGGTCCGGGCTGTGCATCAGATCATTGACCCGGGAGCACGCCAATGACCCGAGCGCCCACCCTTTTTTTCCAGCAGGCGCAGGTTGTCTATCACCATACCTTTATCAACAGCCTTGCACATATCGTAAATCGTCAACGCCGCAACACTCGCCGCCGTCAGCGCCTCCATCTCGACGCCAGTCTGACCCGCCAACTTACAGCGCGTCTCGATCGCTACCGATTCACCATCAGCGCCCGCGCTCAGCTCCACTTTTACAGAGGTCAGATTCAGCGCATGGCACAGCGGGATCAGGTCATGGGTTCGCTTGGCGGCCATGATGCCGGCAATACGGGCCGTTGCCAGAACATCGCCTTTCGGATGCTCGCCTTCGAGTATCATTCTGAGGGTTTCCGGCGTCATCCGGACACACGCCTCCGCACGGGCCTCGCGCTCGGTCACGGCTTTTTCGGTGACATCAACCATGCGGGCCTCGCCCTTGTCATCCAGGTGGGTCAACTTAGTCACAGCAGGCTCCCGTTCATTTGATCAAACATTCACTATGGCATGACCGGCAGGGCGATGGCATCCGTAGTCGCCTCCGCCCGTTTGGTCGTCACCACCAAAAGCTGATACCAGCCACACCCTGTCCGCCGAGAGCACGAACCCGGGGCTCGTGCTCAGGGCCGAGGCCACCAATGCCATACACCGGCACGTTTGCCGTGGCCACAAGCTCCCGGAACAGGCTCCACCCCATACCAGGCTGCCCCGGATGACTGGCCGTTTCCAGGACACTCCCCAGCAGGACGTAGTCTGCCCCCAGGCGCTCGGCATGGCGCATCTGTTCAGCACTGTGGCAGGACACTCCCAGCCAGAGATCCGTCTCTACAGGGCGCTCAGAGAGCTGCTCTGCCTCATGCCAGGGCAGGTGCAGGCCGCCAGCCCCGGGCACAAGGCCGCTCAGAGCTGCCGGGCCGTGTAAAATCAGGCCCACACCTCGTTCCCGGCAGAGATTCCCTGCAGCCGATGCCAACTCCAGGTAAGCCTGCTGTGGCAGCGCCGGAGCACGCAGCACTACCAGCGAGCCCGGCTCTATCCTGTCAAGCGCCGCTCTGAACCGGGCATCGCCCGCCGGACCGTTCTCGACAACACCGGTCACCGCCAGCCGGTGAGGCAGCCGCAGTGCTCTGATGATCGGCCGATTGGCCGCCGGAAAGTCCTCATCCTTCAGCGTATCCGGGCTCACCCAGCTCACTGGCTGCCCTTCCTTGCCCTCAGGTTCGCCATGAGCCGAGTGGCTGAGCCAGACGTCCAGAAACACGCACTTGTCGCCATAGTCATGACGTATCCCGATAACCGGCTCCAGACTGCTCTCAGACAGCACCACCCCTGTTTCTTCAAGGATTTCACGGCACAGGGCCTGTTGCACGGTTTCCCCTGCCTCTACCTTGCCACCCGGGAATTCCAGTAATCCTCCCTGATGCGCGCTGTCCGGACGCCGCGCAATCAGCACGCGGCCGTCGCGCACGACCACCCCGACGGCCACATGAACCACCTTGCGGATGTCAGAGCCCGGCATATCGGTTTCAGGTACGGTATTCAGCATTGATCGTTACATAATCGTGGGAAAAGTCGCAGGTCCAAACGGTTTCCCGAACACTGCCCCGCTTGAGATCGATAGCAATCGTGATCTCTTCCTGGTCCATCACGGCCTGACCACGGGACTCGGAATAATCTTCAGCGCGCCCCCCGTTGCGCACCAGGCATACATCTCCCAGAAAGATCTCGAGGGCCGTCAGATCCAGGTTTTCCAACCCCGCCCGGCCAACGGCGGCGAGGATGCGCCCCCAGTTGGGGTCTGAAGCGAACAGCGCCGTTTTGACCAACGGGGAGTGTGCCACCGTGTAGGCAACATCCAGAGCCTCTTGCTGATGGGCTGCGCCCCTGACATCGATGGTTACAAACTTGGTCGCACCCTCACCGTCCCGGACAATGGCGTGAGCCAGCTCCAGATACACCTCGTGAAGCGCGTCCCTCAATACCGGCAGCAGCGGGCTGTCTGCCGTGATCTCCGGCCCGCCATACTGGCCACTGGCCATGAGCATGCAGGCATCGTTGGTGGAGGTGTCGCCGTCAATGGTAATACGATTGAAGGACACCTCACCCAACTCGGACGCCAGCATTTGCAGAACGTCAGGCGCCAACCGGGCATCTGTGGCGATAAAACCCAGCATGGTTGCCATGTTGGGACGAATCATTCCTGCTCCCTTGCTGATTCCCGAGATAGTTACCTTATGACCGTCCAGGTCCAGCTGGCGGGACGCTCCTTTGGGGCGGGTATCCGTGGTCATGATCCCCGATGCGGCTTCTGCCCAACGGTTCTCCCGGGTATCTGCCAGGGCGTCCGGCAGGGCGGTCACAATTTTTTCGGTCGGCAGGGGCTCGCCAATGACCCCGGTGGAAAACGGCAACACCTGGTCTTCCGAAACGCCCGCCTGTTTTGCCAGCGCTGCACAGCAGGCCTTCGCATCTGCCAGCCCATGCTCTCCGGTGCCGGCATTGGCGTTACCGGTATTGATCAACAGAAACCGCGGTGCCGCTTGAGACAGGTGAAGACGACTGAGAACCACGGGCGCTGCGCAGAACTGGTTGCGGGTAAAAATACCTGCAACCCGGGTTTCCGGGGCCAGATCGAACACTACGATGTCTTTTTTTCCGGGCTTTTTGATGCCCGCACTGGCAATGCCCAGCTTGATTCCCGCCACCGGGAAAAAATCGGGTAAGGTTCCGGGGCCTACGGCCATGCCTGTCTCCTTGATTTTGGCTGTTCGTTAAACGACAGAACCCGCAAACGCCGGTGTGCTGGCGAGTTGCGGGTTCTGGTCTCCGGGTTACTGGCGGCTGGTCAGCTCACCTTTCCGCAGCACTGCTTGTATTTCTTGCCAGACCCGCAGGGGCAGGGCTCATTACGGCCAACCTTTCGCTCCTGGCGGACAAAGGTTTCCGGGGTAGCCTGGGGATTCTGCTGGCCACCAGCACCCTCACCCTCGGCATCGGCAACACTGGCCTGCTCGTGCTGGAGTTTGGCCCGGGCCATTTCCCGCTCCAGCTCTTCCTTGCGCCGGCGTTCAATTTCCGCCATTTCTTCCTGGCTCTGAACCCGCACATGACACAGAATTCGGGTGACATCGCGCTTCATGCTGTCGAGCATGGTTTCAAACAGGTTAAACGCTTCGCGCTTGTACTCCTGTTTCGGGTTCTTCTGGGCGTAACCGCGCAAATGAATGCCCCGCCGCAGATGGTCCATGTTGGACAAATGCTCTTTCCACAAGGTATCGAGCACCTGCAGGAACACCTGCTTTTCAAACTTGCGCATGGCTTCCGAACCGGCCACTTCTTCCTTGGCCTTGTACTCTGCCACAATCGCTTCAAGGATTTTCTGGCGAAGGTTATCCTCATAAAGCTTGCTGTCGTCTTTCAGCCACTGCTGGATCGGCAATTCGATGGCCAGCTCGGACTGCAGCTGTGCCTCAAGCCCCTGCACATCCCATTGCTCGGGCATACTCTGGGGTGGAATAAACTCGCTGACGACAGAATCGACTACATCTTCCCGAATGGTATCGACCATCTCGGACACGTCGTTAGACGCCATAACCTCGTTACGCTGCTCATAGATGACGGTACGCTGGTCGTTTGCCACGTCATCGTACTCAAGCAGCGTTTTACGCATATCGAAGTTGCGGCCCTCAACCTTGCGCTGCGATTTTTCAATGGCGTTGGTGACCATGCGGTGTTCGATCGCCTCGCCTTTCTTCATGCCCATCGCTTGCATCAGGTTCTTCACGCGCTCCGGCGCAAAGATCCGCATCAGGTTATCTTCCAGCGACAGGAAGAAGCGAGATGAACCCGGGTCACCCTGGCGACCCGCCCGGCCGCGAAGCTGGTTATCGATACGCCGGGATTCGTGGCGCTCAGTACCAATAATGTGCAAGCCACCGGCATCCAGTACCTGGTTGTGCCGCTCGGTCCACTCCGCCTTTCGGCGAGCCACTTCCTCTTCCGAGGGGTTCTCCATGGCAGCAACTTCGTATTCCCAGTTACCACCCAGGACAATATCGGTCCCCCGACCAGCCATGTTGGTCGCGATTGTCACCGCACCCGGCTGGCCTGCCTGAGCAATAATCAACGCTTCGGATTCGTGCTGCTTGGCGTTCAGAATCTTGTGCTCAATCCGCGCCTTTTTCAGCAGCATCGACAGCAACTCGGACGCCTCAATAGACGCCGTACCCACCAGGATCGGCCGCCCTTCCCCGGTCACATCCTTGATCTCATCAATGATGGCGTGGAATTTTTCTTCTTGTGTCAGGTACACCAGATCGTTGTAATCGATCCGCTGGATTGGCCGGTTTGGCGGAATCACCACCACATCCAGGCCATAGATCTGGCGGAACTCAAAGGCTTCGGTATCCGCCGTACCGGTCATGCCCGCAAGCTTTTCGTACAGACGGAAATAGTTCTGGAAGGTGGTGGAGGCCAGCGTCTGGCTCTCTGCCTGAATCTTCAGCCCTTCTTTCGCTTCAATGGCCTGGTGCAGGCCTTCGCTCCAGCGACGACCCGGCATGGTACGGCCGGTATGCTCGTCGACAATGACCACCTGGCCACCCTGGACAATGTAGTCGACATCTTTCTGGAACAGATGGTGGGCGCGAAGGGCGGAATGCACGTGGTGCAGCAAGCTGAGGTTGGCCGCCGAATACAGGCTTTCGCCCTCTTTGAGCAATTCCTGGCTCAACAGCAGCTCTTCCACTTTTTCGTGGCCCGACTCGGTAAGTTCAACCTGGCGGGACTTCTCGTCGATGGTGAAGTCACCCGAGGCTTCACCCTCTTCACTGACTTCACCTTCCTCAAGATTCGGCACCAGTGCATTAACGGCCTGATACATCTTGGATGAGTCTTCGGCCGCACCCGAGATAATCAGCGGGGTACGGGCCTCGTCGATCAGAATCGAGTCTACCTCGTCGACAATCGCGAAGTTGAGGCCGCGCTGAACCTTGTCTTCAATACTGAAGGCCATGTTGTCGCGCAGATAATCGAAACCGAATTCGTTGTTGGTGCCGTAGGTGATGTCGGCCTGATAAGCGGCACGCTTTTCTTCAGGCGGCTGGCCGGAGGCAACCACCCCCACCTGCATACCCAGGAAACGGTAAAGTTTACCCATCCATTCCGCATCACGGCGGGCCAGATAATCGTTCACTGTAACCACGTGCACGCCCTTGCCGGAGAGCGCATTGAGATACACGGAGGCGGTCGCAACCAGCGTTTTGCCCTCACCGGTTTTCATTTCGGCGATGCGGCCTTCGTGCAGGGTCATGCCGCCAATCAGCTGAACGTCGTAATGACGCATCCCCATCACCCGCCGGCTGGCCTCGCGAACGGTGGCAAATGCCTCGGGCAACAGGCTGTCGAGCGAGGCGCCTTCATCAAGCCGGCGACGGAACTCGACTGTCTTACCCTGCAACTCAGTGTCGGACAGTGCACCAAACTGTTCTTCAAGTTCATTGATACGCAAAACGACTTTGCGCATCCGCTTGATTTCTCTGGCGTTCTTACTGCCGAACATCTTGGTTGCAAGCTTTGTGAACATAGACCACTGCTTCTTCAGTTAAACGGAGGAAGCCGGCATTCTAACCTTATTTGGCGAAAGGACAAAAGGCGGGGTTCACGGGAATGGAATCAGCGGCTTGCGCGCTGGATATATTTCACCGGATTTTCCGATTTACCGTTCCGGATTACTTCGAAGTGTACGTGAGGACCTGTCGACCGGCCTGTACTGCCCATCAAAGCGACAACCTGGCCCTTCTGAACCACGTCACCCACGTTAACCTTGATGGTCTTGGCGTGCGCATACCGGGTAACCAGACCATCACCATGGTCGATCGCAACCAGATTGCCATACCCGTAACGCTCGCTCGCCCAGGTTACCACGCCGGCGGCCACCGCAATAATGTCACTGCCTTCCTTGCCGGCCAGGTCAACACCGGCGTGCCACGTGCGCTTGCCGGTAAAGGGGTCTGAACGATAGCCGTACTTGGAGGACAACCAGCCCCAGGTAATGGGGCGGCCCTGAACGTACAGTTCGTCCTCGAGCTTTTTGCGCGATGCCACTTTATCAAGCAGCCGCAGCTGCTTTTCGCGGTCGTTGATCTGTCGCTCAAGCTGGTTGATCATGTCTGTCAACTCGGGCGCCGTGTAGGAATCACCCGGAAGCGTGTCTTCCTCGGGACCACCCACAGCGGCCGGCTTGTCAAAGTTGAACTCGTCGCTGGTAACCATGCCCGATTCCACGAAGCGCTGCCCCAGGGCATCCAGCCGCAAGAGCCGGCCCTGGATCTGGCCGAGCCGCAAAGTCAGCGCATCGATCTGATCCTCTACGTCTTCCCGCACACGAGCCACTTCAGCCTGCTGACTTTCCAGCTTTGCCTTCCACTCTGCAACGAGCTCGGACTTGCCAGGTTGCCGGGCTTCAAACTGGCTGACGGCCATCTGATAGCCCGCCCACATGGCCGCGGCAAGAATCGCCAGCGCCAATACAGCCAGACCACCCAGCAGTGCCCCATTCAACGGTATCGCCCTGGACTGGCCATGGCGTTTACCCATGAAGATTACGTTCATATCATCTTTCGATTTCATCATTGAGCCGCAACTATATCCTTGTAGTGCTGCGGCCCGGAAATATTCCGAGCGGGTCTGCTATCCTTGGCAACAACTACGTACTGAATAATCGCAGCGCCCGGTAGACACTCTTGGTTCTGACAATGTAAAACGAGTGTGATAACGGTGCTACGGACAAAGCGTGCCGAAGTGTAACCAATCGTAAACAGGCTCGTCGAGAAAAAAGCGACCATGACCGGAAAAAACGATCAGAAAACGATCTTCAGCAAAGGCCCGAGCAGTGGCAACCGCACGCTAAGGGAGCTGATGTCCAGAGCAGAATTGCACCTGCAGGCCGAACAACTGGTTCTGGCTGCGATCCCCACGGAGCTGGCCGAAGGTACCCGTTTTGTCAGTTGCAGCGACGGCGAACTCGTGCTGTCTGCGGACAACGCCAGCAAGGCCACGCGGCTTCGCTTTCGGCAACACGAAATCATGTCGGCACTGAGGGAAAATGAGCTGTTTCGGTATGTCTGGAAGGTAAAGATCAAAGTCAGCCCCCCCAGATTTACCCACCGGAGCAAACCCGTAAAGGAGCTTCTGAGCAAAGAAAATGCCCGGCTCCTCCAGGAGGAAGCCGGGCACACGAAGGATAAAGCTCTACGCGAGGTTCTCGAAAAACTCGCCAGCCACGTCCGGGATTAAGGCGTCCCGCCTTAACCCACCGC
This sequence comes from Marinobacter sp. VGCF2001, assembly GCF_049943275.1. Lineage (NCBI taxonomy): Bacteria > Pseudomonadati > Pseudomonadota > Gammaproteobacteria > Pseudomonadales > Marinobacteraceae > Marinobacter > Marinobacter sp. VGCF2001. Next base: position 50,015 of record NZ_JBNFVX010000016.1, read on the forward strand.
CAGCACAGGTTTCATGTAAGAGATAGGTGCAGTGGCTTCATCATCGAAGGTCACCACTTCCCATGCATCTTCTTCTGCCCTGAGCTTGCGTAGCAGCTTGTTGTTCAGGTCGTGACCTGATTTGATGCCACGGAACTCACCGATCAGGCTGTTGCCCAACAGGTAAAGATCGCCGATAGCATCCAGCACCTTGTGCTTGACGAACTCGTCATCGTAGCGAAGACCGTCTTCGTTCAAAATCTTGTAATCATCCACTACGATCGCATTATCAACGCTGCCACCGAGAGCCAGGTTCATGGCACGCAGCTTTTCGATATCGCGCATGAAACCAAAGGTTCTCGCCCGGGACACTTCCTTCACAAACGATGTGCTGGAGAAGTCCACCGTGGCCGTTTGAGCCCGACCCTTGAACACCGGGTGATCAAAATCAATGCCGAAGCTGACCTTGAAGCCTTCGAAAGGCAGGAAGGTGGCTTTTTTATCGCCCTCTTCCAGGGTGACTTCGCGCTTGATCCGGATGAAGCGTTTCGCCGCATCCTGCTCCGAAATTCCCGCAGACTGCAGCAGGAACACGAAAGGCCCGGCAGAGCCATCCATAATCGGCACTTCGGCTGCGCTGAGTTCGACAAAACAGTTGTCAATGCCGAGACCAGCCATGGCGGAGAGCAGATGCTCTACCGTCGCCACACGGACACCGTCTTTTACCAGCGTCGTGGACAGCATGGTCTCACCGACATTTTCCGCGCAGGCACGAATTTCGACCAATGGGTCCAGGTCCGTGCGGCGGAAAATGATCCCCGTATCAACAGGTGCGGCCTTCAGGGTCAGGTAAACCTTCTCTCCCGAATGCAGGCCGACACCGGTCGCGCGGATGGTGTTTTTGAGTGTCCGTTGTCTGATCATCGGTTCATTATTCCGTCACAAAAAGTCGATATTCTGAGCAAAAATCTGCCCGCAGAATATCAGAATTCAAGACTGAGTACCATTTAACCAACATGACTTCGCTTAACCTCTGCAATAGTCACGCGCTATGGCCTGCCTGCTCAACTTAGACAAAAGCTTCGAGCTTGATGAACCCGGTCTTTGCCATTGCTGAGCAACAGTATCAATCAGCCTGCCGGCGCAGGAATGCGGGAATATCGAGATAGTCCACACCCTGCTCATCATTTTCTTTGCTCTGATCCAGCGCCACGTTGCCCTGTGAAACCGCGCGACGACGCAATACCGCCGGGCGATCCAGCTGGTTATAGTCGGTCTTGCCGTCCAGGGTGCGGGTGTTGTCCACGACTTTGGCGGGCTTCTCACGCTCCCCACCCAGACCGGTAGCAACCACAGTGACCTTGAGTTCGTCGGTCATTTCCGGGTCGATTACGGTACCGACAACCACGGTGGCAGAGTCCGACGCAAACTCCCGGACAATGTCACCCACTTCGGAGAACTCACCGAGGTTCAGGTCCATGCCAGCTGTAATGTTAACCAGGATGCCCTTGGCGCCCTGCAGGTTGATGTCTTCAAGCAAGGGGCTGCGCACTGCGGCTTCTGCCGCTTCACGAGCACGATTCTCGCCCGTGGCGCGACCGGTGCCCATCATCGCCATGCCCATCTCGGACATCACCGTTTTAACGTCGGCAAAGTCGACGTTGATCATGCCGTTGCGGGTAATCAGGTCGGCAATACCCTGAACCGCGCCCAGCAGTACGTCGTTGGCCGAGGCGAACGCATCCAGCAGGCTGGTTTTCTTGCCCATCACCGCCAGCAGCTTTTCGTTGGGAATGGTGATCAGAGAATCCACGCTCTCTTCCAGTTCTTTCAGGCCGGACTCGGCTACGCTCATGCGTTTGCCACCTTCAAACTGGAACGGTTTGGTTACCACGGCAACGGTCAGGATGCCCAGCTCCCGGGCAACCTCGGCAACTACTGGTGCCGCCCCGGTACCGGTACCACCACCCATGCCGGCGGTGATGAACACCATATCCGAGCCGCTCAGGGCTTCGGCAATGCGATCCCGGTCTTCCAGGGCCGACTGGCGCCCCACTTCCGGGTTGGCGCCGGCACCCAGACCTTTGGTGATGTTACCCCCCAGCTGGATGATCTGGCGGGCATCCATATCGGTGAGCGCCTGGGCGTCGGTGTTGGCGCAAATGAATTCAACGCCTTCTACGTCGCTGTTGAGCATGTGCCGGACAGCGTTGCCGCCGCCGCCGCCAACACCGACGACCTTGATGACTGCGTTCTGCTGAACATTATCAACGAGTTCGAACATATCCCCTACTCCTTCGTGCTGTATCCGGCCTTTCCAGGCCGGTGGCTTCAATCATTGTGTTTTTTTTCGAGAGACCTTCGTGTATCACCACCGGAACACCGTCAGAAATGACCGGTGAACCAGGCTTTCATGCGCTCAACCAGTGAGGGAGCATCCTCACCTTTGAGCACCGGCGCCCGGCCAAGATCCATTTGCCGGAAACCATGAATCAGCAACCCGACGCCTGTGGCGTATATCGGGTTGTTGACCACTTCCGTCATGCCGGAGACCGCCTGCGGACAGGCCAGCCTCACCGGCATATGGAAGATTTCTTCGGCCAGCTCCACCACACCTTCCATCGTGGAGGAACCACCGGTAATAACGATGCCGGCGGGAATCAGGTCTTCGAACCCGGACCGGCGTAACTCCGACTGCACCAGGGTAAACAGCTCCTCATAGCGGGGCTCGACCACCTCCGCCAGTGCCTGTCGGGACAAATCCCGGGGCGCCCGATCACCCACACTGGGCACCTTGATGGTTTCTTCCGCCCCCGCCAGCTGGGTCAATGCGCAGGCGTACTTGATTTTGATTTCTTCGGCATTCTGGGTCGGCGTGCGCAGCGCCATGGCAATGTCATTGGTCACCTGGTCGCCGGCAATCGGGATAACCGCGGTATGACGAATCGCGCCCCCGGTAAATACCGCAATGTCTGTGGTGCCGCCCCCGACATCCACCACACACACACCCAGCTCCTTCTCGTCCTCGGTCAGGATGGCGTGACTGGAAGCCAGCTGCTCCAGAATGATGTCATCCACCTCCAGCCCGCAGCGCTTGACGCACTTTTCAATGTTCTGGGCCGCGTTCACCGCACAAGTCACCAGATGGACCTTGGCTTCCAGGCGCACACCGGACATCCCCATGGGCTCCTTGATGCCTTCCTGGTTATCAATCACGAATTCCTGGGGCAGGATGTGCAGGATCTTCTGGTCTGCGGGAATCGCCACCGCCTGGGCCGCGTCAATCACACGGTCAATGTCCGCCTGGGTCACTTCCCGATCCCGGATGGCCACAATCCCATGGGAGTTCAGGCTCTTGATATGGCTGCCGGCAATCCCGGCGTAGACCGAATGAATACGGCAACCCGCCATCAGCTCGGCCTCTTCAACGGCACGCTGTATGGCCTGCACCGTGGTTTCAATATTCACCACAACGCCACGTTTGAGCCCCCGGGACGGATTTGAGCCGATACCAACCACTTCGATGGTTCCGTCCATCTTGCGCTTACCGACAATCGCCACCACTTTGGAGGTGCCGATATCCAGGCCGACAATCATGTTTTCCGTTTCAACCGATGACATGTATTTCACCAAATCCCAGGTTCGTAATATTCGTGATCAGGATTTCGGAGTGGCCTGCGCCACATCCGCTTTCCATTGCACCGCTACTCCGTTCGAGTAGCGGACATCTATCCGACTGACTTCATCAACTCTTGACGCCAGACGGTTTTCGTAAACGGTGATAAATCGTTCAAATCGCTGTTCTACCTGGTCCCGCCCCAACACCACGTCGATGCCATTGCTCAGAGTCAGTGTCCAGGCGCCCCGCTGTTCCAGCGCCAGCCCGGCGAAACCCAGGCCATAGCCAACCAACTGTTCGCTCATGGTACGTGCCATGGCGATGACGTCTCTCACCCGCTCGTCTGGTCCCGCCAGCCGTGGCAGCTTGCCGGCCACTTGCGGATTCGGCGGCGAGAACAGCTCGCCGGACCGGCTGACCAGCCGACCGTCGCTCCAGTAAGCCAACGGTTTTTTCTCGCGAATGTCGATTTCCAGCCGGCCGGGCCAGACTCGCTTTATGGCTGCCGAGGCCACCCAGGGACGTCGCTCCAGCTCCGCCTTGATATCCGCCAGGTCGGTCGCGAAGTAGCTTTTGCCAATCCAGGCACCGGCGGCTCTCTCAATAGCTACCCGGCTATCACCGATAAATTCACCCCGGACGTCAACGGCCAGAATCTGCTGATCCATCGCTGTCAGCATCCGGTCGGTTGCCCAGGGCACCATCGCAGCCACAAGCACAACCGCGGCCCCAACCCCCACCTGCAACCAGGGGACGGCGGCCAGTACGGCCTTCAACACACCAAACCGGTCCCGCTCAGGCCCGACTGAGGTTGCCCCCCGACGACGTGGCGGCTCGGACGGTACCGCCCGGCTCCGGATCAGCGGTGTCTCAAGCATCAACATCCTCCGACAGGGTATCCCTGAGTATGCGTACCACCAGTTCCTCGAAACTGATACCGGCGGCTTTCGCGGCCATGGGCACCAGGCTGTGGTCCGTCATCCCCGGAACCGTGTTCGCCTCCAGCAACCAGAACTCCCCATCGCCATCCTGCATGATGTCGACCCGGCCCCAGCTCCGGCAGCCCAACACGCGAAACGCTTCCAGAGCCAGGTGTTGAAGCCTCAGTTCATCTTCCGGCGCCAGGCCACAGGGAATCCTGTAACGGGTATCGTCGGCCAGATATTTGGCATCGTAGTCATAAAATGCGTGATCAGTACTCAGACCAATGGCCGGTAAAGCTTTGTCCTGCAGAAGGCTGACGGTGAACTCGGGCCCCTCGATCCATTGCTCAACCAGCACCAGATCGTCCAGGCTGGCAGCCACGGTATAAGCATCCGCCAGATCCGCCACACTGTTCACTTTCCGGATGCCAATACTGGACCCCTCATGGGCCGGCTTGACACTCAGAGGGGTACCCAGCGCAGCAACGATGTCCTCAGCCTCGCAAACCGATGTCATGGCCCGGAACGCCGGCGTAGGCAGGCCGCACCCCTCAAAAACATACTTGCTGCGCAGCTTGTCCATGGCCAGGGCCGATGCCAGTACTTCGCTGCCGGTATAGGGGATACCGGCCTGGCCCAGAATAGCCTGCAAGGTGCCGTCTTCTCCGCCGCGACCGTGAAGCGCGATAAACACGCGGTCGAAGTCGGGTTCATCTACCGTGCGCAGCAGGCAACCCTGAACGTCTCTGCCCACGGCATCAACCCCCGCTGACTGCAATGCCGCCAATACGGCTTGTCCACTCTTGAGCGAGACCTCCCGCTCTGCGGAATCCCCCCCCATGAACACCGCCACGCGCCCCAATGCACGGACCAGCTCGGGGGCTGCCTGATACGGCTGAATGTCGTTATGGCCCAACTCACTCACCTGCCTTGACTCCTGCTGCTGCCAGTCTTGCCGCCACACCACCGATATCACCGGCGCCCTGAGTGATCAGCAGATCCCCGTCTTGCAACATATTGACCAGCAAGCTCTCGATTTCCCGGTTCTCCTCCACAAACACCGGCTCCACCTTGCCGCGCTGCCGGATGCTACGACACAGAGCGCGCCCGTCGGCACCCGGAATAGCGGGTTCGCCAGCGGAATACACATCCATCAGCAACAGGCCGTCCACTTCGGACAATACCCTGACAAAGTCCTCGTAAAGATCCCTTGTTCGGGTATATCGATGCGGCTGATACAGCATCACGATGCGCCGCCCGGGCCAGGCATCGCGCGCAGCCCGGATGACCGCCTCGACTTCCGTCGGGTGATGGCCGTAATCGTCTACCAGGGTCGCGCTCGCTTTCCCGGTCTGATACTCCCCGTAAACCTGGAAGCGTCGGCCAACGCCGGCAAAACCGGCCAGACCGCGGCAAATCGCCTGGTCATCCACGCCCTCATCAGTGGCTACGGCGATGGTGGCCAGGGCATTGAGTACGTTATGACGGCCCGGCATTTTCAGCTCGACGTTGAGGTCCGGCCGACCGCCGGGGCGGCGCACCAGAAAGCGGGTTTTCAGGCCATCCGAAGTGATCTGTTCGGCCCGGTAATCGGCATCCGGGTTGTCAATCCCGTAGGTAATAATGGCCCTCGAAATACGCGGGATGATTTCCCGCACATAGGCATCATCCACGCACATCACCGCAACGCCATAGAACGGCAGGTTGTGCAGAAAATCGACGAAGGTCTGCTTGAGCTTTTCGACATCCCCGCCGTAGGTGTCCATGTGATCGGCTTCGATGTTGGTGACCACAGAAATAACCGGGGTCAGATGCAAAAACGAAGCATCGCTCTCGTCCGCTTCGGCCACAAGGTAGCGCGAGCCGCCCAACTGCGCATTGGTACCCGCACTGTTGAGCTTGCCGCCAATCACGAACGTTGGATCCAGGCCGGCCTCGCCCAATACCGACGCGATCAGACTGGTGGTGGTGGTCTTGCCATGCGTTCCCGCTACGGCGATGCCGTGGCGGTAGCGCATGATTTCCGCCAGCATTTCAGCCCGGGGCACAATCGGCACCCGCCGCTCACGGGCAGACACCACTTCCGGGTTATCGGCAGTGACTGCTGAAGACACCACCACAACATCCGCCTGGTCGGTGTTTTCTGCCCGATGGCCAATCTGAACATCTACACTCATGGCCCGGAGGCGCGCAGTGACGGCACTGTCCCGGATATCCGAACCAGAGACGTCATAGCCCTGATTTTTCAGCACCTCGGCGATGCCACTCATGCCAGCGCCGCCAATCCCGACGAAATGAATACGACGGATCCGGCGCATTTCCGGCACCTGATAAACCAGCGGCGGATTGGTTGCATCAGCCATTGGCGGCCTCCAGACAATAATTCACGACTCTCTCCGTTGCATCGGGGCGGGCCAGCGATCGGGCGGCCTTCGCCATCGACAAAATTTGTTCACGATCTGTTGCCAGATCCTTCAGGGTTTGCGCCAGTCCATCAGGGGTCAGTTGCGGCTGAGGTACCAGAATCGCCGCCCCGGCCTTGACCATGTGCTGACCATTACGGGTTTGATGGTCGTCAACCGCGTGCGGAAAGGGCACCAGAACCGCGCCAACGCCGGCAACACACAGCTCGGAGACGGTTAACGCTCCGGCGCGACAGACCACCAGGTCCGCCCAGTGATAGGCCTCGGCCATATCGCCGATAAATGGCTCCACACGCGCAGTCACCCCAGCGGCATCGTATTCCGCGCGCGCCGCGTCCAGATTTTTCTCGCCACACTGATGGAGAACCTCCGGGCGATCTTCCTCGGCCATCAGCGCAAGGGCCCGCGGTAGCTGTTGATTGAAGACACGGGCACCGAGGCTCCCGCCAATCACCAACACCCTCAGTTTTCCGGTACGCCCCGCAAACCGCTGTTCCGGGGCATCCATGGTGGTCAGCTCACCACGCACAGGATTACCGGTGCAGCGGGTCACTGTCTGCTCGCCAAAGCTCCCGGGGAACGCCTCCATTACGGTCTCGGCAAAACGTGTCAGCCAGCGGTTGGTCATACCTGCAATGGCATTCTGCTCATGAATCACCAGCGGTTTGCGCAACAACCAGGCGGCTATGCCGCCTGGTCCGGTCACAAATCCGCCCATACCGACCACGCAATCAGGGCGGATCCGCCGGAGCTGGGTATAAGCCTCACCCAGTGCCCGCATCAACCGGAAAGGCGCCAGCAGCAGTGCCAGCCTGCCTTTCCCACGCAAGCCGGAAATATGAATCAGCGACAGGGGAATGTCGGTTTCGCCGATCAGACGCTCTTCCATACCACCCCGGGCGCCCAGCCAGTGGACCTCGTGGCCCAATTGCTGCAAAGCACGGGCTGTCGCCAGCGCGGGAAATACGTGCCCTCCGGTGCCACCGGCCATCATCAGGAAACGACGGGGCGATTGATTACTCATACACCGCCCCTCCTCGCTTCCGGCCACTCTGGGTATCCTGCGCGACCCGCGCCCTGTCCTGACGCTCCAGCTCAACCCTGGCCAGGACACCGATGCCTATACAGGTAATCATCAGGCTCGAGCCTCCGTAACTGACCAGCGGCAGGGTCAGCCCCTTGGTCGGCAACAAGCCGGTGCTGACCGCCATATTGATACTCGCCTGAAGGCCAATCAGCAGCGTAATGCCATAGCTAAAGCAGGCGCCAAACGCCATCCCGGCGTTTTCAGCCCGCCGGGCAATCACCAGGCCGCTGACAACCAGGGCCGCAAACAGGACAAGCACGGCCAGGGCCCCGAACAACCCGAATTCCTCGGCGATAATGGCAAAAATGAAATCTGTGTGGGCCTCCGGCAGAAAAAAGAGCTTTTGCACCGAATTGCCCAGACCGACGCCAACCCACTCACCCCGGCCGAAAGCAATCAGGGATTGAGTCAGCTGATACCCGCTGTCGAACTGGTCTTTCCAGGGGTCAAGATAACTGACCACCCGTTTCAGCCGGTAAGGCTGGGTAATCACCAACAGCGTTCCCAGGGCCGCCAGCACACCGATCAGCGGCATGAAGCGGCTCAGCCGCACACCGCTGAGAAAAATCATGCCGGCCGCAGCGGTTACCAGCACAACCGTCGCACCGAAGTCCGGCTGAATCACCAGCAGCACAGACGCCACGCCCAGCACCACCAGCGGCTTGAGAAACCCGGGCCAGGTATGCAGCAGCTCTTCGCGCCGGCGCACGACGTATCCCGCCAGGTAGGCGATCAGGCACAGCTTCGCCACCTCCGAAACCTGAACGTTGAACAGGCCCATGGGGATCCAGCGGGTGGAACCGTTGACCGTGCGGCCCAGCGGGGTAAGCACCAGCACCAGCGCCAGCAAGCCAATGCCCAGCAACAGCCAGCCACTGCGCTCCCACCAGGAGACGGGTACATTCACCGCCACCAGCGCCATAACGCACCCCAGGCCAGCAAACAGAATTTGCCGGATCACATAGTGATAGCTGTTGCCGAGCGTAGCCCCCGCCATATCCATGGAGGCCGAGGAAATCATCACCACACCGGTTACCAGCAAAGCCACCGAGGTAATAATCAGCACGGGCAGCGGCTGCAATTCACCAGCCAGGCCCTGATACTGGGGTAAGCGAATGCTTGCCTGCATCACAAGCCCCCTATCAATGCACGGAACTGGTCGCCGCGATCGTTATAATCCCGGAACATATCAAAGCTGGCGCAGGCCGGAGACAGCAACACCCGGTCGCCGGGCTCTGCCAGTTTTCGGGCCGTCTCGACCGCCCCCGATAAAGAATCCGCTCGATGTTTGGGTACCGCTGTGCGGATGGAATCAGCCATCCTGCCGGCGTCTTTCCCGATCAGTACAATGGCCCGGCAGCACGCATCAACCGGCTCCGAGAGCGGGGTAAAATCCGCGCCCTTACCATCGCCACCGGCAATGAGCACTATCCGGCCGGATTCCGGAACCAGGCTCTCGATCGCCGCAACCGTTGCGCCAACGTTCGTACCTTTGGAATCGTTGATGTAATCCACCCCCTCCAGGGCACGGATAAATTCACAACGGTGAGGCAGACCACGGAACCTGCGAGCCACCTGCAACATCGGCTCCATCGGCAACCCGGCAGCCTGGCCGAGCGCCAGCGCCGCCATCACGTTACTGATGTTATGTCGCCCCAACAGGCTCAGTTCACTGGCCAGCAGGAGGTTATCCAGCCCCCAGGTAATCCAGGTGCCCTCGTCGTCATCGCGCGTGCTGAAGGTGTCAGGATTCACCCGATTGAAACCAAAGCACAGAAATTTCAGGTTATCCCGGGCCATGGGCGTACTCAGGGCATCATCCAGATTCACAATGGCATTCTGACACCCCCGGTAGATCCTCTGCTTGGCCTGGAAATAGGCCATTTTATCGGGATAGCGATCCATGTGATCGTCGCTGACGTTCAGCACCGTGGCCACCATGGCACCAAGCTCTTCCGTGGTCTCCAGCTGAAAACTGGAAAGCTCAAGCACATAGAGGTCCGCATCGGTTCCCAGCAGGTCTAGCGCGGGCGTGCCGATATTGCCCCCCACCTGAACATTCCGGCCGGCCGCTCTTGCCATCTCACCGACCAGCGTCGTGACGGTGGTTTTGCCATTAGAGCCCGTAATAGCGATGATCGGCGCGTCTGCCGCATCGGCAAACAGATCAATATCGCCCCGAATGCGCGCCCCTCTGGCAGCCGCAGCAGCAATCGCAGGCTCGGCGGTACTGATGCCGGGGCTGACCACCAACTCGTTAAACCCGGCAAACAGGCTCTCATCAAATTCCCCGAGGTACACCGGAACCTCGGGCCAGCCCGAGTTCAGTTCCTCCAGCCCGGGCGGTTGCAGACGACTGTCGGCCACCGCGATGTCGCGTCCCTGTCCGGACAGGTAACGCACGCAGGAAAGCCCGGTCTTACCGAGCCCTACGATTAACGTGCGACGATCCGAAACAATGACACTCATAGCCGTAGCAATTCCCTATCGAATTTTCAGACTGGCCAGACCAATCAGAACAAGAACAACCGTAACCACCCAGAACCGGACAATCACCCGGGGCTCTGGCCACCCTTTAAGTTCAAAATGGTGATGCAGCGGCGCCATCCGGAAAATCCGCCGGCCGGTCAACCGGAAAGAGGCGACCTGCAGGATCACGGAAATGGTTTCCATCACGAACACACCACCCATGATGAACAGCACGATTTCCTGCCGGACAATCACCGCCACGGTGCCCAATGCGGCCCCAAGGGCAAGCGCACCGACATCGCCCATGAACACCTGGGCCGGATACGTGTTGAACCACAGGAAGCCAAGGCCGGCACCCACCAGGGCGCCACAGAAGATGATCAGTTCACCCGTGCCCGGCAAATGCGGAATCAGAAGGTAATTGGCAAACTGCGCATGGCCTGACAGATAGGCAAAAATCGCCAACGCTCCGGCCACCATCACCGTAGGCATAATGGCAAGGCCGTCCAGACCATCGGTCAGGTTGACTGCATTACTGCTCCCGACAATCACGAAATAGGTCAGCAAAATGAAAAACACCGGCCCGAGGGTCAGCGACACGTTTTTCAGAAATGGCAGGTACAGAGATGTTTCCTGTGGCAGCGAGGCCGTAAAGTACAGTGTGATGGCAGCCGTTGCCCCGATCACCGACTGCCAGAAATACTTCCAGCGCCCGGGCAGCCCCCGAGGATTGCGCTCGACGACTTTACGGTAGTCGTCCACCCAACCGATGGCGCCAAACAGGAGAGTCACCAGCAGTACCACCCAGACATAGCGATTGGTCAGATCCGCCCACAACAGGGTAGAAATCGCAATCGCCACAAGAATGAGCGCGCCGCCCATCGTGGGTGTACCCGCTTTGCTGAGGTGCGTCTGGGGGCCGTCATCGCGGACCGCCTGGCCAATCTGGTACTGGCTCAGTTTGCGAATCATCACCGGGCCGATCACCAACGAAATCAGCAGCGCTGTCAAAATGCCAAGAATGGCCCGCAGCGTCAGATACTGAAACACCGTCAGTGACGAAAAATATTGGGAGAGTATCTCTGTCAGCCAGAGCAGCATGCGTTTTTCACCTTTTCCTGAATTCCCTCCACCACGCGATCCATGGCGGAACTTCGAGACCCTTTTACCAGAATCGCGACGGCGCCTTTCCGGCCTGCCCAAATGGCATTCACCGCTTGCTCATGACTCTGGAAAAACTCCGTCTCGTCACCAAATCCGGTGCTGTAGCCGCTGCCACCGGCGCCAACCACCATAACCTTTTCGATTCCTGCACGACGGGCATACTCGCCCACCTGCCGGTGCAGCTCCTCGGCCTCGTCGCCCAGCTCCGCCATTGCCCCGAGCACAGCGACTCGCGGTGACGGGTAGGTTGCCAGCACATCCAAAGCCGCTCTCATGGATGCAGGGTTAGCGTTGTAACTATCATCAATCACTGTCAGATCTGAAGCCGGCTTCAGTACCTGCAAACGGCCTTTAAAGGCCTGCACCCGCCTCAGTCCGGACTGTACCTGCTGATTGGTAGCTCCGAGCTCCCGGCATGCCGCCAACGCCAGCAGGGCATTGGTGACATTGTGCTCGCCAGGCAAACCCAGCGACAGGCGGCAGCTCCAGTTGTCCGGTCCGAAAACCTGAAACTCAAACCCCTGCTCTGTGCTCACAATGTCTTCGGCGCGATAGTCCGCTGTCGAACGCCCTCGCCTGGAGACCCCCAGCACGGGCCGCTGGCCTGCCCGGGCCTGCCATTGGTCGAACGCGGGATCGTCCCGATCCAGAACGACCGCCCCATCCTCCGGGACGCCCTCAATAATCTCGCCTTTGGCCAACACAATGTTCTGATAGCCGCCAAAGCCTTCCAGATGCGCCTGGCCTGCATTGGTTAATATCGCAACCTGAGGCCGGGTAATCGCCACGGCATGGGCAATCTCACCTAAACCGCTGGCCCCCAGCTCAATTGCACCGAATTCATGCTCCGGTGCCAGACGGAATAACGTAAGAGGGACCCCGATGTGATTGTTCAGGTTGCCCTCGGTCATCAACGTCGACCCCATACCGGCCAGAATCGCCCCGGTCATTTCACGTACAGTGGTTTTGCCACTGCTACCGGTGATAGCAACCAGCTGTGCCGCGCTCTCACGGCGATTACCAGCCGCCAGCATCGCCAGCGCCTGAACAGTGTCATCAACCACCAGTTGCGGAATCGCCACACTGACAACCTCGGTCTCTACCACCGCGGCAACCGCCCCCTGCTTCAGGGCCAGCTCAAGGAACTCATGGCCATCGAACCGTTCACCACGCAAGGCAACAAACAGCTGGCCCTTATCCACCGATCTCGTGTCGGTAGAAACGCCATCAAACCAGATGTCAGCAGGGTTTACCCGGGAACCCGCAGGGGTGGCCTGCAGCCACTGGCGAGCTTCCACCAGCGAAAAGGCGCGCATCATGCCACACCTCCGTTCAAGTTCAATAGATGGCGGACCTGTTCGGCATCACTGAATGGAATTTTTTGCCCGTTGATCTCCTGATAGGTTTCATGCCCCTTACCGGCAATCAGGACCAGATCATTCCCGGTCGCCATAGCCACCGCTTCGGCGATCGCCCGGGCACGGTCGTGAATCACCTGCCAGCCCGCCGTCTGCGAAAAACCCGCCGAAATATCGCTGGCAATTTGTTCAGGCTTTTCGGTGCGAGGATTGTCGTCGGTTACAATGACGTAATCGGCACGCTGGAGCGCCTCTCTGGCCATCTCCGGGCGTTTACCCGGATCCCGGTCTCCGCCGCAGCCGAACACACAGATCAGCCGCCCTCCTGTGTGGGGGCGCAGCGCTTCCAGTGCGTTCGCCAGGGCATCCGGTGTGTGGGCATAATCCACGACCACACGCTTGCCGCAGGCACCGGTAAACTGCTCGAGGCGACCGGGGGGCGGAGTCAACGCCCCGACCACGGATAACGCCCGATCCACAGACACCCCCAGCGTCAACACCGTTGCCAGCGCTGCCAGGACATTACTGGCGTTAAAACTGCCCATCAGGGGCACAGCCAGATCGAACTCTCCCCATTGGCCGTCCACTCTGGCGCGAAATCCGGTTGCCGTGGGTGCAAACTCCTTCAACCAGAGCTCGGTCTGGGCCTCATGCAGGCTGTACCGAATCCGGTCGCACTGGCCTTCGAGCTGCTCATATAACTGGCGACCAAACGGATCGTCGAAATTGACCACGGAAAAATGCAACTCTTCCCGCAGGAACAGCCGGGCCTTTGCCTCGCCGTAGGCTGCCATGGACCCATGGTAATCCAGATGGTCACGGGTGAGATTGGTGAACACCGCACCGGTCATGTTCAGGTTTTCAATTCGCCCCTGGTCCAGAGCGTGCGAGGAAACCTCCATCACCGCTGCCCGGCCGCCCTCATGCCGTATCCGGTTCAACACCCGGTTTACCCGGACGACATCCGGTGTGGTGTGAGTCGCCGACTCCAGATTGCCTGGCATACCATAGCCCAGGGTTCCCAGAAGGCCGCAGGGTGTGCCGGTCTCTGCCAACAGCTGCGAAATGTACTGGGTTACTGACGTTTTGCCGTTGGTGCCGGTTACGCCAATCACACGCAGGTGTCGTGAGGGGTGTTCAAAGAAGCGGTCAGCAATCCGCCCAAGGCGGGCGCGCAGACCCTGGACAGGAATAATCAGCGCACCCTGGCGCTCATAGCATTCCTGTTGCTCACTGACCTCAAGCAGAACGGCCGTAGCGCCGGCAGCGATCGCGGGCCCTACATAATGCTCGGCCGCCGTTCGGGCGCCGGCAAGCGCCACAAACGCATCTCCGGGGTTCACCTCACGGCTGTCAGTCTTCAGGCCATGGATGGTGACATCAAAAACCGATGGCACATCCATAATGCCCTGTAGCAACGTACTGACAGATGTGATGCACATGGCTTACCCCCTCTCCCCGGACGCCGCTTGCGACCCATCGATTCCGCTGACTTCCAGCTCAGGCTTGACGTTCAATAATCGCAACGCATCCCCCATCACCCTGGCAAAGACCGGCGCTGCAACCTCACCGCCGTAATATTCGCCCGCCTGCGGTGCATCAACAGCCACGACAGTGACAATTCTGGGGTCATCAATAGGGGCCATACCGGCAAAGATGGCCTTGTACTGACTGTCTTCATACCCGTGAGCCCCAACCAGATGAACCGTGCCGGTTTTGCCGCCAGCGGCATACAGCCCTGGCTGGGCGCGCCTGCCAGTCCCGCGGGCGACGGCCTGCTTGAGCATTTCCCGCACATCTCTGGTAACTTTTTCCGACAGTACTCGCCGCCCCTGCGGCCGTTGCTCCTGCTTCATCAGGCTCAGCGGATAGCGGACACCACCGTTGGCAATCACCATATAAGCCTGAGCCAGCTGCAGCGCATTGACGCTCAGGCCATAACCGTAGGAGAGCGTGGACTCCTCCACCGGCCGCCATCTGGGCGGCGCCGGCAGAACACCCACGGCCTCTCCCGGGAAGCCGATACCGGTTGCCTGCCCCAGGCCCAGCCGGGAAAACAAGTTCCGCAAAAGGTCACCGCCCAGATCCGTGGCAATATTGCTAACGCCCACGTTACTGGACTTGACGATGATCTCGGTCAGGTCCAGCGCACCATAATTGCGATGGTCCCGAATGGTAAAACGGCCGAAGCGCCGGAATCCCGGAGAGGTATCAACGGTACTATTCACCGTATACTCCCCGGACTCCAGGGCAGCGGCGATGGTCAGCGGCTTGATGGTCGAACCAGGCTCGAACAGATCGGTAATGGCTTTGTTACGCAAGTTCTCTGGCGCCAGCTGCGACCGGTCATTAGGGTTGTAGGACCCCTGATTGACCATCGCCAACACCTCGCCGGTATCCACATCCAGCATCACCAGCGTGCCGCCGCGGGCATTATGGGCGCCAACCACGGCCTTTAATTCCCGGTAAGCCAGATACTGCAATCGCAGATCAATGCTCAGCTCCAGGTTCTTCCCGGGCCTGGCATTCCGGATCAACATCAGATCCTTGATGATGCGACCCCGATTATCCTTCAAAACCCGTTTCTGCCCCGGCTCGCCGGTCAGCCACTTGTTATACGCCAGTTCGATCCCTTCCTGGCCATGCTCATCAATATCCGTAAAGCCAACGACGTGGGCGGTAACCTCTCCGCCGGGGTAATAACGCCGGTATTCCTGTCGGGCATAGATGCCACCCAGGCCAACCGCCAGGGCCTCCCGAGCCACCGAAGGCTGCACCTTGCGCCGCAGATAAATGAACTCGCGACCAGCGTACTGGCGCAACCGGGCCCGCAAGGCACCTTCCGAGAATCCGAGAGTCCGGGCCAGAACCGCCAGTTGCGGATCCTCAGGATCTATCTCGGAAGGATTTGCCCATACGGTCTGTACCGGCGTGCTGACCGCCAACGGCTCGCCGTGGCGATCGGTAACAACCCCCCGATGAGCATCGATTGACTCAACCCGGATAGTCCGAACGTCGCCCTGCTGCCGGAGAAAATCATTATCAACAACGTGAAGATCTACCAGCCGCCAGGTAATCCCGGCAACAACCGCCAGAAAAACGCACAGAACCGAGCCAAAGCGCCAGGCCTTGAAACCTGCCGCCAGACTCTGCTTCCAGCTTTTTGTCTGCGTTCCCTGACTGGACAATTCGATTACCCCGGCTCGTTATTATCCGTTTTAATTCGCCGCCAATGGCGCAACCAGAGGCACAAGGACAATGTCCTGCCGCCCGGGAACCACCATATTAAAGCGATCAGCTGCCAGCTTCTCGACCCGCCCGTGAGCACTTAATGCGCTCTGCTCCAGCAACAACTGACTCCACTCCCGCTGGTAAGCATCCCGCTGCTCCTGAAGGCCAGAGAGCGCATTGAAAAGCTCACGATTTTCATGGGCGCTGACCACCACAC
Source organism: Marinobacter sp. VGCF2001 (assembly GCF_049943275.1). NCBI lineage: Bacteria > Pseudomonadati > Pseudomonadota > Gammaproteobacteria > Pseudomonadales > Marinobacteraceae > Marinobacter > Marinobacter sp. VGCF2001. Next base: position 66,485 of record NZ_JBNFVX010000016.1, read on the forward strand.
CGATGGCCGACAGGGTCATAACCATTACCAGCATCAGGGTAACAAGTACCCGTGTTTCCCGGGTTGCCGCAAAGACCTGCCGAGACAAACGAACGGCTGTGGCAACCCCTTCGCGGACTCGTTGCCGGTTGATCCTGCCGGTTCTGGTCGGTTGTTCAATTGCTACCGCGCCCATGGCGTCGCGCTCCCCTGCGTATTCAGTTAATTCGCTTTTCGCTCCAGAACCCGCATAACAGCGCTACGGGCACGGACGTTTTCACTAATTTCCCGTTCATTGGCTTTACTGGCCTTGCCAATCAACTGAAACCCGGACTGCTCCTGGTCCGCTGTGACCGGTATACCTTTTGGCAACTTGGGCCCACGCGCCAGATCGCGCATGAAGCGCTTCACCAGCCTGTCCTCCAGCGAATGAAAGCTGATCACCACCAGCCGACCGCCGGGAGCCAGGCGCTCAACCGCCGCGGCCAGTCCGGTTTCCAGATCCTCCAACTCCCGATTGATAAAAATCCGGATCGCCTGGAACGCCCGTGTCGCGGGGTGCTTGTGCTTCTCTTTTTTGGGAACCGCCTCCGCAACCAACTCCGCCAGTTGCCTGGTCGTCTCGATCGGCTGCTCCTGACGACGCTCCACTACAAGGCGAGCGATACGGCGGGAAAACCGCTCCTCTCCGTATCGCCAGATGACATCGGCAATCTCACGCTCCCCAGCCTCGGCCAACCACTGGGCGGCACTGGGCTCTTGCCCGGGATTCATTCGCATATCCAGCGGGCCGTCCCGCATGAACGAAAAGCCTCGGGAAGCATCATCCAGTTGCGGCGAGGAAACTCCCAGATCCATCAAAACGCCATCAACCTTTGGCCAGCCCTGGTGCTCAAGAGCCCGCTCCAGCTCGGCAAACGAGCCGTGATACCAATGAAAGCGGGAATCCTCAGCGGCCAACTCGCGGGCAACCCCAATGGCTTCAGGGTCTTTATCAATACCCAGCAGCTGGCCAGACGGCTCGATTTGCCCCAGGATCAATCGGCTGTGGCCGCCCCGCCCGAACGTGGCATCGACATAGCGGCCACCGGCGTCTGTTACCAGATAGTCCACCGCCGCATCCAGCAATACCGAGCGATGCTGAAACCCCTCACCGGCCTGATCGTCTGAACGTCTGGTCATAGCGACAAGGCCTCCATTTCCGGCGGCATCTCTTCGTCACCCGCGGAGTCATCCAGGTAAGCGTTCCAGCTTTCCTCGCTCCACAGCTCATATTTCTTGCCAAGACCCACCAGCATCAGGCGCTTCTCAAGATTGGCGTGCTTTCTGAGTGGCTGCGGCACAAGAATCCGGCCGGAGGCATCCAGCTCCATAGGGGCAGCGTTACCCAGAATCAGACGCTGCAGCCGCTTTGCGGCCTTGTTCATGTTGGGCAAGGCCTCAATTTTAGGCCGTAACACTTCCCATTCAGGCTCGGGGTAGAGCAACAGACATTTCTCCTCATCAGCGTTGGCGGTCAAAACAATACGGCCACCACAAAGGTGCGCAAGCTCCTCACGCACCTTTGTCGGGATCGCCAGGCGACCCTTCGCGTCCATATTGATGGCATGACTGCCCAGAAAATTGCTCATTAACGTCTAGCCCGAGGGTTTTATTTCCACAAACTTCCACCAAAAACCACTTTTTCCCACTCCCGCACACTATAGAAACACGCAAATAACAATGCAAGCGCCGCAACAGCCGACACCCACAGAAAAGTTCCTTTAATGACAAGAGGTTACAAAGCAGAATCGGGGGAGAGGGTTAAAAAGACGTAAAGAAAAGGATAAAAAACAGATACCTGCAGATACCTTTAAATGGCCGGCTTAAGATTTAAGATTTTTTGGCTATAAAGGATGGTATGAGAGAAGAATGCAGATCACATTCGGAGTTTCGGGAAAAGAGGCGAGCTCGCCGATAAGCCGGGTTCTGTCTTGGACAGTCATTCATCTAGGGCCTGCGTCACCACAGGCCTCAAGCAACCTACCCGAATCCAGCGCGGGCCACGCCATTGGATTCCTATTTGGTCTTGCTCCAGGTGGGGTTTACCATCGCCGTGAACTGTTGCCAGTCACGCGGTGCGCTCTTACCGCACCGTTTCACCCTTACCGGCGCCCTGAGGCGCTTAGGCGGTATACTCTCTGTTGCACTTTCCGTCGGCTCACGCCGCCCAGGCGTTACCTGGCACCTTGCCCTGCGGAGCCCGGACTTTCCTCCCCCGGCGTAACCGGCGGCGACTGTCTGGCGAGCTCGGCGCTGACAATACCTGCGCCCGGGCTGGCATGCAAGGCTTAATCACCCTTCAGCTGCAGCGCTCGCTGATATAACTCGTTTTTTTTCAGACCACTCACTTCGGCCACGATTTTCGCCGCCTTTTTCACCGGCATTTCGGCAACCAGCAACTTGAGCAGCGCATCGGCGTCCAGGTTACCCGAGGCATCGGGCATCTCATCATTACCGCGAACCATCACCACGAACTCACCCCTGGTACCATTCGGATCGGCCTGCAACTGGGCCAGAACCTCTTCGACAGAGCCACTGTAGAATGTTTCGAAGGCTTTGGTCAGCTCCCGGCCAAGCACACACTCACGCTCCGGGCCAAACTCGTCCAGCACATCCTGCATCAGATCAAGAATACGATGAGGCGATTCGTAAAAGACCAGCGTGGCCACCTGCTCCCGAAGCTCCGCGAGCGCCGAACGTCGCCCGGACCTCTTGGCGGGAAGAAATCCGGCAAACAGAAAACGATCGGTTGGCAGACCTGCCGCTGACAGCGCCGCCACGAGAGCGCACGCCCCCGGGACAGGAGAAACCTCATGCCCCGCTTTTCTGGCTTCACGTACCACAATGTAACCGGGGTCAGAAATCAGCGGCGTGCCGGCATCGGAGATCAAAGCCACGTGACGCCCTTCGTCCAGGGCCGACAAAATCCTTCCCACACGATCCCGTTCATTGTGATCGTGCAGCGCCAGCAGCGGTTTGCTTAACCCCAGATGCTGTAAAAGCCGGGCGCTGTGACGGGTATCCTCTGCAGCAACCAGATCCGCCGCAGCCAGTACGTTCTGGGCTCTGGCCGTGAGATCAGCAAGATTTCCGATGGGCGTGGCAACAATCGATAGCCGACCGCCGGCTGCGGAACTGGACATAACTTTCTCCACTGAAGCGAAACTCGGCTCCGGATTTTCCGGCCGATGACGGCCCCGTCATGTGAAATACGCCGGGAGCTGGTAAACTTGCCAGCTAAAACGCGGCACCACAAGCCCAATGATTCAGAGAGTAACGAGCCTGCCATGACAAAACGCTTCCGTCACAGCCCTATTCTGGCCTTGATTACGGTTATCCTGCTCCAATTTGGCGGGTGCGCCACCGTCAATCTTGACGAGCATATGGCCGAAACCCCGGAGCAGGCGTTGTCACTGGCCACGGCCGAAAGCGATCCCGAGACGGGCCAGCGATACCTGCTCAGAGTGGCCAGTCAGTTCCAGGACCAGGAACGTCATCAGGCTGCCCGCACTCTGCTTAAACCCCCCCTGCTGGACGACGCCCCGGAAGAGATCGCCAGACAGCAACGTTTGTTGGCCATGGCCAGCGCCAATGCGCTGTCTGACGCCGACTGGGCAGAACAACTCCTTGCCGGTCGGGCGCCGGAAAGCTTCCTCGCTTATCCGGCGGAACTAATGACCCGCGCCGCCCTGCTTCAGGCCCAAACCTACAAACTCGCCGGAAAACCACTCGACGGTGCACTGACCCTGATATTGCTGGGGCAGACTGACAGCAGCACCTCGCCACAGGAAATCCATAACCGGATCTGGCAATTGCTCAAGACCATCCGCGGCCCGGAGCTCCGGAACGCATCAGACAACGCGCTCGGCTTTGAAACCCAGGGCTGGCTGGAACTCGCCCTGAGACTGCGCACCCGCACTGCCAGCCTCGACGATCAGGGCCGACTGATACGCCAATGGCAGAATAACTGGCCGGGGCACCCCGCCGCCCAGATTCTGCCCGCAGATCTCGCCCTGCTTGCCGAACTCGCCGCAAGCCGACCGGAAAAGCTGGTTCTGGCCGTTCCGCTCCAGGGAGCACTTGCCAGTGCAGGCAAAGCCATTCGCGACGGGTTCCTGGCAGCTTACTACCAGGACGAAACGACGGACCGGAGCAAAACCGATATTCGCGTGGTCGATACGTCCACCGGGCCGTTCCCCGAACTCTACCGGAAACTGTCCAACACTGACCTCGATCTGATCGTCGGCCCGCTGGACAAAGAGAAGCTGGCCCAGCTTGCAAGCATGAACACCCTCGCGGTTCCGTTACTGGGCCTCAACTACCTGAACCCGGAAACCCGAATTCCTGACGGGCTCTACCAGTTCGGCCTGTCAGCCGAGGACGAGGCGCGACAAATCGCCAACCGGCTTCATGCCGACAATATCCAACGGGTACTGGCATTGATCCCGTTCGGCGAGTGGGGTGACCGGGTAGAAGCATCCCTGCAAGAGCGAATGACCGAACTCGGGCTTACCACGCTCTCCGTGGAACGCTTTTTCCCGGAGGACAACCTGCGTTCGGTAACCGCGAATCTTCTTGGGATCTCCGTCTCACGCCAGCGGGCCATTCAGGTTGAACGGACCATTGGCATGAACGTTGAGTTCGAGCCACGACGCCGGCAAGACGCCGAAGCAATCGTCCTGGTGGCTGCGCCGACGATCGCTCGCCAGTTCAAACCGCTGTTTGCGTTTTACTATGGTGGCGACCTGCCGGTGTATTCCCCCTCCATTGTCTACGAAGGCACCCCAAACCCGGGCCGCGACCGTGATATCAACCAGATCTTCTTTACTGATATTCCCTGGGTTCTCGCCGAGTCAAACCCGCTTCGGGAAGCATCGCGCCAGTATCTGAGAGGCACAACCGGCCAACTCGGGCGCCTTTTCGCCATGGGCGCGGACGCCTGGCAACTGAGCAAGCGCCTGCCGCTTCTAAGGCAAGTTCCGGATGCAGCCATTAACGGCCAGACCGGGCGGCTTACCATGGCCGCAGATGGCAGCATCCATCGCGAGCAACTCTGGGCCCAGTTTCGCAATGGAACCCCGAACCTGCTCAAAGCCCCGACTGCTTCCGAGCAAAGAGAGCCAGAGCCGGAGCTGGAGTCGACTGACGAGAACCGATAAACCATGGCCAGGGAAGGCGCCCGAAAACTCGGACAACATTACGAAGGCGTTGCCGCCCGTTACCTGGGGACCAAAGGTGTCAAAATCATCGACCGCAATGTTCATAACCGTGGCGGCGAGATCGATCTGATCGGCCTCGACGACGATGAACTGGTCTTCTTTGAGGTGCGCTTTCGTGCCGAGGGAGCACTGGTAGACCCGGCAAGCTCGGTTTCACCCATTAAACAGCGGCGCCTGGTACGAGCGGCATCGTTCTATCTGCATCGTCACGGAATGTGGGAGCGCCCCAGCCGAATCGATGTGGTCGGCATTACACCCGGGCACCGCAGTAAATACCGTATACAATGGATTAAAAACGCAATTCAGGCAGATTGACCAGAGAACCATGACCGACACTGAACAGAGAATCAATCAATGGTTTGCCAGCCACATGGAGCAGACCGCTCAGGCCGCCAGCACCGCCGGCCCCGGTATTGAGCAGGTTTCACAAGCCTTCGTTGACGCCCTTCTCCAGGACGGCAAGATCATTACCTGTGCAAACGGCAACGCCAATGTCCTCGCCCAGTACTTTTGTACCGCCCTGCTGTCACGCTTCGACCAGGACCGGCCGGCACTGCCTGCAATCAATCTGGGGGCCGATGCCACCACCTACTCCGCTATTTGCCGGGACAATCGGTTTAATGACACCTTTTCGCGACAGGTCAGAGCCATCGGTAAACCAGGCGACCTTTTGTTCGTTATTGTCGATGACGGCCACAAGGCAAACCTGATACAGGCCATACAAGCCGCCCATGACCGGGAAATGAGGGTAGTCGTGCTCAGTGCACGGGAAAAGTCCGATATCACTTCCCTGATGCATCCGGAGGACCATGAAATTGCCCTGAACGACCTGCCACCGAGTGAAGCAACACCATTGCTACTGGTTATCATCAACGCGTTCTGTGATCTTATTGATCATAAACTTTTCGGCGGATAATAAAAAAGCCGGCAAAGCCGGCTTTTTTATTACTTGACCACTTTCAGGGTCGGCCTTCCACTGGGCCGGTCATCCGTCCGCCGGGACGAGCGGGCATCATCGCCCCCGTCCGGGTCGGGTGATCCCGGCTCACTGCCAAAGACCATTCCTTCCCCATTTTCCTTGGCATAAATCGCCATAACAGCTTGCAACGGTATAAACACCTGCATCGGCACGCCGCCGAACCGGGCACTGAATTCAAGAGCACCGTTCCCAACCACAAGTCCGCGCACTGCTCCCGGGCTGATGTTCAGGACAATCTGGCCATTGGCTACGTGCTCTGTGGGCACCTGAACCCCCTGAATTCCGGCGTCGACAACAATGTACGGCGTACAGTCGTTGTCCAGAATCCACTCGTTCAAGGCGCGAACCAGATACGGGCGACTGGATGTCATCGCGATAGTCATGTCAGACACTACTCAACTCCTGCCCATACATACGGGCCCTGACAATCAGCTGCGAATATCTTCTTCAAGATCAGAAAGACTCGCTTTGAAGCCCTCTCTGGCAAAGATACTCTCCATATACTTCTGCAGCGGTTTTGCCTGCTTTTCGTTCAGCTCAATGCCCAGAGCCGGTAGACGCCAGAGGATGGGTGCAATGCAGCAATCCACGATGGTGAATTCTTCCGACAGGAAAAACGGCATTTCTGCAAACAGGGGGGCCGTAGCCAAAAGACTTTCTTTCAGCTCTTTACGAGCGGCGTCGCTGGCTTTCGCTCCCGGCTGCGCCAGGATCTTATCCACCAGGCCACACCAGTCTTTCTGAATCCGATGAATCATCAGGCGGCTGTTAGCCCGGGCAACAGGATAGACCGGCAACAGTGGTGGATGAGGAAAACGCTCATCCAGGTACTCCATCATGATGTTCGGTTCATAGAGAACCAGATCCCGGTCCACCAGTGTTGGCAGGGCGTTGTACGGGTTCATGTCCGCCAGCTCTGCCGGCGGGTTGTCCGGATCTACATCCACAACATCAACGGTGACGCCCTTCTCAGCCAGGACAATGCGCACCCGATGACTGTAGTGGCTTGTGGGATCCGAGAAAAACGTCATTGATGACCGCTTGGTCACAACGCCCATATAGCTACCTCACGATTCTGAAAATCGAAATAATGCAAAACGCAAAAATCCAGCGAGCCTCAGGGACTCGCTGGAATCAAGGGTCGGGATTATACCCTAAATCTTAGTGTACGTCTTTCCAGTACTCGCGGTTGAGCAGATAAGCCACCACGAAGAAGATCGCCACAAAGATCAGTACAAAAATACCCAGACGCTCCCGCTCAACTTTAACCGGGTCCCCCATGTATGACATGAAGTTGGTCAGGTCCCACATGGCCTGGTCAAATTCAGCACCATTCATGCTTCCTTCCAGAGCATACTCGGGGCACACATCAGCATTGTTGATCGTGCCGCTGAGCGGCTCGACCGATGCACTCACGCCAACATTCGGCTTGACGGCACAAAGGCCCTGCATCTCCACCAGCACATGAGGCATACCAACGTTGGAAAATACCACGTTGTTTACCCCCAGCGGCCGGGACTCGTCCTTGTAGAAGCCTCTCAGGTAGGAGTACACCCAGGACTCACCGCGCAGACGGGTTTCCAGCGTCAGGTCTGGTGGCGGCGCACCAAACCAACCGGCTGCCATATCCTTGTTCATCGAGATCTTCATCAATTCACCAATTTTTGCGCCGGTGAAAATCAGATTCTCTTCGTAAAGCTCTACCGGAATCTCAAGATCGTCCGCCACTCGCTTGTAGCGGGCGTATTCCATGGAGTGGCACCCCATGCAATAGTTGGTGAACAGTGCAGCACCGCGCTGTAAAGATTCCTTGTTGGTATGATCCGGCTCCATGGTATCGAGAGGAACCGCGGCACCGGCCGCCAGCCCGAGGGCCGGCACCAGCGCAAAAACGAGACCAAAAATCAGCTTTCTCATTATCCTGTCACCCTCTCTGGTACTGGCTTGGTTTTCTCCATGCGCGTGTAGAACGGCATGAGAATAAAGTACAGGAAGTACAGCACGGTCAGGATCTGGGCAACCATTGTACGGCCCTCAGTGGCCGGAACGATGCCAAGGTAGCCCAGAATGATGAAGCTGACCGCGAAGATCGCCAGAGCAATCTTGCTCAACCAACCCTTGTAGCGGATTGAGCGGACAGGACTCCGGTCGAGCCAGGGCAAAACGAACAGGATCGCAATCGCGCCACCCATCACAACGACACCCCAGAACTTCGCTGGCAAGCCCAGGAAGTCAACGGTAACCGCCCGCAGCATCGCGTAAAACGGAGTGAAGTACCACACCGGTGCAATGTGCTCCGGTGTCTTCAGCGCGTTGGCCGGCTCAAAGTTCGGCTTCTCCAGGAACAGACCACCCATCTCCGGGAAGAAGAAGACAACGATGAAGAAAATAAAGAAGAACACACCCACGCCCAGCAAGTCGTGCACCGTGTAGTACGGGTGGAACGGAATACCGTCTTTCGGAATGCCGTTTTCATCCTTGTTCTTCTTGATATCGATGCCGTCGGGGTTATTTGAGCCCACTTCATGCAACGCCAGGATATGAAGCACAACCAGGCCCAGCAAAACGATCGGCAGAGCAACCACGTGCAGAGCAAAGAAGCGGTTCAGGGTAATACCTGAAATCAGATAATCACCACGAATCCACAGAGACAGATCTTCACCAATAACCGGAATCGCACCAAACAGGTTTACGATAACCTGAGCACCCCAGTATGACATCTGGCCCCAGGGCAGCAGATAACCCATAAAGGCCTCCGCCATCAGCACCAGGTAGATCAGCATTCCGAAGATCCAGATCAGCTCACGCGGCTTCTGGTACGAGCCATACATCAGGCCACGGAACATATGCAGGTAAACAACGATAAAGAACGCAGAAGCACCGGTGGAATGCAGGTAACGCAACAACCAGCCCCACTCTACATCCCGCATGATGTATTCAACGGAGGCGAAGGCACCCTCTGCAGACGGGTTGTAGCTCATGGTCAGCCAGATACCGGTGACCAGCTGGTTTACCAGCACCAACATGGCCAGCGACCCGAAGAAGTACCACATATTGAAGTTCTTCGGCGCGTAATACTTGGCCAGGTGCTTGTTCCAGGCTTCAACAATCGGCAGACGCTCGTCTACCCAGTTAATCAGCTTTTGCATCACGCAGCCTCCGGATCAAGACCAATTGTCATGGTCGCGTCATCGTCAAACCGGTACGGCGGAACCTCGAGGTTCAACGGAGCCGGCTGGCCCGTAAAAACGCGTCCCGCAAGGTCAAACTTGGAGCCGTGACAGGGGCAGAACAGACCGCCAAGCCACTCGTCACCCAAGTCCACAGGCGCAACCTCGGGACGATAGGTCGGAACACAGCCCAGGTGCGTACAGATACCCACCAGGACGATGAACTCGGGCTTCAGGGACCTAAAAGCACCACTGATGTATTCAGGCTGCTGGCTCGCAGCCGTCGACTCGGGATCTTTCAGGCGGGGAGTCAGTTTCTCGATGTTCTCGAGCATCTGCTCAGTTCGCCGGATAATCCACACCGGCTTACCACGCCACTCTACTGTTATCTGCTGGCCCGGCTCGACCTTGTCGATATTGACGGTTACCGGTGCACCCGCCGCTTCCGCTTTCGCACTGGGATTCCAGGACGCTACGAAAGGAACGGCTGCACCGACGACGCCGACACCACCTACCACGGACGTAGCACCGATCAGAAACCGGCGCCGGCCTTGGCTCACGTCGCCATTACTCATTATGGTTTTCTCCCATCAGGCGATGGCACAGGCTCGGACGAGCCGGCTCTGCGCATCGAAAAGGACTTCACAACCCAAAAATATAAGCGCTGAAATGGTAATGAAATTACCCTCCGCTTACAAGCCGGAAAGGTTCACAGGCGCGCCTATCCCTGCGCCAGATCAAAAATAGTTCCAGCAGACAGGCATAAAAAAACCCGGCAATAAAACCGGGTTTTTTATAACAGCTGGACAGCTGATTAACGCTTGGAGAACTGCGGACGCTTACGCGCTTTACGCAGACCCACTTTCTTACGCTCAACCTTACGAGCATCACGGGTAACATAACCCGCCGTGCGCATAGCCGGGCGCAGAGTTTCATCGTAGTCCATCAGAGCGCGGGTCAAACCGTGACGGATTGCCCCGGCCTGACCACTGATACCACCACCTTTAACAGTAATGGTGATATCGAAACGATCTTCAGAGCCGGCAACCACCAGGGGCTGACGAACAATCATGCGCAACGTCTCACGACCGAAGAAATCTTCGATGCTGCGACCGTTGATGGAAATATTACCGCTACCCGGCTTGATAAAGACGCGAGCCGTGGATGATTTGCGGCGACCAGTACCGTAATTTTGTGCTACAGACATATCCGCCTTCCGTTAAATGTCGAGTTCTTTGGGCTGCTGAGCTGCATGGGGATGCTCAGTGCCGGCGTAGACTTTCAGCTTCTTGAACATGGCACGGCCGAGCGGGCCTTTCGGAAGCATGCCTTTGACAGACTTCTGAATGATTTGCTCGGGAGCCTTGTCTACCAGCTTCTCGAAGTTGATGGACTTGATTCCACCCGGAAAGCCGGTGTGACTGTAGTACATCTTCGCAGATGCCTTTTTACCGGTAAGCTGCACCTGGCTGGCATTGATTACAACGATGTAGTCGCCAGTGTCCACGTGAGGGGTATACTCAGGCTTATGCTTGCCCCGCAGACGACGGGCGATTTCGGTTGACAGACGACCCAGCGTCTTGCCGGCTGCGTCTACAACGTACCAGTCACGTTTTACTGTTTCTGGTTTCGCACTCAGAGTCTTCATTGATTCCGCCTTGAACGCTATATAAGAAACGTTAAAAACCACCACCGGTATATGCAAGGCATCCGGAGGAGGTTTATACCTGTATGTTGCGTTGCCACCATTCGGGGCTGAGATAATGACATCGCATTGAAAAGCCAGGGCGCGAAGTATACGCAAACCCCGGGGGAATGCCAACCCTCTGCCCTCGTGTTTCGTGAATTCCCTATGGCCCCGCGCACAGTTTTTCCGCGTCTGTTCGATAAAGTCGGGCTACGTTTGCCAACAACGCCGCTGCCAGGGCTTCCGGTGGCTCGCGGCGGAGCTGCACCAGGGCATCAAAAATGACAGGCAAACAGGTGGGTGAATTCTGGCCCCGGGCGATTCCGGCCGGTGGCATATCCGGAGCATCCGTTTCCAGCACCAGCGCCTCCAGCGGCAGTCGGGCAATCGTCTCCCGGGTCTTGCGCGCCCGCTGATGAGTGATCACGCCACCAACACCGATAAAACACCCCAGGTCGATCAACTTTCTGGCTTGCTGGTAACTGCCGGAAAACCCGTGAACCAACGCCTCGCTGCTCCAGCAAGCCTGGTTAAGCGCCCGATGAACCTGATCATGGGCTTTCACCGAATGAATAACCAGCGGCAGCCGAAGATCTCTGGCGATATCAATTTGGTCTCGAAACCAGGGCTCCTGCGCCGAAATATCACCCTTGAGTGCGTCCAGCCCGCATTCTCCAACCGCAAGGCACGCCTCCGGCTGCAACGATAGCGCCTCTTTCAGCGCAGCGAGATCGTCAGGGCTATGCTCTTCGACAAACCACGGGTGAATGCCCAGACAATACCAGATACCACACTCCGGGTGCCCCAGGGCAGCAACTCTTGACCAATCTGCCCGGCGCACACCGGGGACAACCAGCGCCCGGACGCCTTGCTTTGCGGCTTGTGCCAGTATCGACTCGCGCCGGCCGTCGAACACCGGAAAATCAAAATGACAATGGGCGTCGACCAGTTGCATGGGGCCTCCCCCCGGGCTCTGATCAGTGCTCCCGGGTCTTTTGGAATTCGATGTCCGGATACCGTTCCTGGGCCAGATTCAGGTTCACCATCGTCGGAGCAATGTACGCAAGCCGATCCGCGCCATCCAACGCAACATTGTCCTGATTCTTGCGCTGGAACTCATCCAGCTTACGCTCGTCGGCGCAGGTCACCCAGCGCGCCGTGGCAACGTTGATGGGCTCATAAACCGCTTCCACTTTGTACTCGCTCTTCAGGCGAGCGACGACCACATCAAATTGCAGCACCCCGACTGCACCAACAATCAGGTCGTTATTTTTCAGCGGTCGGAAAACCTGCACAGCACCCTCTTCCGACAGCTGGATCAAGCCTTTCTGAAGCTGCTTGGCTTTGAGCGGGTCCTTGAGACGAATCCGGCGAAACAGCTCCGGGGCAAAGTTCGGGATACCGGTAAACTTCATCCCCTCGCCGGCAGTGAAAGTATCCCCTAGCTGGATCGTGCCATGATTGTGCAAACCGATGATATCTCCCGCGAAGGCTTCGTCTGCATGCTCACGGTCGCCGGCCATGAAGGTAAGCGCATCGGAGAACCGAACGTCTTTGCCGATACGCACATGACGGGCCTTCATACCCTGATTGTAGCTTCCGGAGACAATACGCAGAAACGCAATGCGATCGCGGTGCTGAGGGTCCATATTTGCCTGAATTTTAAACACAAAGCCGGAAAAACCGTCTTCAGTCGGTTCGACCGTGCGCGTATCCGTTGCCCGCGGCTGGGGCGTCGGCGCCCAGTCCACCAGACCATCAAGCATATGGTCAACGCCAAAATTGCCGAGCGCAGTACCAAAGAACACGGGCGTCAGCTCACCGGCCAGAAACGCCTCCTGGTCGAATTCATGGGACGCTCCTTTAACCAGCTCGATCTCATCGCGCAGGTCGGACGCGTAAGGGCCAATCGCCTCGTCCAGCTCCGGATTGTCCAAGCCTTTGACAACCCGCTGCTCCTGGATGGTGTGGCCATGTCCGGACTGATACAGAATCACCTCGTCGCGAAGCAAGTGGTAGACCCCCTTGAACCCTTTACCCATTCCGATGGGCCAGGTGATTGGAGCGCAGGCAATCTTCAGAACATCCTCAACCTCATCCATCAACTCGATGGGGTCCCGGGTGTCACGGTCCAGCTTGTTCATGAAAGTCAGGATGGGCGTATCCCGCAGCCGGGTGACCTCCATGAGCTTAATCGTGCGCTCCTCGACACCCTTGGCGCTGTCGATCACCATCAGGCAGGAATCCACGGCCGTGAGAGTACGATAGGTATCTTCGGAAAAGTCCTCGTGGCCAGGGGTGTCGAGAAGGTTGACCAGCTTGCCACCGTACGGGAATTGCATCACCGATGTGGTCACGGAGATGCCCCGCTCTTTCTCCATTTCCATCCAGTCTGACTTGGCGTGCTGTCCCGATTTTTTGCCCTTGACAGTACCCGCTTTCTGCAACGCCTGGCCGAACAACAGCACTTTCTCTGTAATGGTCGTCTTACCGGCGTCGGGGTGCGAGATAATCGCAAAGGTGCGGCGCTTGGCCACTTCCTGGGAAAGGTTAGGCATAAACTGTAAAGACCTGAATCAGAATGGGTGAAAGCCGCCATTATACGGCCTATGTGGAGCTTAGGTGAACCGCACGGCCATCACCCGGGCATCTTCGCGGCCCGCCCCGTCCGGATAATAGCCGGCCCTGCGGCCGATCTCGACGAAGCCCTCGCTCAGGTAGAGCGCTATCGCCCGATAATTACTCACCCTCACTTCCAGAATCACCTGGTCCATACTGTCGTTTCTGGCAGCGTCGATGAGATAATTCAGCAGCAAACGACCGACGCCCTGCCCGCGCGCATCGGGACTTACGCAAATATTCAGCAGATGGGCGTCATCAACCATGTAGGCCACAACGGCGTAACCCAGAAGAGCGCCATTACTCTCTGCGGCCCAAAGCCTGTAGTCGGGCCTGAAACAATCCGCGAAGGTAGATTCCGGCCACGGATGCGGGTGCCCCTGGCGCTCCAACTCCATAACGTATGAGAGATCCTCCGGCACCAACGAGCGTACCCGAATACCATGGGCCGACGCGCCGGGGAGGGATGACCGGGAGCCGCTGATCACGTTCGCGCGTACTCCCGCAGAGCCTGCCAAAGTTGACGTTTCAATGCAGGATCTGACGCCAGGAGAGCCAGAGTTCCCGGGAACGCAAGGGATGGACTGCTCCCCAGACCTGCACGAAATACCCGTTGGCGGGATTTTTCGGGAAATCCGAGGGTAATCACTGTCCGTTCGGCGTCGGCCGTGGAAAAACACCCCTGCAAAACCGACTGGAGTTCGTGCTCGCTGTTGAGCGAAATTTTCAGATTATTGAACAGGGGCCAGCGCACCACCTCTCGCTGCACAATATCCGTTTCGCCAATACTGCGCATAATGTTTCGGGCAAGCGTGTCCTGCAACGCAAAACTTACGTCCTCCTCAACATCACACACCAGCATTACCCTGTTACTCTCCCACGCGGTTACGCATATCCGATGTACTTCCTTCGGCTGCGTATCGGCAGTGGCGGCTGCCGGTTCTGCAGTGGCACCGGCGGCAGAATCCTCCCCCGGGGCAACATCAGCGGCCCTGGTGACTTTTTCAGGCACCGTGCCGGCATCCTTCGGTTGCTCCTGCGACCCTGCTCCGTCGTCCATCAGGCTCTGGAGCTGGGCAATTTGCTGCCGACCCCGATCAGCGGTTACCGGCTTGGGGGCAGGTGCCCGTGCAAAACCAGCACTCACCGGCTCCGGTACCGATTCTGACGTCTTTTCATCGCCAAAATCGAAGTCGGGGCTAGGTGCCGCACCCGGCAAGCTCTCACGGGCGTACCACATACGGATACCGGAAGCCGCCAGGTAAAATTGCCGTTCAGCCTCAGTTGCTACCACGCAACCCTCCTCACACTGCCTGAGCTTGTTTTATACATCGGCAACTTGGGGATGCTGGCGAATACCACCGCTGGAAATCAGATTCAGAGCCTCAATGTAAGCCTTGGCCGAGGCAATAATGATGTCGGTATCGGAGCCAACGCCGTTAACAATCCGTCCACCGCGTTCAAGGCGCACCGTGACCTCACCCTGGGCATCGGTACCACTGGTAATATTATTGACCGAATAGAGCTGGAGGTTACATCCGGAATCAACCAGGGATTCGATGGCCGTGAACGTGGCATCGACCGGCCCGCTGCCTTCGGCCTCTACGGTGTGCTCCTTACCGTCAACCGTCATGGTCAGATGCGCCCTTGGAATCACGCCGGTTTCTGAACAGACCTGCATACAAACCAGACCAAACCGGCCCTCTTCTTCCTTCTGCTTGGTGTCACTGGCGATGGCCTGCAAGTCTTCGTCGAATATTTCGTGTTTCAGGTCAGCCAGAGCTTTAAAGCGTGTGAACGCTTCATTAAGCTCGCCCTCGGTGTCGAACTGGATTCCCAGCTCCAGCAAACGCGTTCGGAAGGCGTTTCGGCCGGAATGCTTGCCCAGTACGAGGCTGTTAGTGTGCCAGCCAACATCCTGCGCCCGCATGATTTCGTATGTTTCCCGGTGCTTTAACACGCCATCCTGATGAATGCCGGACTCATGGGCGAAAGCGTTTGCACCGACAATGGCCTTGTTAGGCTGAACGGGGAAGCCGGTAATGGTGGAAACTAATCGGGACGCAGGGACGATATGCTGGGTATCGATCCGGGTATCGATGTTAAACAGATCCTGACGGGTACGCACCGCCATTACGATTTCTTCCAGCGCAGCGTTGCCCGCGCGCTCACCCAGCCCGTTAATGGTGCATTCTACCTGCCGTGCTCCCTGGGCAACCGCCGCCAGGGAGTTGGAGACAGCAAGCCCCAGGTCATTGTGGCAATGCACAGAGAAGATTGCCTTATCCGCATTCGGAATCCGGTTAAGAAGCAGGCGAATCGTTTCTCCGAACTGTTCAGGAATGGCATAACCGACGGTATCGGGAATGTTGATCGTGCTGGCGCCTGCATCGATGGCCGCCTCAATGATCCGACACAGGAAGTCGAGATCGGAACGCCCGGCATCTTCACAGGAGAATTCAACATCCTCAACATGACTACGGGCGCGCCTGACGGCTCTCACAGCCTGCTCAACCACTTCATCCGGCTCCATCTGGAGCTTGTGCTTCATGTGGATAGGCGAGGTTGCGATGAACGTATGGATACGAGAACGTTCAGCAGGCCGGACGGCTTCCGCCGCTCTGTCGATATCCTTGTCGAGTGCACGGGCCAGGCTACAGACCGTTGAGTTCTTGATGTTTTCGGCAATTGCTTTGACGGCGTCAAAGTCGCCCTGGCTGGCAATGGCAAACCCTGCCTCGATGACATCAACCCGCAGCTTCTCGAGCGCCTTGGCGATGCGAAGTTTCTCTGCTTTGTTCATAGTGGCGCCGGGACTTTGCTCGCCATCGCGCAGAGTTGTATCGAATATGACCAGGTGTTCGTTTGCGGCCATGAATGGGCTCCCATCAGAAACGTTGCTGTAATTTTCAGCGAAGTATATCACTTCTGGGTAGCCAGAAATGAAAAAACCCCAGCATCGAAGATGCTGGGGTTTTTGGTATTAAGCGCCTGACGATGACCTACTCTCACATGGGCAACGCCA
>NZ_JBNFVX010000017.1:0-78695 GCF_049943275.1 Marinobacter sp. VGCF2001
AAAACAGGGATGTTTTCGCTAAGCGTACAGGGAAGTATTTACAGCGTCTCCCGGAAGGGCCACCACCCACCCTGTGCTTGCACCAAAGCCAGAGGCCTGGGCCCGAATGCTGCGTACATTCCCCCTGCTGATTTGCACCGTAAATTCCGGTAGAATCCGCCCTCTGTTTTTATCGCATCATTTTCCAACGCGAGACACGATTTCATGGAAATTAATCCCATAGTGACGAAGATCAAAGAGCTTCGCGAGCGCACCGACGCGCTGAGGGGGTATCTTTGACTATGATCAGCGCAATGAACGCCTGACCGAAGTCGAACGCGAACTCGAACAACCCACTGTCTGGGACGATCCCGATCGGGCCCAGGCACTGGGCAAAGAGCGCTCCGACCTTGAGCTGATTGTCAAAACCATCGACAACCTCACCAGCGGCCTGGCCGACGCAGAAAGCCTGCTCGACATGGCGGTGGAAGAGGACGATGAAGGTACCGTCCAGGAAATCGAAGCCGATCTGGAGGGGCTGGACAAGGAGCTGGAAAAGCTCGAGTTCCGCCGTATGTTCTCCGGTGAAATGGACGCCAATAATGCCTACCTGGATATCCAGGCCGGGTCTGGTGGTACTGAGGCTCAGGATTGGGGCAATATGCTCCTGCGGATGTACCTGCGCTGGGCAGAACGCCGCGGCTTCAAGGCCGAAATCGTCGAACTGCAGGAAGGGGATGTAGCCGGCATCAAAAGTGCCACCATCCATATCCAGGGTGACTACGCCTACGGCTGGCTGCGCACTGAAACCGGGGTTCATCGACTGGTCCGTAAATCCCCGTTCGATTCCGGAAACCGCCGTCACACCTCGTTCTCTTCCGTGTTCGTATCACCGGAAGTGGACGACAGCTTCGAAATCGAAATCAACCCGGCGGATCTGCGTGTCGATGTGTACCGCGCTTCCGGTGCTGGTGGTCAGCACGTAAACCGGACCGAATCCGCGGTGCGACTGACCCACAACCCCACGGGCATCGTGGTTGCCTGTCAGGCCGGCCGAAGCCAGCACCAGAACAAAGACCAGGCCATGAAGCAGCTCAAGGCCAAGCTCTTTGAACTGGAAATGCAGAAGCGCAATGAAGAGAAACAGAAAGCCGAAGACTCCAAGTCTGACATCGGCTGGGGTAGCCAGATCCGCTCCTACGTGCTGGACGACAGCCGTATCAAGGACCTGCGCACCAAGGTGGAAACCAGCAACACCCAATCGGTGCTGGATGGCGACATCGACAAGTTTATTGAAGCCAGTCTGAAGATGGCGCTGTAACCGGCGCCCTTGAAACCAAACCGGACCATTCCGACTTCTTTAGTGAGCCAACATGACTGAACAGACCCAGAACGCCGCACAGCAAGAGGACAACAAGCTGATTGCCGAGCGCCGCGCCAAGCTGGCTGCGCTGCGCGAGCAGGGCAATCCGTTTCCGAACAACTTCCGTCGCGATGCCACCGCTGCCCAGTTGCAGGCCGAGTATGGTGATAAATCGAAGGAAGAGCTGGAGCAGCTGGGTATCAAGGTGGCGATCTCCGGCCGTATGATGCTGGATCGCAAAGCCTTCAAGGTGGTTCAGGACATGACCGGCCGGATTCAGGTCTATGCCTCCAAAGACGTCCAGAAAGACACCAAGCACTGGGATCTTGGCGACATCATTGGCGTGCGAGGGACCTTGTCCAAATCCGGCAAGGGTGACCTGTATGTGACCATGGAAGAATATGTGTTGCTTACCAAGTCGCTGCGCCCGCTGCCGGAGAAGCACAAGGGCCTGACCGATACCGAAGCCCGCTACCGGCATCGCTATGTCGACCTGATGGTGAACGAAGACAGCCGCCGCGTGTTCCATGCCCGTTCGAAAATTATCAACACCATGCGCCAGTACTTCACCGAGCGTGACTTCATGGAGGTGGAAACCCCCATGTTGCAGGTGATCCCCGGTGGCGCCACGGCCCGTCCGTTCGTCACTCACCACAATGCCCTGGGCATTGATATGTATTTGCGTATTGCCCCGGAACTGTTCCTGAAACGGCTGGTTGTGGGTGGTTTTGAGCGCGTGTTTGAAATCAACCGCAATTTCCGGAACGAAGGGCTGTCGACCCGGCACAATCCGGAATTCACCATGGTCGAATTCTATCAGGCGTACGCCGATTACAACGATCTGATGGACCTGACCGAGGATATGTTGCGCACGATCACCCGGAAAGTGCTGGGTAGCACGGTTGTGACCAACACCCGGGTACTCAAGGATGGCAGCGAAGAGACGGTAGAGTACGATTTTGGCAAGCCCTTTGAGCGCCTGACCGTTGTCGATGCTATTTTGCGCTACAACCCTGACATCACCCGTGAGCAGTTGGCTGATGATACCAGTGCGCGCGAGGTGGCGAAAAACCTCGGTATCCAGGTGAAAGACATCTGGGGCCTGGGCAAGGTGCAGATCGAAATATTCGAGGCCACGGCAGAGCATCGCCTGACCCAGCCCACCTTCATTACCGAGTATCCGAAAGAAGTGTCGCCCCTGGCCCGGTGCAAGGATAGTGACCCGTTCGTAACCGAGCGTTTCGAGTTCTTTGTTGGCGGTCGCGAGATTGCCAACGGCTTCTCAGAGCTGAATGATGCCGAGGATCAGGCGGAGCGTTTCCAGGCCCAGGTGGCTGAGAAAGACGCCGGTGATGACGAGGCCATGTTCTATGACGATGACTATGTCATGGCGTTGGAATATGGTTTGCCGCCAACGGCCGGTGAAGGCATTGGTATTGACCGTCTGGCCATGCTGCTGACCGATTCGCCATCCATTCGCGATGTAATCCTGTTCCCGGCCATGCGTCCCGAACACAAGGCCGAGCAGAAGTCGGACAGCGAGTAAGCCCGTGCATCCGGTTGAGGCGCTGGCTCAGGAGCTGAAGCCTGGTTGTGGCTGGGATGAGTGGCTGGCGGAAGAACTCCGCCAGCCTTACATGAGGCAGTTGGCTGAATTTCTGGCGGCGGAGGAACAGGCTGGCAAGATTCTGTTCCCGCCCAGCTCAGACTGCTTTAACGCCCTGAACAGCACGCCATTGGCCAATGTAAACGTGGTGATTCTTGGTCAGGACCCCTATCACGGGCCCGGTCAGGCCCATGGCCTTTGCTTTTCGGTTCGCCCGCAGATTCCTGTGCCGCCGTCACTGGTGAACATCTTCAAGGAAATCAAAGCCGATCTGGGGGTTGATGCGCCGGATCACGGCTGCTTGCAGCCCTGGGCGGAGCAGGGCGTGCTGTTGCTCAACAGCGTCCTCACGGTTGAGCAGGGCAATGCCGGAGCTCATCGGGGCAAAGGGTGGGAAACGTTTACCGACAGAGTGATTGAGGTGATCAACCGCGAACGGCACAACGTGGTGTTTATGTTGTGGGGGAGTTACGCGAAGAAAAAAGGCCAGCACATTGACCGGGCCCGCCACCTGGTTCTGGAAGGGCCGCACCCCTCACCCCTGAGTGCTTACCGCGGTTTTTTCGGTTGCCAGCATTTCTCAAAAGCCAATGACTGGCTACAGAAGCAGGGACGGCCGGCGGTGGATTGGGCATTGCCAAGTAAGGCCGCCCTGGTCGAGCGTTATGGCAAGAACGGGGCCTGATGCTGCCGGAAGGCCGCACACCAGGCTCCGGAGAGGTTACTGAAGCAACGCCATGGCCGCTTCCATCTGGGCGTTGAGGTCTTCCTCTTCGCTCATATCGATATTGGGGTCCAGCCCCAGGCGATCGAAGGCAGAAATTGTGGTCCAGTCAATCTCGGTCCACGGATGCTCCGTCCCGGCGACCAGTTGCAGGTTCGCCACCATCACCAGATCCACGTAATCCGCTGCAGGCACCTCGCGCTGGAAGTTGGCGTATTCCAGAGGCACATTCTGTAGCTCTTTCGGGAAATCCCACTTCTTCAGGATCCGGGATCCGATGCGCGGGTGCAGCTCATCGATGATGTTATCCAGCATGATGCTGCTGATCTGGATGTCCTGATCTTCTACGTAGCGCAGAATCGGCAAAATACCGATCAGGTGTACCAGGCCGGCCAGTGTTGCCTGATCCGCCTTGAGGCGGCTGTAATGTTGCGCCAGCACGTGACAGATGCCGGCTACCTCGGTGCTCGTCTGCCAGGTTGCCCGCAGGCGCTTGTCGATCATGTCTGAGGTGGCCTGGAACATCTGCTCCATGGCCAGCCCCATGGCCAGGTTGCTGGTGTACGCCATACCCAGGCGACTTACTGCCATGTTCAGGTTTTCAATGGCTCGACTGCCACGAAACAGTGGGCTGTTGCATACCCGGATGATCCGGGCCGACAGTGCAGTGTCGTTGCTGATCACTTTCACCAGGTCGGCAATCGCGGAGTCTTCAGATTCGGCAATCTCTCTTACCTGAAGTGCGACTTCCGGCAGAGTGGGGAGTACCAGCTTGTCGTTTTCAATCGCAGCCGTCAGGTCAGACTTGATGGTTTCAACAATATTGGCCATGTTCAGTTAGTTTCCACTTGTCTGGCGGTGCCCCGTACAGGGGGCAGAGTCCGGTATGTATTTTAATTTATAGCAAATTTTTCCGGTATTTCCTGTCAACTTATGTATCCGCTGTGTCCGCTTGCTCCCTTTCCGGGACCGGATATGGCAGCGTAAGAACCGTCAGGCGGCCCTGTTCATAACCCTCAAGGGCCAGGGGTGCTGCGGCCGCGTCGTGTCGAATGACGGCCAGCAGCTCTCCGCTCCGGTCGGCGCTCGCCACCGCATTCACCACTTCCCCCACCGCACGGGTGCCAGACATCAGTCGGGTGCCGGCTTCCGGCACAAAGTCGCAGTCTGCGAATGCAAGCCGGTACAGGCTTTTCTTCAGCTGCCCCAGGAAGTGCATTCGGGCGATGACTTCCTGCCCGGTGTAACAGCCTTTCTTGAAGTGAATGCCCTGTAAATGCTGTAGGTTAAGCATTTGCGGCACGTAAGCCTCTTTGGTGCGGGCGGATAACCAGGGTACGCCGGCACTGATTTCCGTCGCGTGCCAGGCTTGCAGCGGCAGTTCGCGGCCAGCAGGCGATGTCTCGGTGGCATTGGATTGCCAGAATTCGAAGCGGGCTTTGTGATCGCTATCATCTTCCACCCGAATCAGAAAACCATCGCCGGTGCGCGCGACCTGTCCCGGGGCAGTGAGATCTCCGGCCGCTGGCCCGGCAATTTCCGTGGCGGTGTCAACGCCGACCAGGCCCAGAATGCGGCCTGAATCGAGCTGCTCGAGTGTGGTGCCGCGGAACAGCATCAGGTATTTGTTCAGATGCCGTATGGTCTCTTCGGCAAACGCCCGATCGAAGCAAAGCAGAAGGTCGTCTCCGTCTCTCACCAGTCGGGTGAGGCAGTAGGCCCTGCCTTTCGGTGTGCACGCAGCGGCTCGCAGGGAACAGGTTGGGGTGACCTCGTCAACGTTCTGGCTGAACTGGCCCTGAACAAATTTGTCTGTGCCCGGCCCGCTGATGCGAGCCATAACACGGTCGGTCAGACGGGCCCAGCCATTGAGGGGAGGCTGGGCGGGCGTATCGGCATTGGTCATCGAAAACTCCGGATAGCGTCGGGTGGTTCATCGTGAGATGGCCGCCGGCCCAGCCACGAGCCAAACTCGCAGCCGCCGGAATGCCTGTTCGGGAACATTGCCCTGATACAGCCGGGGAAAGCTGAACAGAATCGTTGTTGTGGTTCTTGATCTGGTGTCGACGGACTGAACTTTCAAGGCCAGGAGGGCGGCGCCCAGAATGCTGCATCCGCTGACCCGAGCCAGGAGTTCGCTGCCGTCTGCCAGTTTGCAGTGCAGGTGTTTGTCTGATGTTCTGATGCTGACGATGGCGTTGGCCCCGCGCAGCTGGCCGCAACGACGGAAATCCTGCCAGCTCAGGAGCAGGGATGCCGGTAACAGGGCAAAGGCCCAGGGAGTGATGCACGAGCCGACGCCCAGAAGAACGACGGAGAGCCCCAGGGAGGGCAGGCCGGCAAGCCAGCCGGCCGTTCGGGATGGCGACAGTGTCAGTTCAATCGGGTTGGACACGGTTCAGGATCATGTCAACGATCTGGCGAAGGTCCGGATCCTCCGGCTTGCTGCGCTGCATAAACCATTCGAACATATCGGTGTCCTCGCAACTCAGCAGTTTCTGGTAACGGGCCTGATCTTCCGGAGCCAGATCCCGGTAGGCTTCTTCCAGGAAGGGTAGCAGGAGCACATCCAGCTCCAGCATACCGCGGCGGCTGTGCCACCACAGGCGATGAAATTCAGTGTGTGCCTCGGAAGTATTGGTTTCGGACATAACGGATTCTGCCTTTGGAAAACGAAAAGTGCCCAGCCTCAGGGAGACGGGGTCCGGTAGGTTGTCGGCACCAGTACGGTATCCCGGGGATCGTTGAGCGGCCCCGGATAATCCAGCGTGTAATGTAGCCCCCGGCTTTCCTTGCGCTGTAGTGCCGAACAGATGATGAGGTCGGAAACTGTGACCAGATTTCGCAGTTCAATCAGATCGTTGGAGACCCGATAGTTGCTGTAGAACTCACTGATTTCACGGGACAGCAGGTCAACCCGGTGTTTCGCCCGCTGCAGACGTTTGGTGGTCCGGACAATGCCGACGTAATCCCACATGAAGTGCCGCAGTTCATCCCAATTGTGGGAGATTATCACGTCTTCATCGGAATCCCGTACCTGGCTTTCGTCCCAGTCCGGAGCGGACGGCGGCGGTGGAATATCGGCTTCGCGCCGGGCGATATCCTGGGCCGCGGCACGGCCGTATACAAGGCATTCCAGCAGTGAATTGCTGGCCATGCGGTTAGCTCCGTGCAGCCCGGTAAATGCCGCCTCACCAACGACATACAGCTGGTTGACATCGGTCCGGGCCCGCTCATCGCTGACAATACCGCCGCAGGTGTAGTGTGCAGCCGGGACCACCGGAATCGGCTCGCGGGTGATATCGATGCCAAACGCCAGGCACTTCTCGTATATGGTCGGAAAGTGCTGTTTGATGAAATCGGCCGGCTTGTGGCTGATGTCCAGGTACAGGTGGTCCGCCCCCAGGCGCTTCATCTCATGGTCAATGGCCCGTGCCACGATGTCCCGGGGCGCCAGTTCCGCCCGGTCGTCGAACCGGTCCATGAAACGGCTGCCATCCGGGAGCCTGAGTACACCCCCTTCACCCCTGACCGCTTCGGTAATCAGGAAGGACTTGGCGTGCGGATGATACAGGCACGTTGGGTGGAACTGATTGAATTCCATATTTGCGACGCGACACCCGGCGCGCCATGCCATGGCGATACCGTCGCCGGAGGCGCCATCAGGGTTGGTGGTGTAACGATAGGCCTTGGATGCACCACCGGTGGCGATCACCGTGAAGCGAGCACTGAACAGCTCCACGTGATTGTCTTCAAGGTTCAGAATATAGGCGCCAACGCAGCGGTTTCCTGGTAGGGCCAGTTTCCGGTTGGTAATCAGATCGACCGCGACCCGACCCGCTTTCAGATCGATATTGGCTTGTGCTTTCGCCTGGCTCGCCAGGGTGGTCGAGACGGCATGACCGGTCGCATCGGCCGCGTGAATGATCCGGCGGTGGCTGTGGCCTCCCTCGCGGGTAAGGTGATAATCCTCGCCATCCTCCTGGCGAGTGAATTTTACACCGGAGTCAATCAGCCACTTGATGCTGGCTTTGCTGTGCTCAACCGTGAATCGCACCGAGTTCTCGTGGCACAGGCCGCCACCCGCGTTGAGTGTGTCCTGGATGTGGTTTTCCACCGAATCCGCATCGTCCAGAACCGCAGCAATGCCGCCCTGAGCCCAGAGCGTGGCGCCGGAACTGATATCGGCTTTGCTGATGACGCAAACCCGTAAATGTGTTGGCAGATTCAGTGCAACGGTAAGGCCGGCAGCACCGCTGCCGATGATCAGAACATCGTATTCGTAGGACTGTGGCATTGAATCGTCGTCGCGGGCCATAATGTGGACCTGTATTGAACTAAACTTTACGCTTGCTGTCTATTTGGGCGAACGGGTAACCCGGCCAGCCGGACATGGTCTGCCTGACGGGTTAATGAACGAACGCGGAAACAGCCCAATGACTCAAGCCACTCGCAAAGACGCCAGATTACCGGCTTCCAAACCAGGACCTTCTGTTGTTTCGTCCATGACACCTGACAATGACTGGAAATCCGGAGAGCAGACCGACAGCCAGACGGATCTGCAATTGGTTCGCAAGGTCCGCAACGGAGACCGCGCGGCTTTCGATTTGCTGGTTGTGAAGTATCAGTCCCGGGTTGCGTCGATCATCAGCCGCTACGTTTACGATAGCCAGGAAGTCATGGATCTGACCCAGGAAAGCTTTGTTAAGGCTTATCGGGCGATTGACCGTTTCCGGGGTGACAGCGCGTTTTATACCTGGTTATACCGAATTGCCGTCAACACCGCCAAGAACTTCCTCGAGGCGCGCGGCCGCAGGCCCCAGGGGTCGGCCGATGTCGGCGAGGCGGAAAACTTCGATGATGGTGGGCGGCTTCGTGACCCGGCGTCACCGGAGCGATTGCTTCAGCGCGAGCAATTGCAGAAAGCTCTGGCGCAGGCGATTGCCAGCCTGCCGGAGGAGTTGCGGTCGGCGTTTCTGCTCAGGGAGTACGATGGCCTGAGCTATGAAGATATCGCCCGGATACTCGAGTGCCCGATCGGCACCGTACGTTCAAGAATTTTCCGTGCGCGGGACTCGGTGGACCGCCACCTGGGACCGCTTCTTGATCATTCAGAAATGTAAATGAGGTTGCATCCGATGGATGAGCGTCTCAGAGAAACCCTGTCCTCGATGATGGATGACGAAGCCGATGAGCTGTCCGTGCGCCGCTTGTTATCCCATGGCAGCCAGCAGGATGTGCGAAGCCAGTGGCAGCGATGGCAGCAGGTTCGTGATCTGATGCATGAACAGCATGGCCCTGCTGATGGTATCGATGTCGCCGGCGCCGTGCGTGAAGCTCTGGATGGCCATGGGCGCGTTGAACCGCCGGCGTCACCCGCGGTAGCGCCCAGAGTGTCTGTTTGGCGCTGGCCGGTAGCGGCCATGGTGTTTATGGCGCTGATTGTGGGCTTTGGGGCCGGTGCCGGCTGGGACACCCGGATTACCGCGCCGGCGCCTGAGCTGGCTGGCAATGTGGCGCCGACTTCGCCTGTGGTGGAGGAAGTGGCGCTGCAAAGGCTGGATGAAGAACAGCTGCGGCAAATGCGCCAGTATTTGCTGGAGCATGCCCAGCACAGCAGTGTTGGTGCAGGGCGGGGCTCGGTTGGGTATGCCCGCCTGGCCACCGCCACAGGTAACTATTGAGCCGGGAGCGGAGATTATGAGCAGCCAGGTAGCCATTCGATTGAGGTGCCGGTTAACCGGTGTGCTGCTGTCGCTGCTTTGTCTGTTGGGCGGGCCGGTTCGTGCCGATTCGGGCGGGCCGGTTACGGAAACGCAGGCGCCGGAGGCGGATTCCGCAATAGCCTGGCTGGAGCGACTGGGCCCGGCGCTGAATATGACCTCTTATCGGGGCGTGTTTGTGTACGCCCGGGGTGACCGGGTGCACTCCATGCGCATAGCGCACCGTTATCGGAACGGGCGGGTCGAAGAGCGGTTGGTGATGCAGGACGGCGGTAGCGGCGAGATCGTTCGCAAAGGCATGAACGTGGTTTGTGTTCTCCCGGACCAGGGCAAGATCAGGCTGGACCAGGTTATTCCCTCCGGCCCCTTTGCCGAGGCTTTTACCAGCCAGTTGATGCCTTTTGGCCGCTGGTATCGGCCGGCACTGGCGGGTGATGATCGAGTGGCCGGCTATGACGTTGTGATCGTGGCACTGGACGCCAGGGATGACAACCGCTACAGCCATCGGCTATGGCTTGAGAAAGGTACCGGATTACTGGTGAAAAGCCAGGTTCGCGATGTGAGTGGCGAGGTGTTGGAGCAATTCCAGTTCACAGATCTGGAGATTACCGACGACATATCCGATGCGGAGCTGGAGGTGCGCAGTCGCGGCCGCGAGATCACGCGCACATTGGGAAGCGATCAGCAGGAGAGTTCCGGGCTGGGCCGCATGAGCGGCTGGAACCTGGAATGGCAGCCCGAAGGGTTTGTGCCGGCGGCTGCGCCGAGGTCCGGTAGTGGCAAGGCGGTGGCGTTCTCTGATGGCCTGGCGGCTTTTTCCGTGTTTGTTGAGCCGGTCGGACGTTTGAAAATGCCGACGGGCGCATCTCGGATCGGGGCGACAACGGTCTATATGCGTGAAGTGACCGTGGCCGATCGCCCATTTCTGGTAGCGGTGGTCGGTGAGATTCCGCCGGGCACGGCTCGCAAGGTGGCCGATGCGGTCAGCGTAAACGATGAGTTTGTTGTGGAGTTGTCCCGCCATGATCACTGAAACAGGATCCGTGATCGCTGTAACCGGAGCGCAGGCCTGGGTGCAGACGATCCGTACCAGTGCCTGCCAGAGCTGTTCGGCCCGCGCTGGCTGCGGTCAGCGGGTGCTGGCAGCTGCGTCTGGCGGGCGCGCCAACCAGGTGCTGGTTGAGAACAGCATTGGGGCGCAGGTTGGCGACGAGGTGGTCATCGGGTTGGATGAGCAGTCATTATTGAGTGCCTCGCTCGTGGTTTATGGGCTGCCGCTATTGTTGATGGTGCTTGGCAGTGTGTTGGCCCACAGTGGTAGTGCCGGTTCAGATCTCGCGGCGATTGGTGGGGCCGGTGCGGGTTTGGGCCTTGGTTTCTGGCTGGTTCGGCGGTGGCAATCCGGGCTTGGCGATCGTTACCGGCCGCATCTGGTGCGGGTAAGCACGATTGCCGTCTCGACATGTCCGTGATCCCTACCGTTTTTTAAGTTGAAAAAACAGGCTCCAGCCTCAGAATGCATCGGTGAACGCAAGTAAAATCAGGGGATTCTATATGTCGGACAAAAAGACAGAGATTGCCCAACTGCCCGCTGCCTTGAGGCCTGCGGCTGTTCTGGGTATATGGCTGATGCTGGCCGCTATGGTGTCCGTTTTCTGGAGCCAGAGTGTTGCGGCCAGTGGGTTGCCGGACTTCACTGAACTGGTGCGGGAAAACTCGGATGCGGTGGTCAATATCAGCACCACAACGGCCCCCGGCAAACAGGGCTCCGGTTTCCACGGGCTGCCATTCGACGAACGGCAGCTGGAGCAGCTGCCCCCCTTCCTCCAGGATTTTTTCCGGGGCCCCCAGTCTCCGTTCGGTGGTTCGCCACGTCCTCAGGAGCCTCGAAGAAGTATGGGCTCCGGTTTCATTGTGTCGGCCGACGGTTATGTACTCACAAACAACCATGTTGTTGAAGACGCCGACGAAGTGATTGTGCGCCTGAACGACCGCCGTGAATTTTCTGCCACCATCGTGGGAACCGATCCTCGTTCCGATATGGCGGTTCTGAAAATCGAGAATGGTGAAGACCTTCCGGTTGTCAGTGTTGGCCGTTCCCGTAATCTGGAAGTCGGTGAATGGGTATTTGCCATCGGGTCTCCGTTCGGTTTCGACTACACGGTGACGGCCGGTATCGTCAGCGCCCTGGGGCGTTCATTGCCCTCTGAAAACTACGTGCCGTTTATCCAGACCGATGTGGCTATTAATCCGGGGAATTCCGGTGGCCCGCTGTTTAACCTGGAAGGCGAAGTCGTTGGTATCAATTCCCAGATTTACACCCGCTCCGGTGGTTTCATGGGCGTGTCTTTTGCGATACCGATTGATGATGCCATGAACGTGTTTCGCCAGCTCCGGGACAAAGGCACAGTGGCTCGAGGCTGGTTGGGTGTGTTGATCCAGGAGGTCAACCGTGATCTGGCTGAAAGCTTCGGGTTACGCCGCCCTCGGGGCGCACTGATTGCCGAGGTGATGCAAGACTCTCCTGCCGAACAGGGTGGCCTGGAATCAGGCGATATTGTGCTGGAGTTCAATGGCGAAGACGTGGAGCTGTCCTCTGACCTGCCACCGATGGTAGGGCGTACACCGGTGGGTGAATCGGCACGCCTGACCGTTCTGCGCGGTGGAGATGAAATATCGCTGGATATAGAAATTGGCAAACTGCCCGATGATAGTGCCGACTCCGCCCAGCCAGCCTCCGGCCATGGTGATAACAATGCAGGAGCGCCCCTTGGCCTCTCTGTAGACCCGCTGCCGCCGGAGACTGCGCGCTCGGTTGGAATTGAAGGTGGCGTTGTGGTCACCCAGATCGAGCGTGGCCCGGCATTCAAGGCCGGTATTCGCGCTCGGGATATCATTACCGAGATCAACCGTGAGCAAGTGCGGTCGGTGCAGGATTTCAGGGCCGTGGTTCGTGATCTGCCCGAGAATCGTGCGGTTTCCGTGCGGATTGTCAGGCAGGGGCGGGCGATATACCTGGTCATGAAGCCCTGATCCAACCCTGCAGACGTGACCAGCCAGAGCCCCCGGCGTGCCACGACACGTTCGGGGGCTTTTGTTATACTCGCCGCCATTAACAATAAACCGGGTCACGGAACGGACCGAACACGATGATAATCAAAAAGGATCTTCCCCTCCGTCAGCTTCTGAAACTCCGCAATTCCTGGATAGCCTGGGTGGTTTTCCTGGTATCGGTTGTTGCCACGGTCCTGCTATGGCAGCTCTCCATACGGTTGGTGGAGGACAGAACCGAGGCCCGTTTCCGGACCCAGTCCCTGCAGTTGAAAACGGCAATTGAAGAGCGTCTGCTTAATTACGAGCAAGTGCTGGCCGGTAGTGCCGGCCTGTTTGCAGTAACCGGCGAGGTAACCCGTGACCAGTGGCAGGATTATGTTGATAACGTTGATATCAATCGTTACTACCCCGGCATTGAAGGCATTGGCTATGTCAAGCGCATCGGCGTGCGGGATATGGCGGACCATATAGCGTCGGTGAGGGCTGAGGGGCTGTATCATTATCTGGTCAAACCCCTGGGGGCCGGGCCGGACTATTACCCCATGATGTACCTGGAGCCGGGTACCGAGCGCAATCGCAAGGCGCTTGGTTACAACGCCTTTAGTGATCCCGTTCATCGCACGGCAATGGCTCAGGCCAGGGACGAGGCGCGGCCAACGGTTACCGGAAAGGTCGTGCTTGTGCAGGAATCCGTCGCCGAGGATCAGGCCGGGTTTCTGATGTATTACCCGGTCTATCAAGGGGGGGAGATTCCGGAGCTGAGAGCCGAGCGGCGAATGATGCTGGCGGGTTATGTCTTCAGTGCATTCCGGATGAATAACCTGCTCGATGGCATTGTCGGGCTGATCTCGCCGTTTCTCGATGTGCGCATCTACGACAGCGGCGTTGTTGCCCGTGATGCGCTGATGTACGGCTCGAATCTGGGCTCGCTGGACAACGAGTTCAGTTTTCAGATGAGCCAGAGCATCAGCCACGGCGGCCGGAAATGGCTGCTGCAGACGCGCTCCACACCGGCCTTTGATTATCTGGCGGCTGATCCAAGACCGCCTATCGTACTGGGCTCCGGTTTGGCCATCAGTGTGTTGCTGGGGCTGTTTGTGATGGCGCTTATCCGGTCGCGGCTGATTGCCCAGGTCAGCGCCGGACGATACCGTGCCATTACCGAGGGCGCCGCCAATGTGACCCTGGTTATGGATGGTCAGGGGAACCCGTTTTACGCCAGCCCCTCCTGCCGGGATATCCTCGGATTTGATCCGGACAAGGTGGAATCGCTGAAATTCAGGGAGCTGGTGAATCTCGACGACTGGCCGCACTTGCGGCAGGGTTTTGAGGAGGCAATGGCTGCGCCGGGCAAGCAGATGCCGGTAATACGGGCTCGCGTGAGAGACGCCCACGGCCAGTGGCGCGATATGGAGGGTACCTTTACCTCCATGCTCTCGGTTCCCGGGGTCGACGGCGTGGTTCTGAGCCTGCGTGACCTGACGCAGCTCAAGGCTGCACAGTCCGAGCTGCATCGCCTGGCGTTCTATGATCCGCTCACCGGGCTGGCCAACCGCCAGCTATTTCGTGACCGGCTCAATCATGTTATTCGCCGCAGTCGTCGCAGTGGCGAAGCTGCTGCGTTGATGTTTCTGGATCTCGACGGTTTCAAACGTATCAACGATACGCTTGGCCACGATGCCGGCGATGAATTATTGCGGCAGGTGGCGCACTGGCTTGAAGGCTGTGTCCGGGAGGAAGACTCGGTCGCTCGCCTGGGGGGCGACGAATTTGTGGTGCTGTTGTCCCGGATCAGCGGTTCGGAGGCGGCGGGCAAGGTTGCGGAAAACATTCTCAGGCGCCTGTGCCAGCGGATTCGCCTGAACGACCATGACGTGGGAGTAACGGTCAGCATTGGCATCACCATGGTTCCCCATGACAGCGAAGATCCGGGGGCGCTGATGAAATATGCCGACCTCGCTATGTATCGCGCCAAGGAGTTGGGGCGAAATACCTATCAATTCTTCACGCCGGCCATGAACATTCAGGCTGCGCGGCGTTTGTTGCAGCAAGAGGAACTGAATACGGCGCTGGATGGTGACCGGTTCGTGCTGCACTACCAGCCGAAAGTGGATCTGGCAAGCCAGCGGGTTATCGGTGTCGAGGCCTTTCTGCGCTGGCATCATCCGGAAAAGGGGTTGGTCTCGGCCCAGCAGTTTATCACCCTGGCGGAGGAAACCGGGTTGATTGTGCGCCTTGGGGAGCTGGCGTTGCGCCAGGCCTGTATTCAGGTTCAGGCGCTTGAGCGGGCGGGGTTCGAATCGCTGAAAATGGCGGTCAACTTCTCGGTTCGGCAGCTGACCGATTCCGGTTTTCTGGATATGATTCGGCGGGTGATCACTGAAACCGGTGTCGCCCCCGAGCGCCTGGAGCTGGAAATGCCGGCAGAACTGCTCAACGAAGACCCGAGAATGCTCCGTGAGTTGCTGGTGTCGCTCAATGATCTCGGAGTGTGCCTGATTCTGGATGATTTCGGCACCGGCTCTTGTTCGCTGGTGGCGCTGCAGCAGTTACCGCTGGATGTGATCAAGATTGATCATCGGTTCATTCGCGACATTCCCTACAATGTCAGTGCCACCGATGTCGCCTCCGCCGTTATTGCCCTGGCCCACAAGCTGCACCTGACCGTCGTGGCGGAAGGGGTGGAAACCATGCAGCAGCTTACGTTCCTCAAGTCGGCAGGATGCGCCCAGTGTCAGGGTAATCTGTTCAGCTATCCGTTGGACGAGGATGCCCTGATTGGCTTCCTGATTCGCCAGTATGAGAAGCCGCTTATTTGCTGATCATGGCAATGGCGGCCCTTAACCGGTAAAATCACGCCGTTCCCGGATCCCGGTAGTGGCCCCTCCGGGCTCAACCCTTCGTCTTATATGAGTAATCATTGTCTGTGACTGAACTGAGCCGAATCCGTAACTTTTCTATTATTGCCCACATTGACCACGGTAAATCCACCCTGGCAGATCGCTTTATCCAGATCTGTGGTGGACTGACCGACCGTGAAATGGCTGAACAAGTCCTGGATTCCATGGACCTGGAGCGAGAACGTGGGATCACGATCAAGGCCCAGAGCGTGACGCTCAATTACAAGGCGAACGATGGTGAAACCTACAAGCTGAACTTTATTGATACTCCCGGCCACGTGGATTTTTCCTACGAGGTATCGCGGTCTCTTTATGCCTGTGAGGGCGCCTTGCTGGTGGTCGATGCCGGCCAGGGGGTAGAGGCGCAATCGGTTGCCAACTGCTACACCGCCATTGAGCAGGGGCTGGAGGTTGTTCCGGTTCTCAACAAAATGGACCTGCCGCAGGCCGAACCTGAGCGGGTTGCCGAAGAGATAGAAGATATTATCGGCATCGAGGCATCGGATGCCGTTCGCTGCAGTGCAAAAAGTGGCCTGGGCGTCGAAGATGTGCTCGAGGACCTGATCAAGAAAGTGCCACCACCGAAAGGGGACAGGAGTGCACCTTTGCAGGCCCTGATTATTGATTCTTGGTTCGATAACTACCTTGGGGTGGTATCGCTGGTCCGGGTGACCGAGGGTGTGCTGAAAAAAGGCGATAAAATCGTTATCAAGTCCACGAAAAAGGCGTGGAGCGCCGACAAGGTCGGTATTTTTAATCCAAAACCGACCGATACCAACATTCTGGAAGCCGGCGATGTCGGTTTCGTGGTTGCGGGTATCAAAGATATCCACGGAGCGCCGGTTGGTGACACCATCGTGCACCAGAAGCACGCCGAAGAAACGCCGATGCTCCCCGGCTTTAAAAGGGTAAAACCGCAGGTTTATGCCGGTTTGTTCCCGGTCAGCGCTGACGATTATGACGATTTCCGGGATGCCCTGGAGAAACTGACGCTCAACGATGCCTCGCTGTTCTTTGAGCCGGAAAATTCCGACGCCCTGGGCTTCGGTTTCCGCTGCGGGTTTCTGGGTATGCTACACATGGAGATCATACAGGAGCGCCTTGAGCGCGAGTATGATCTCGATCTGATTACCACCGCGCCAACGGTTATCTACGAGGTCACCACCAAACAGGGGGAGACACTGTCGGTCGACAACCCCTCACGGCTGCCGGATGTTGGCTCCATCGAGGAAATGCGCGAGCCGATTGTGGAGGCCAATATCCTGGTGCCACAGGAGCACCTTGGCAACGTGATTGCCCTGTGTGAGGAAAAGCGGGGCGTCCAGAAGAATATGCATTTCATGTCCACCCAGGTGCAGCTGACCTATGAGTTGCCGATGGCGGAAGTGGTGATGGACTTCTTCGACCGCATCAAGTCGGCCAGCCGCGGCTTCGCATCGCTGGACTACCAGTTTGTGCGCTTTCAGGCTGCCAATCTGGTGCGCCTGGATGTTCTGATCAACAGCGAGCGTGTTGATGCCCTGGCGCTGATCGTGCATCGGGATCTGGCCCACCGCAAGGGCCGGCAGTTGATTGAAAAGATGAAAGAACTGATTCCGCGCCAGATGTTCGACATTGCCATACAGGCGGCGATCGGTACTCAGGTGGTCTCGAGGGTAACGGTCAAGGCCCTGCGCAAGAACGTCACAGCCAAATGTTATGGCGGGGATGTAAGCCGGAAAAAGAAACTGCTTCAGAAGCAGAAGGAAGGTAAAAAACGCATGAAGCAGCTGGGTAATGTTGAGGTGCCTCAGGAAGCGTTTCTTGCTGTATTGAAAGTGGATAACTAAGAAGGCACCTGGATGGATATTAATTTTCCACTGGTTCTTGTGGTCCTGACCTTCGCTACCGGCGCTGTCTGGCTTGCGGACATTCTGGTCCTGAAAAAACGGCGTCTGGCGTCGGCATCACCGGATTCCGGCGCCGATGCCCCCGCTGCCGGGGAGGACGGTAACGAACCCTGGCTGGTGGATATCAGCCGTTCGTTTTTTCCCGTTCTGGCGATCGTGCTGGTCTTGAGATCCTTTCTGATTGAGCCCTTCCAGATACCGTCGGGTTCCATGTTGCCAACTCTGGAAGTGGGCGATTTCATCCTGGTTAACAAGTATGCCTACGGTCTTCGGTTGCCGGTTGCGGGGACCAAGATTGTCGAGATGGGTGATCCCGAGCGGGGCGATGTCATGGTATTCCGTTACCCGGAGGACGGCTCCACCAATTACATCAAGCGTGTTGTGGGGCTGCCCGGTGATCATATCCGGTACCGGAACAAGCAATTGTTTATCAACGATGAGCCTGTACCCCGGGAGTTTGTTGCCCGGTTGCCGCCGCTGGAACGCTGGCGCGAGCAGCTGGGGGATGTGGAACACGATCTCTACCTCACCATGAACCGGCTGAACGGTTCCGGTGAAGGCGAGTGGATTGTGCCCCTGGGGCACTATTTCGTGATGGGCGATAATCGTGATAACAGCAACGACAGCCGCTTCTGGGGTACCGTGCCGGATGACATGGTAGTGGGCAAGGCCTTTGCCATCTGGATGCACTGGAAATCCCTGACAAGTCTGCCATCTTTTGATCGGGTAGGCGGCATCCAATGATTCTGCAGGATCCGGAGTAAGAAACGATGAGAAAACATTACCCCTCAGGCCTGGGTAACCAGCGCGGCGCGGCGCTGACTATGATGATTATGGCGCTGTTTTTTGGTGGGCTGCTGACCCTCGTAATCAAATTGGGGCCGGCCTACGTGGATGACATCACGATTCAGGAAGCTCTTGAAAACCTCGAAGGCAGGGAGGGGTTGTCCAGAATGGGGCCGGCGCAGGTGCGCAGCCTTATTGATAAAAGCCTGAGCGTTAACAGCGTCGACGGTTTTGATCCCAAAAAAAGCATTACGGTTGAAAAAAATGGTGAACTGGTAGTCATCAAAGTTGATTACGAAGTTCGCAACAATATTTTCCGGAACGTGGACACCGTTGTTCACTTCCAGCACGAGTATGAGTTTCAAGGCCAGTGAGTTCACAACCAGATCTTGATCAAGTTCAGCGCCGCATCGGCTACCAGTTCAAAGAGCCGGAGCGGCTGTTGCTGGCACTTACCCACCGCAGCTTTGGCAACCAGAACAACGAACGTCTTGAGTTTTTGGGCGATTCCATCGTTAACATGGTCATAGCCGAGTACCTTTATCTGCATTTCGAAAAAGCCCGGGAAGGGCAGTTAAGCCGGCTCCGGGCCCGTATGGTTAAAGGCGTAACCCTGGCCGAGATCGGCCGTGAGTTTGAGCTGGGCCAGTACCTGAGGCTGGGTTCCGGCGAGCTTAAAAGCGGCGGGTTTCGTCGGGAATCCATTCTGGCCGATGCGGTAGAGTCCATCATCGGTGCCATCTATCTGGACAGTGATTTCCATACCTGCCG
Source organism: Marinobacter sp. VGCF2001 (assembly GCF_049943275.1). Classification (NCBI taxonomy): domain Bacteria; kingdom Pseudomonadati; phylum Pseudomonadota; class Gammaproteobacteria; order Pseudomonadales; family Marinobacteraceae; genus Marinobacter; species Marinobacter sp. VGCF2001. Next base: position 18,796 of record NZ_JBNFVX010000017.1, read on the forward strand.
TGCGCAGGTGTTACGCTGGTTCGAGCAGCGCCTGGCAAACCTGGATATCCAGGATACTCAGAAAGATCCCAAAACTCGGTTGCAGGAGTATCTGCAATCCCGGCAGTTTCCATTGCCGAATTACGAGGTCATCTCGGTGGATGGCGAGGCTCATAACCAGACGTTTCATGTCTCATGTGCCTTGCCGTCGCTGGACCGCAAAACCACTGGCACTGGCAGCAGTCGTCGTATTGCTGAGCAGCAGGCTGCCCGAAATGCACTCAAGCAACTGGGTGTGGAGAATTCCTGATGACTGATATTACCAGCCCCGACAACCCTGAAAGCCGTTGTGGTTTTGTCGCCATTGTCGGCCGTCCCAACGTCGGCAAGTCCACCCTGTTGAATCATATTCTCGGCCAGAAACTGAGCATTACCTCGCGCAAGCCCCAGACCACCCGGCATCAGGTGCTGGGCATCAAAACCGAGGGGCCGGTGCAGGCAATTTATGTGGATACGCCGGGTATGCACGAGGATGAGCCCCGGGCTCTGAACCGATACATGAACAAGGCGGCGTCTTCCGCACTCATCGATGTGGACGTGGTTGTGTTTGTGGTGGATCAGCTGGCCTGGACCAGTGCCGATGAGATGGTGCTGGAGAAGCTCAAGCGGCTGAAGTGCCCGGTGATACTGGCGGTTAACAAGGTTGATAAGCTTGAGAAACGGGAGCTTTTACTGCCTCACCTCGAGACCCTGTCGAAAAAACGGGAGTTTGCCGAAATGATTCCCCTGTCGGCACTGAGGGAGACCAACCTTGAACCCCTGGAAACGGCGGTTGGCCGTTTCCTGCCGCAGAGCGTTCACTTCTATCCGGACGATCAGGTCACCGATCGCAGCGAGCGCTTCATGGCTGCCGAGATGGTTCGGGAGAAGATCACTCGCCAGTTGGGCGCCGAGTTACCCTATTCTGTTGCGGTAGAGATTGAAGAGTTCAAACATGAAGGCAAAACCCTGCACGTGTCGGCGCTGATTCTGGTTGAGCGGGAAGGCCAGAAAAAGATCATCATTGGCGACAAAGGGGAGCGCCTGCGCAGTATCGGCCAGGAAGCCCGGGTGGATATGGAGCGGATGCTCGGCTCCAAAGTGATGCTCCGGCTCTGGGTTAAGGTTAAACGAGGCTGGGCTGACAGCGACAGGGCCTTGAAAAGCCTGGGTATGAGCGATTTCTGAGGCCGTCATGAAAGGCGCGGTGCAGCAAGAGCCCGCTTATGTGGTCCACCGGCGGCCATGGCGTGAAACCGCGTTGCTGGTGGATTTGTTTACCTTGAACCATGGGCGTATGAGCCTGGTCGCCCGAGGTGCCAATAGCGCCAGGAGCCCGCTTAAGGCCCAGCTGCAGCCGTTTCAGCCGCTGTTGGTAGACTGGACTGGCAAAAGCGACCTGAAGACTCTGGTGCAACTTGAGGTTCGCAGCGCACCCTCGGTCCGGCATTCGCGGGCTTTGTACAGTGGCTTTTACATCAATGAGCTGGTGCAGCGGATTTTGCCGGTAGCAGACCCTTCCCCGGTGTTATTTGCCAGCTATATCGAAACCCTGCAAGCCCTGTCGGACCTGTCGCCCGAGGCGGACGTCGAGCCGCTGTTGAGGGGGTTCGAGCGCGCATTCGCGGCTTCCCTTGGATACGATTTTGCCTGGGATGAAACGACCGACACCGGCCAGCCGGTGGAGGCGGGCAAATTCTATGGCTATGATCCGGTCGAAGGTATTGTCTCCGGCCTGCGACCGGAGCTGCCCTTACGCCAGCTCTCGGGGGAAGCCTTGATAGCATTGGCTGCTGGCGACTTTACCCATGAGCTGCCACGAAAAACCGCCAAGCGGGTCATGCGCGTATTAGTGGATTACCTGTTGCAGGGCAAACCTTTGCACAGTCGCAGTCTGTTCAGTCACTCACATCCGTCATCTGGGAGAACACCATGAATTCCCGAGTCCTGCTTGGAGTCAATATTGATCATGTGGCTACTCTGCGCCAGGCCCGTGGCACCCGCTACCCGGACCCCGTTCAGGCCGCACTGGTTGCGGAAGAGGCCGGCGCAGACGGCATTACCATTCATCCGCGCGAGGATCGTCGCCACATCCAGGATCGCGATGTGCTGCTGCTGCGCGAGGTGTTGCAAACCAAAATGAACCTGGAGATGGCGGTGACCGATGCCATGCTGGCATTCGCTGAACAGGTGCGCCCGGAGTGTGTTTGCCTGGTACCGGAAAAGCGGGAGGAACTCACCACGGAGGGAGGCCTGGATGTCGATGGTCAGGAGGCGCGCGTGGCTAAAGCGTGCGAACGTCTGGCAAAAATCGGTGCCGAAGTGTCTTTGTTCATCGACCCGGACCCGGTTCAGATTGACGCGGCCGTGCGCTGTGGTGCGCCGGTGGTAGAGCTACACACCGGCGACTATGCCGAAGCCCGGGATCCGCAGGCGGCAGACGCTTCTTTCAAGGTACTGACTGATGCCGTTGCCTACGCCCGCAAGAAAGGGCTGGTGGTGAATGCGGGCCATGGCCTGCACTATCACAATACGGAAAGAGTGGCCGCAATTTCCGGTATCAACGAACTCAATATTGGTCATGCCATTATTGCCCGGGCCGTCTTTACCGGGTTGAAAGACGCGGTACGGGACATGAAAGCGATCCTGGGCCAGGCCCGGGACTGATCTGCCGTCAGCTTGTTTCCGGCTGGCGCTGCTGTTCGCGGAACAGTTGCTGCCAGTCGGTCTGCTCGCTCCAGATTTGTAGCCGTTCCATTGCCGAGATGAGTTGATCCTTCAGCAATTCCCGGTCGTTGGCCTCGCATTTCAGCGCCGTTTCCAGGCGGTTGGCGGCTATGCGCAGCTCGGGCACACCACAGTAGCGGGTGGCACCGTGGAGTTTGTGGACACATTCAAGCAAGGCATCCGTCTCCTGGTTTTGCCACAGTGCCTGAACCTGCTCTATGTCGCCGGCCACCTGTTCCAGCAACATACTGAACAATTCCTCGGCGAGGTCGGCTTTGCCCGCGGCCAGCTGAATGCTCTCCTCGACACTCACGCAGTCCTGCTGCATCCGGCGGTTGGACGGCCGCAGCGCCCGGCGGGTATCCCGAACCTCGGAAATCCGGAAGCGGTCACTGACATTGGTGCAATCGTAGCCGGTGTATTCGCGGATCAGCTCCACAAGCTGGCTGCTGCTGATGGGTTTGGGCATGTATCCGTCAAACCCTTGTTGTGCCAGCCGCTCCTGTTCGTCGGCCAGGGCGTGGGCGGTCAGGGCAATAATGGGGGTGTGGTGGGAGCCGGTATCCAGATCGCGAATGCGGGCTGTGGCCTCTACACCATCCATTCCCGGCATTTGCAGATCCATGAAGACCAGATCAAAGGCTTTCTGGCGAACCCTGGTTAGCGCTTCGAAGCCGCTTGAGGCGCCTTCCGCGTCCAGCCGGTAGTCGTTGAGCAGCGTCATCACCAGTTTCAGATTTGCTTCGTTATCATCGACCGCCAGAATTCTCGGGGTCGTGGATGCCTGTTCGTGCCGAACCGGTGAAGCCGGCTCCGATGTGCCGCCAGTTCCCGAGTGGATGCCGTGGATCAGCAGCAGTAGCTCGTCGTAGAGGGCGTCGCGGCACACCGGTTTGGTGAGGTGGCCACTGGCCAGGCCGGACAGGGGGGTATCGTGGGTCTCCAGCGTGGGGGTCAACAACAGGGTGCGGCAATCCCGTTCCACTTCCAGAGAGCGCACCAGATTGCAGTACTGGCTTGAACTCAGCAGGTGCCGGGTAATGCCGATAATGGCCCCGGCGTAGCCCTCCTGGCGGCGCTGGGCTTCCTCCACCTGTTCTTGCAGAGCGCCCGGTGAGGCCACCCGCTCTACCGTAACCCCCCAGTCTCGCAGCAGATGCTCCACGGCAAGCCCGGTCGTTTTCTGATGCTCGAGGTAAATAATCTTTTCGCCCCTGAGAGCGTCTCTCGGGCTTGCAATGTCTCCCTTTGACGAGAGCTCCGGTGTCAGGGTAAACCAGAAAGTGGAGCCTTTACCCAGCTCACTCTCCAGGCCGATTTTGCCGCCCATTTCTTCAACCAGCCGTTTGGAAATGGCCAGACCAAGGCCGGTGCCGCCGTATTGACGGGCAGTCGAAGCATCTGCCTGGCTGAAGGCGTTGAACAGCGACTGTTGCTGGGCCCGTGACAGGCCCACTCCGGAATCGGTAATGCTCAGCCTCAGGGTGACGCGGTTGCGTTCTGCGTCTTCATCTTCAAGGCTGGCCCGCAAGACCACTTCACCGGTCTGGGTAAACTTGATGGCATTGTTGACCAGATTGGTGATGACCTGTTTAACGCGCAGCGGGTCGCCCATGATGTCGTCGGGCACATCGTTGTAAACCAGGGGAACCAGATCGAGGTTCTTGGCGTGAGCCGCGGGCGCCAGCATGACCATGACTTCCTCGACGATATCACGAAGCTGGAAGGGCACCCGGTCGAGGATCAGTTTGCCCGCCTCGATTTTGGAGAAATCGAGAATGTCATTAATGATGGTCAGCAGAATCTCGGAGGACTTGCGGATGGTGTTCAGGTGATCACGTTGCTGGCGGGGCAGGGGGCTTTTCAGCAGCAGTTCGGTAAAGCCGATGATGCCATTCAGCGGTGTCCGGATTTCGTGGGACATATTCGCAAGGAATTCCGATTTGATCCGGCTCGCCTCCAGTGCCTCCTTGCGGGCAAAGTCGAGTTCAATATTCTGGATTTCAATGGTCTCCAGAGTTTCCCGCAAATCTTCGGTGGCCTGGTCAATGTTCTGCTGCATTTCGGCCTGGGCTTTGCTGAGCTCCGAGGCCATGTCGTTGAGGCCTGATTCCAGCTGCTCGAATTCTGGCCCGGCGCTGGTATACACCCGGGTATCCAGTTTGCCTTCCTTGAGTTTGGCCACCGCTTCGTTCAGCTGGAACACCGGGTCGGTAAAGGCCCGGCTCAGGCGCAATGCGATGGCCAGGCTCAGAAGAACACCTCCGATGACCAGCAACAATGAAATCAGGAGCGCTTTGTAGGTCTCTTTTTCGGTGCGTACGTGGGACATTTCCACAGCAACCCAGCCCAGCGGTGCCCGGCGCTCGGCCGCCGATTGTCGGGCGTCAGGATCAAGCATGGTCTCGATCATCAGATCCTGCAGGTGCACAGGCGTGACAAAGCGGGTGCTACTGTTGTGCAATACCTGAATGGGCTGGTCCGGCTCGAGGGAGGCTGTGGCAACGGTCTGGGCACTGCCCGGGCCGGTATGGAGCATCCGTTGCCCGTCATTGTCGTAAAAGGTGATAGAGCGGACGTCCTGTTCTTCCAGCAGGGCATTGGACAGGCTGCTGAGCAGGCTTCTATTGGCTGTGAACAGGCCATACTCGGAACCGGCCGCCAACTGGCGTGACAGGGATTCGCCACGATCCTTCAGGAGGTTTTCGATGTTGTTCACCCAGCTGTAGGTGAAAAACAGCCCGAGTAGCAGGGTGGTGAGCAGGGTAGGGACCAGCGTCACCACCAGCACTTTTTTGCGAATGCCCCAACGTCGCATACGGTGTTCCTGTGAAATTATCTGGTCCGCAGGCCCTGGAAGGCTGCCACGGATACGTCCCTGTCAGCATAGCTGAATGGTGTTGATAGAACGTTGACCCTCGTCCCGGAAACCGGCGGTTATAGCGTCAGGTCATGGCTATAGCGGCAAGCTGTATTGGGACAAGAGGGCCAGAACGCGTATGATTCCAGACCGAAAGTGTATCACAGGGCATCAATATGATTTTCCCCACCATTGAAGATTATGTCGGCCATACTCCCCTGGTGCGTCTGCAGCGTCTGCCCGGTGACACCAGTAATGTCATACTGGCGAAACTGGAGGGAAACAACCCGGCAGGTTCGGTGAAAGACCGGCCTGCCCTCAGCATGATTCAGGAAGCCGAGCGTCGGGGTGAAATCATCCCCGGAGACACGCTGATTGAGGCGACCTCCGGTAATACCGGAATCGCGCTGGCCATGGCGGCGGCCATCAAGGGGTACCGGATGGTGCTTATTATGCCGGACAACCTGAGCGAGGAGCGCCGGGCCTCCATGCGCGCATACGGCGCCGAGGTGGTGAATGTCACCCGTGAGCAGGGCATGGAAGGTGCGCGGGATCTGGCCGTACGAATGGAAGCGGAGGGCAAAGGCAAGGTGCTGGATCAATTCAGTAACCCGGATAACCCATCTGCCCATTATCGCACGACGGGGCCCGAAATCTGGGAGCAAACCAACGGGCGCGTCACCCACTTTGTCAGTTCCATGGGGACCACAGGCACCATTATGGGTGTTTCACGCTACCTCAAAGAGCGTAACCCGGATATCCGCATTATCGGCCTGCAGCCGGAAGACGGGGCCTCCATTCCCGGCATCCGGCGTTGGCCAGAGGCGTACCTGCCGAAAATTTATGACGCCAGTCGGGTGGACAAGGTACTGGATGTGGGGCAACAGGAGGCGGAAGACACCATGCGGGCACTGGCCGAGCGTGAAGGGATTTTCTGCGGTGTCTCCTCGGGCGGCTCGATTGCTGCAGCCCTGAAATTGTCCCGTGAGGTTGAAAACGCCGTGATTGTGGCCATCATCTGCGATCGCGGAGACCGTTACCTGTCTACCGGTGTGTTTCCCGGGGCCTGATTCGCCCCTTCATCAAGAGAAGTGTTTATGAGCAAGCGTCGCCGCAAGGTTCTGCCCAAGGAGCCTGTGCATTGTGAAATTGAAACTCTGAGCCATGATGGCCGTGGTATCGCCAGAGCCGAGGGTAAAACCCAGTTCGTGGATGGCGCCCTGCCAGGTGAAACCGTGATGGCCAAAATGGTTGGTACCCGGAGCCGGTTTGACGAGCTTCGTACCACAGAAGTGCTGAATGCCGCGCCCGAACGCCAGCAACCGCCCTGCGACTTTGCGGACTTGTGCGGGGGTTGTAGCCTGCAGCATATGAGCGCTGACGCCCAGATCCGGTTCAAGGAAAACACCCTGCGCGAGCATTTTGCCCATTTCGGGGGCATTGAACCGGAGCACTGGGTTGCGCCCATGCGTTCGCCGGACAGTCTTGGCTACCGCCGGAAAGCGCGATTGGGCGTTCGCTACGTAAAAGCCCGGGAATCGGTTCTGGTGGGGTTCCGGGAGAAACGGAACAGCTTTTTGACCGACATTGACCGGTGTGTGGTGCTCGACCCCCGTATCGGTGAGCGGATCCAGCCGCTCCGTGAGCTTTTGCATGGCATGGTGGCGTTTGACCGGATTGCCCAGGTTGAGGTGGCCTGTGGCGATGACCTGGCCGCGATGGTGTTCCGGAATATGGATGAGCTGGTGCCGGAGGATCGGGACAAGCTGATTGCTTTCGGGCAGGCACACGATTTGCACATTTATCTGCAGCCCAAAGGGCCGGATACCGTCCACCGGATATGGCCGGAATCCCGTGGTCGGGATGACGAGCGCCTGACGTATCGCATGGATGAGTTTGATCTGACCATGGCCTTCCACCCAATGGACTTTACCCAGGTAAACGCCGGTATCAACCGCGATATGGTTCACCGTGCTGTGGAATGGCTGGATGTGCAACCGGGTGAGAGGGTCCTCGATTTGTTCTGTGGCCTGGGCAACTTTACGCTGCCTCTGGCCCGCAAGGGGGCTCAGGTCGTCGGTGTTGAAGGCGATGAAGCCATGGTGGTTCGCGGCCGGGAAAATGCCCGCCTGAACCAGCTGTCCAACGTCGAATTCTTCGGCGCCGACCTGCACGGCGATTTTACCGGACAAAGCTGGGCGAAAGAGGGGTTCGACAAGATCCTGATTGATCCGCCCCGGTCTGGCGCAGAAGACATTTGCAAGTATCTGACAGCCTTTGGCGCCAACCGCATTGTCTACGTGTCGTGCAATCCGGCAACCCTGGCACGGGATGCCGGGGTGATGGTGCAGAACGGCTATCGGCTGGTGCAGGCAGGTGTGATGGATATGTTCCCCCACACCACGCACGTTGAGTCCATTGCGCTGTTTGAGCGCAAAGCACGCTGATTGCGACTCTGGAACGAATACGAAGGCGGCCAGGATGGCCGCGGGACAAACCGAAAACTTTACGGGTAAAGCTCTGACATGGTGAAAGTTCGGGAAGACTATTCGGTCAGCGGTGATGGCGAGGTCGATATCGACCGCTGTGTCCAGCACATTGCTGAACAGACTCACCTCGAGGATCCGGATCAACTGCGGCGAGCCTGTGAAAGGGCTGCCCTGATTGCTGACCAGGCCTTCCGGGAGGATCGCTTGTGGGCGCCCGGCGCCAGCAGCTTCCAGACGGGGCTGGAAATGGCGCAGGTTCTGGCGGAGCTGCATCTGGATCAGGCCAGTCTGGTGGCGGCAATGCTGTACCGCGCCGTCCGCGAGGAACGGGTGTCGCTGGAAGCGATTCGCAAGGAGTTCGGAGACGAGGTGGCCAGCCTGATCAATGGCGTGCGGCAGATGGCGGCAATTTCATCCATCCACCACCCCCTCAAGGGCAATGTTCTGGGGCAGAGCGAAGGCCAGCTGGATAATGTCCGGAAAATGCTGGTCACCATGATTGACGATGTCCGGGTCGCTCTGCTCAAACTGGCGGAGCGGACCTGCGCAATCCGGGCGGTGAAGGATGCGCCCGACGAAAAGCGAATGCGAGTCGCCCGGGAAGTCTTCGACATCTATGCACCATTGGCGCACCGGCTGGGGATTGGGCACATCAAATGGGAATTGGAAGACCTGTCGTTCCGATACTTGCACAGTTCCGCCTACAAGAAGATCGCCAAGCTGCTGGACGAAAAACGCCTTGACCGTGAGAGCTACATCCGACGGGTGATTGATACCCTGCAGGCTGAACTCAAGGCTTTCGGCATCAAGGCAAACCTGAATGGCCGGGCCAAGCATATCTACAGTATCTGGCGGAAGATGCGGCGCAAAGGCATTGATTTTTCACAGGTGTACGATGTGCGCGCGGTGAGAATTCTGGTGCCTGAGGTTCGGGATTGCTATGCGGCCCTGGGTATTGTGCATACGCTCTGGCGTCATATTCCCAATGAGTTCGACGATTATATCGCCAACCCCAAAGAGAATGGCTACCAGTCATTGCATACGGCGGTGATTGGCCCGGAAGGCAAGGTGATGGAAGTGCAGATCCGCACCCATACCATGCATGAGGAAGCGGAGCTGGGTGTTTGCGCTCACTGGCTCTATAAGGGCACTGACACTCGCAATAAATCCAGTGGCTATGATGCCAAGATTAACTGGCTGCGCCAGGTTCTGGAGTGGCAGGAAGAGTTGGGTGACATTTCCGGGCTGGCGGATCATCTGAAGTCCGACATTGCTTCCGACCGGGTGTACGTGTTTACCCCCGAGGGTCATGTGGTTGATTTGCCTCAGGGGGCCACGCCAGTGGATTTCGCTTACCGGGTGCATACCGAAATCGGCCACGCGTGCCGCGGCGCCAGGGTTAACAGCCGCATTGTGCCGCTCACCTATCCGCTCAAGACCGGCGACCAGATTTTCATACTCACCTCCAACAAGCCGGCGCCGAGCCGTGACTGGCTCAATCCGAGCCTGGGGTACCTCCAGACTTCCCGTGCCCGGGCCAAAGTCACGCACTGGTTCAAGCAGCAGGCCAGGGATCGCAACGTCGTTGATGGTCGAGCCATTCTGGAGGACGAGTTCAAACGGCTGTCACTGTTTGATGTCGGGCTGGAAGAGCTGGCGGCCAAGGTAAACTATCACAGCACTGATGATATGTTTGCCGCGATCGGGGCCGGTGACCTGCGGCCCACGCACGTTGCCAACGTAGCCCAGCAGCTGCTGGAGCCCCGAACCGAACAACTGGATCTCAAGCTGACTCCGGGCCGGAAGAAGCCCTACGATACCGAATCCGACATTCAGATTCTGGGCGTGGGCAAGCTGAAAACCCAGGTGGCCAAATGTTGCAAGCCGCTGCCGGGTGATCCCATTGGCGGCTATATTACGGTTGGCCGCGGGGTTACGGTGCACCGCCAGGATTGCCTGACGTTTCTGAATCTGCAGGAGTTTGAGCCGAACCGTATTATTGAGGTGAACTGGGGAGGACAGCCAGCCGCCGTTTACCCGGTAGACATCGAGGTTGAGGCATACGACCGCTCCGGATTGCTGAGGGATATCACTCAGGTTTTGTCGTCTTCCCGCAGTGATGTGTTGTCGCTGAACACCCTGACCAACAAAGATGAGAATACCGCCACGATGCGGGTGACCGTAGAAATATCGAGCCTGGAGCAGCTGGCCCGACTGCTGGCGCAGATTCGTAATCTGCCGAACATTATCGACGTAAGGCGAAAGCGCGGATGAACTACAGCATCGACGATCTGAAGCACCTGATGGCCAGGCTCCGGGACCCGGACACCGGGTGCCCGTGGGACACCAGGCAGACGTTTTCCAGCATTGTGCCGCATACCATTGAAGAAGCCTACGAAGTGGCGGATGCCATTGCCCAGCAGGATTATCCCCACCTGAAAGACGAGCTCGGAGACTTGCTGTTTCAGGTGATTTTCTATGCCCGAATGGGGGAAGAGGCCGGCCATTTTGAGTTTGAGGGTATCGTTGATCACCTGGTTCGTAAGCTGATCCGCCGGCACCCCCATGTTTTTCCCGAGGGCACGCTGGAGAGTCGGGTTGACCCTGATAATCGCCCCGATGAACGCTGGATCAAGGAAAGCTGGGAGCGCATCAAGGCCGAGGAACGGGCGCAAAAGCCGGCGCTGGACGCTCCGATGAGTCGGCTGGATGGTATTGCCCGGACCCTGCCGGCCATGGCCCGGGCAGAGAAATTGCAGAAACGCGCGGCCCGCCATGGCTTCGATTGGCCCGACATCGCCCCCGTGTTCGATAAGCTGCACGAGGAAATTGATGAACTGAAAGAAGCCTGGCAACTGTCTGTGGCCGGAACCGGAGACCAGGACGCGGTTGAAGACGAATTGGGGGACCTGCTGTTTGTGTGCGTCAACCTGGCACGTTTCCTGAAGGTGAATCCCGAGCAGGCCCTGGAACGAACCAATCACAAGTTTGATGCCCGGTTCCGCGCCATTGAACAGGTGCTGGAACAGGAGGGTCGGAATCTGGACGACGAATCCCTGGAAGCGCTGGATGCCATCTGGCAGAGGGTGAAAGGGGTGGAAAAGAAAACGTGACAGGGAAATGGAAAACGTTGCCGATACGTACAATCCGTTACCAATTTCCCGTCACCGGCCTGACATTCTTCGTCTACACTTTCCGGGACTGAAGCACCAAAAAAGTGCGTTGCGCCATCAAACAAGATGCAGGAGTGAAGGCACCATGAAGATCAAAGATCTGGTCAGGCATTGGGATAAACATGGCCGTGGCAGACTGACCCGGGATGCGAGCCATCTTGCTCTGACAGACCAGCATCATGAGCGTTTGCAGAAACTGTCGGCGATGTATCCCCTCAAATCGACCCAGGATCTGATGCGAGACCTGATCTCAGCGGCCCTGGATGAGCTGGAAACCGGATTCCCTTATGTTCAGGGGGAGAAGGTTGTGGCTTATGACGAGGACGGATTCGAGATTTACGAAGACAAGGGGCTGACCCCGCAGTTTGTTGCCTTGAGCCAGAAACACATCAAAAGGCTGAAAGCGCGGCAACTCGAATCGGTTGCCTGATCTCGGTATGGATCACCATACCCAGACACAATAACGCCGGGCCAAGCCCGGCGTTATTGTTTGGATCAGGTTTTCTTCTGCGCTGCCAGTCGCTCCTTCAGGCTACCTTGGCCGACCAGGTCATCCAGCGCGGCGGCGACCATATCGTTGAGAATGTCGCTCTCGCTGCGGTCGGGGTAGAGTTCCGCCAGCGCCGCAATGCGCGCCGCATCTTCCAGCGGCAGACGCAGGTTGTATTCGTGGCTGCGCTCCTGGGCCTGTTTTTCCTTTTCCCACAGTTCGGGCAGTTCGGTTACTTTCATGTCAGCTCCTGAGCGAAGTGGTTGAAACGTCAATAGACTTTCCGCGTTGCTCCCTAGTATCGTAAGTTTAGATTGTTTCCGTCAATTCAGAAGGAACCTGCCGTGACCGAATTGCATCCGGATCTTCGCGAAAATGTGCGCCTGCTGGGCGATTTGCTGGGCCAGAGTATATTGAGATACCCCGGCCAGGACTGCTACGACCGAATTGAAGAAATCCGGGCGGCCGCCAAAGCCGACCGACGCCAGGAAAGCGGCTCGGGCCAGCGCCTGGTAACACTTCTGGGCCAGTTGAGTGATGATGAGCTGTTGCCGGTCACCCGCGCCTTCAATCAATTTCTCAACCTCGCCAATCTGGCCGAGCAGTATCACGGAATCCGCCGCAATCAGGGGCATCCCTCTGACCTGATGGTGGAATCCCTGGGAGAGGTATTCGAGCGACTGAAATCCGGAGGGGTCGACCCGGAGGCACTGCACCAGAAGGTGGCGGATTTACGGATCGAATTCGTGCTGACCGCGCATCCGACCGAAGTGGCCCGGCGCACCCTGATTCTGAAGTACGATGAAATGTCGGATTGCCTGTCCAGGCTGGACCACGAAGACCTGCTGCCGGGCGAGCGGGAAGAGGTGGTTGACCGCCTGGCACTGCTGATTGCCGAAGCCTGGCATACCGATGAAATTCGCCATCAACGCCCGACGGCAGTGGACGAGGCCAAGTGGGGCTTCGCGGTGATCGAGAACAGCCTGTGGCAGGCGCTGCCAACATTTTTGCGCAGCCTGGATGCCTCGCTGTCCGAGGCGACAGGGCAGGGCTTGCCGCTGCAGGCATCGCCCATTCGGATTGCGTCCTGGATGGGGGGCGATCGCGATGGCAACCCCAATGTCACGCACGAAGTCACCCGGGAAGTCTTTTTACTGGGGCGATGGATGGCGGCGGATCTTTACCTCCGGGATATCCAGGCACTCAGAGCAGAGCTTTCCATGTGGCAGGCCAACGAGGAGTTGCGGGCGCAGGTTGGTGACTCCCGCGAACCTTACCGGCAGGTGTTGGCGGAGTTGCGCGATCGCCTGATCAAAACCCGGGACTGGGCCGAAGCCAGTGTGCGTGGTGAAGCCGCGGACAAAGCCGGCATTCTGTTCGAGAATCAGGACCTGACGGCACCGCTGGAATTGTGCTATCGCTCTCTGGTGGACTGTGGGCTGGAGGCCATTGCCAATGGCCCGCTGCTGGACTCCATTCGCCGGGCCCACACCTTCGGGTTGCCTCTGATCCGGCTGGATATTCGCCAGGAGGCGTCCCGTCACGCCGAGGCGGTGGCGGAAATGGTGGACTACCTGGGGTTGGGCGACTACTCGTCGTGGTCGGAACAGGAGCGCCAGGCGTTTCTGGTCAAGGAGTTGCAGGGGCGGCGCCCCCTGGTGCCCCGTAACTGGCAGCCGTCGGCGCCGGTGCGAGAAGTGCTGGCTACGTGCGAAGTGGTGGCCGGCCAGACTCCGGAGGCTCTGGGCTCTTATGTGATCTCCATGGCCAGTAAACCGTCGGATGTTCTCAGTGTCATACTGCTGCTGAGAGAGGCGGGTATGGCGTTCCCGATGCGGGTGGTGCCGTTGTTCGAAACCCTGGACGACCTTAAAGGTGCGCCAGACAGCATGGCGGCGCTGTACCAGGTGGACTGGTACCGGGAGTACTGTCAGGGGCGCCAGGAGGTGATGATCGGGTATTCCGATTCGTCCAAGGATGCCGGGCAGTTGATGGCCGCCTGGGCCCAGTACCAGGCCCAGGAGAAGCTCACCGAAGTGGCGAGCCGCTATGGCGTGCACCTCACCCTGTTTCATGGTCGGGGGGGTACCGTGGGCCGTGGGGGTGGTCCGGCGAACCGTGCGATCCTCTCCCAGCCCCCGGGTTCGGTAAACGGCAGTTTCCGGATTACCGAGCAGGGCGAGATGATTCGCTTCAAATTTGGCCTGCCTCGCCTGGCCGTTCAAAGTCTGACGCTGTACACCACCGCGGTGATTGAGGCCACGCTGGCGCCGCCCCCCGTGCCCAAGGATGACTGGCGCGAGGTGATGAACTGGCTGACCGAACGTTCACTGCAGTCCTATCGGGAAGTGGTGCGTGAAAATCCGGACTTTGTGCCTTACTTCCGTCAGGTCACGCCTGAAACGGCTCTGGGCAAGCTTGCCCTCGGTAGTCGACCCGCCCGGCGCAAACCCACTGGCGGCGTGGAGAGTCTTCGGGCCATTCCCTGGATCTTTGCCTGGACTCAGATGCGCCTGATGCTGCCGAGCTGGCTGGGAAGTGATGTCGCGCTGGAGGAAGCGGCCAAACATGACCGGCTTCCGGAATTGCGTGAGATGATGCAGGGCTGGCCGTTTTTCCGAACGTATGTGGATATGCTGGAAATGGTCCTGGCCAAGGCCGATCTGCGCATTGCCAGCTATTACGAGCAGACGCTGGTTGAAGACAAGCACCTGCTGGCGCTGGGGCAAGACCTCCGGACGCGATTGCAGGGGTGTATCGAACGGTTGCTGGAGCTCAAGCAGCAGCAGACGCTGCTGGAGCAAGAACCCGTGTTCGCTCATTCCATGAAAGTGCGTAATCCCTACACAGACCCGCTGCACTACCTGCAGGCGGAGCTTCTCAAACGCGACCGCGAGAGCGAGGGGGCAGGCAAGGTTCCGGAAATGGTGGAACGGGCGCTGAAGGTGACCATGGCGGGAATTTCTGCCGGTATGCGTAACACGGGTTAATATGCATAATAGCGCCGGGGCGGGATAGCCCCGGTTCCATTGGACTGAGGAGTAACCCGTTGGCATTGTCGGAGAGGCTATCGCGTTTTCTGGCCCGTAAGGGCATTGGTTTTCAGCATCTGGAGACAGAGCCCGTTGCCAGCCTGGACGCGGCGGTGCTGGCTTCCGGCAAACCCCAGCATCATTTCATCAAAGCAACGTTGTTGATTGATATCAGTGGCGTGGTGATGGCTGTTCACCGCTTTGACAGTGCGCTTGATATCGATGCTGTCCACCAGTTTACCGGGCGACGGCTGCAGCCCCTGACGGCGCGCCAGACCTCACGCCTGTTCGGTGATTGTGATCCGGGTTTCGTGCCGCCAATCGGGGCTGCCTGGGATGTGCCGGTTCTGCTGGATGAAGACCTGGTGATGGCCGAGCGGGTCATCTTTTCCGGCGGCACAGATCATAGTCTTGTGGAAATGGACGGTCGAGCGTTCCGTTTAGCCCAGGCCGGGGCCAGGCAGGGGCATCTGGTCATACGGGGGCAGGGCGCGGAAAACCGTGACGCGCTGACGCTGGAAGATGTGGCGGATAAGCTGCAGAAGTTGTATCGGCTGCCTCCAATGCCGGCGCTGGCACTGCGAATCCTGCGTTTGACGGCCAATTCAGAGGCCACGGCCAAAGAACTGGCCGAGCTGATTGAGTTCGATCCGAGCATGACTGCTCAGATTATGCGGTATGCCCGCTCCGCATTGTTCAATTATCCGGGGCAGATTAATTCTGTTCAGGAGGCCGTTACCCGGGTTCTCGGTTTTGACCGGGTTGCGCACATTGCCCTTGGCATTGCTTCTGTTCGTGCGTTTGATGTTCCGCGCTCGGGTATCCTCGGGATGGACAGTTTCTGGCGTCATTCTCTGTATTGCGCCTTTCTTTGCCAGAGCCTGGCGTCCCACGCCGGCCATGACAAAGGGCTGGCCTACCTGTGTGGATTGCTGCACAACTTTGGCCTGTTGCTGGTAGGGCACCTGTTTCCTTCGGAATTCGAGGAGCTCAATGCGTTGCGGGAGATCAACCCCGAAGCCAGTATGCATTCGCTCGAGCAGGAAGTGTTTGGCCATAGTGAGCGTCAGGATATTCTGGCAGTCGGCCACGGTGCTATTGGCGGTATTTTGCATCGTTTGTGGCAGCTTCCGGAGGCGGTCATCAAGGCGGCGGGTATGCACCAGCACATTGGCTACCAGGGTGAGCATGAGGCGTATGTGCAGATGGTTCAATTGGCCAATGCCCTGCTCAAGGAGCGTGGCATCGGAGACGAATTCAATGCCGATGATATTCCGGCGCTTGTTGAGAGCCTTGGTCTGGGCCCCCACGTGCCGGAGCGTGTGCAGAAGGATATAGACCAGGTTGCCTCGGATCTTGACGTCCTGGCGTCGTCTCTCGCCTCCTGATTTCATCTTGCCGGAACCGGGCAAGGAACCCGTCCGGAAGTTCATGATACAGAGGTCGACTTTCTCTGCCGTGTATGAGTTCGTATAATGCCTCGTCATTTTTCCGCGGGCTCACCGGAAACCGGGTTGGTAATCAACGAGAGGTTGTCGCAAAGGCAAAGGTCTTTGCCATAACTTTTCAAACATAATACTAAGCAATGGGAGCACAACGTTATGCGAATTATCATGTTAGGCGCGCCAGGCGCGGGTAAGGGCACCCAGGCCCAGTTTATTACCGAACGTTTTGAGATCCCCCAGATTTCAACGGGCGATATGCTCCGTGCCGCGGTCAAGGCGGAATCCGAGCTGGGCCTGCAGGTTAAAGAAGTCATGGCGTCCGGTGGTCTGGTGTCAGACGACATCATCATCGCCCTGATCGAAGAGCGTATCCAGCAGCCCGATTGCAAGAACGGGTTCCTGCTCGACGGTTTCCCGCGCACCATTCCCCAGGCCGATGCCCTGAAAAGTCAGGGTATTGCTATCGACTATGTGGTTGAAATCGCGGTTGAGGACGAGGAAATTGTTAGCCGTCTGTCGGGCCGTCGCGTGCACGAGGGTAGTGGCCGTATTTACCACGTTAAATACGATCCTCCCAAGGTGGAAGGCAAAGATGATGAGACCGGCGAGGCCTTGATTCAGCGCGAGGACGACAAGGAAGAAACGGTTCGTAAACGCCTGAAGATTTATCACGAACAGACCGCTCCGTTGGTGGGTTTTTACCAGGATTGGGCGAAAGCTGCGCCGGCAGACGCACCCAAATATGTGCGGGTTGAGGGCGTTGGCAGCCTCGACAGCATTCGTGAACAAATTCTTTCCCAGCTTAAGTAACCGAAACCGGAGCAGCCCCGGAGGCGTCATTCTGTGAAACTTCTTGCACTGGATACCTCATCTGAAGGCTGCTCGGCGGCACTCTGGCTGGATGGCCGTGTTACCGATCGATTCGAGCTGGCCCCGCGGGGGCACACCCGCCTGTTGATGCCGATGGTGCGGGAGCTGCTCGCGGAACAGCAGATCTCTCCCGGAGAACTGGACGCCCTGGCGTTTGCCCGGGGGCCAGGTTCTTTCACCGGTCTGCGGATTGCCACCGGAGTGGTTCAGGGGCTCGCCTGGGGCCTGGGTATTCCGGTGGTGCCGGTATCATCTCTGGCGGCCGTGGCCCTGGCAGCCATCGAAAACCATGCCCTGAAAGATGGCGACTGCGTGGCCGTTACCTTTGATGCCCGAATGGGCGAGGTTTACTGGGGGGCGTTCCGGTGTGAAGCGGGGCTTCCGGTATTACTGGATGAGGAGCGGGTGTGCCCTCCGGCTGCCCTGTCACTGCCCCTGGATACCCATGCTGCCTGGTATGGGGCCGGGAAGGGATGGACTCTGCAGGACCAGATGCCCCCTGAGCTTGTTGAGCGCCTGACGGTGATCGACGATTCTCTGGTGCCATCGGCGGCACAGGTGGCCAAGCTGGCCGACCAGGATATGGCCCGGGGATTGTCTGTACCGGCGGAGCAGGCCCAGCCAGTCTATATCCGGGATGAGGTGACCTGGAAAAAGTTGCCGGGCCGGGCGTAAGACAGGTCCCGCAACACGGTCTTTGCATTCTCCGGACGATCCCCCATAATACCGTGACGATACTGATTTTCACTTCGGCGGTGCGTTATGATCGGCGGCATCAATCCTTCAAATCCTTCGCTGTACCAGGCTGGCAATAACTCGCAGGCCAGGGAGCGCACGGATGTGTCCCGCACGCCGGCATCCGATCCCCAGGCATTGGCCGCGGGAGACGTTCGGAGGCAACTCGACGCGCCCGGTCAGGGGCGTGACACGGCCCCTGGGAATTCCCCGCAGACGGCTACCCCGGAGCTGGAAAGCCGCCGGGTGGATGCCAGGCGCGCTGCTGAAGATGTCCGTCTGGAGCGCTTCCGTGCTGATGAAGTGCCGCTCCCTGCCGCCAAAGCCCTGTCTACGTTCGCCGGAGTTGCCGCTGCCGGGCAGGAATTTGACAGTGGCTCTGTCTTGTCCGGGATTGATATTCTGGTCTGATGTCTACCCCTCCTTCGCCTTCCGGTTGCCCGAATGATTCTCCGTTTCGCCAGATTGTGGCCGTTGCCCATAGTCCGTTGGCCGAGCCCGGCGCAGCCCGAGCACTGGCTTCGGAGCTGGGCCTGGACTGGTTGGGAGTGGTTAAGCCCAGGCAGGTTCGTGATTATGGGCTGCTACTGTTTCTTGACGAGGCCGGGCTGGCGTTACAGCAGACGGGCAAGGGGGCGCCGGGGCCGGTCCGGGCCGAATTTGTCAGTGGCAAGATGGGCTATCGGCGAGAGCATGGCGGGGGTGCCGGCCAACTGGTCGCGCGTGCCGTCGGCTTGCAGAAGACGCGTTCCCGGCTGCGGGTGCTGGATGCGACGGCGGGCCTTGGGCAGGATGCTTTCGTGCTGGCGTCTCTGGGCTGCCAGGTGACTTTGTTCGAACGTAACCCCGTGATTCATGCCCTGCTGGCAGATGGCCTCTATCGGGCGGGCCTGAATGAGGCTTGCGCTCCGATTGTTGCAGGTATGACGCTCAAGGCCGGCAATTCCCTGGAATGGATGACCCGGGCCGGGCCGGAGGCCGTTGATGTGGTTTATCTCGACCCCATGTTTCCACATCGTGACAAGTCTGCTCTGGTGAAAAAGGAAATGCAGCTGTTCCGTCAGGTGGTCGGCGATGATGACGATGCCAGCCAGTTGTTGGAGGCGGCGCTTGCCTGTGCACGGTACCGTGTAGTGGTGAAGCGCCCCCGCAAAGCCCCCGCCGTCGCCGGGCCAGAGCCGGCGACAAGGGTGGAGGGCAAAAGCAGCCGGTACGACATTTATCCGATCCGTGCGCTGCCAGCCTGAGGCGCAGTTCCGGCTCAGGCGTCGAGCATGGTCACTTGCTGAATGGCCTGGCGCTTCTCCACACTCAGCACCAGGCGGGCATCTTCAGCGACCTCATCAAGACCTTCGCCATAGCAAAGCCGGCCATCCTCATCGGTAATCAGCACGCCATCTTTCTGCATATTGGCGATGAAATTCCGGAACAGCGTTTTATCGAAAAACTCCGGCGCGTTCAACCCGAACAGGATCGACATACGCTCTGCCAGCAGAGTGCTTTGCTCTTCCAGTTCCGCCGCCGTGAGGTTGCCGGAGCCGTATTTTCTCAGAATGCCCAGAGTGATGTGATAGCGTTCGAGCGTCTGGATGATAAAGCGCGACAGAATCCGCGCCCGAAGCATGGCTTCGGTGCCTTCCTCGGGGCGGCTCAGGCGGTTGTCGTCCAGCTTTATCAGCAAGCCCTGATCCACCAGGATGTCGATCCAGTGATTGATCACCGAGCCCACTTTTTCCTGGCTGTACTGGAGAAATAATTCCGACTGCAGATACGGGTAGGCCACGCTGGCAAGAAAGACGACCTTTTCGCGGCTCAGACTGGTTTTGTTCTCGAACAGGCTGGCAATCAGCGCCGGCAAGGCAAACAGATGCTGAATGTTGTTCCGGTAGTAAGTCATCAGGGTCGCGTTTGCGCCTTCCAGCGCGATGATGTCGCCCAGCTTCTGGGGCTGCCGGGCTATCAGGCCCATATTCTCACAGTAGGCAATCCAGTCCTTGCCGCTGCCTTCCGGCAGGGTGACGGTGCTGGCGTACGGGTATGCGCGGAGCAGATCCGCGTACTGGTCGAGAAGGCGGATCAGTTGCCCTTCGTCCATCGCCAACCGTTCAGTGCCCAGTAGCACGGTGGCGGTCATGCCAATCGGATTGACGGCCACCGCAGCGTTAATGTTGCTGGCCACACGCTGGGCCAGACCGTCAACGACACGGTTCAGCCAGGCGGGGCGATATTCGGCATCGTAGGCCTCCTGGCGCCAGCTGTCGTGAACTTCATCCAGAACCTTGTCGAGATGTATCGGTTCACCGAAGTTCACCGCTACACGGCCGAACGAATTGGTGAGTTTCCGGGCCGTTCTGGCCAGCCCGAACACGCTTTCTTTCTGTTTCTTTTTGCCCCGCAATTCACCAAGGTAGGAACGGCCTTCCATAACCTTTTCGTAGCCGATGTAAACGGGAACAAAGACTATGGGCTTGCGATGGTCTCTCAGGAAGCTGCGCACGGTCATCGACAACATACCCGGTCGTGGCTGCAGCATACGGCCCGTGCGGGAGCGGCCGCCCTCTACAAAGTACTCCACCGAATAGCCCCGGGTGAACATGACATGCATATATTCATTGAAGACGGTGGCGTACAAAGGGTTATCCCGAAAGCTTCGGCGCATGAAAAATGCCCCGCCACGGCGCAATATCGGGCCGACCACCGGCATATTCAGGTTTATGCCTGCGGCGATGTGCGGGGGCATCAGGCCGTTTTTGTATAGCACGTAGGACAGCAGCAGGTAGTCGATGTGCGAGCGGTGACAGGGTACATAGACAACCGCATTGTCCTGAGCCGCTTCTTTTGCGACCTGGATATTGTTGACTGCGATGCCGTTGTAAATCCGGTTCCAGAGCCAGGCCAGAGCCAGTTCGAGAAAGCGGATCGTGACAATGGACATACTGGCGGCAATTTCATCCGCGTACTTGAATGCTCTGGCACGGACTTTCTCCGGGGGGATATCGTCCTTGGCTGCCGTTTCGCGGATAGCGTCCTTCACGGCCGGGGTTCGCACCAGGCCACCCACCAGGGTTCTGCGGTGCGACAAATCCGGGCCCAGCACAGCCTGGCGTACCCGGCGAAAGTGGGTTCTCAGAATGCGGGCAAGTTTCCGGTTGGCTTTTTGTTCGTTGTCACGGTACTCGTCCACCACCTGCTTCAGGGACAGTGGTTGGTTGAACTGCACGTAGGTATTGCGACCGTGCACCAGAATGATCAGAAACTTCTGCAGCCGGCCGGCCACTGACCAGGTGTCAGACAGCAGCAGCTTGACCAGAGATTTTTCTTTGTCCGGGGACCGCCCCCAGAACAACGACACCGGGACAATCTGAACGTCCTGCTCCGGATGCTCAAGCCCGAAGTGGACCAGATCAGTAAATTCCCGGGTGGGTACCGGTTTTTGCCGGCCGCCACGAAACAGGCCGCCGATGCGCTTGTAGAGAAAGAAAAAAGAATGTGAGGGGCCATTTTTTACCGGTAGCGAATCAACCGCGCCAGGCAGTCGGGCCCGGATGACTTCCTGTTCCAGAACCAGGCGGCTGGACAGAGAACTGTATTGAAGCACGTAACAGACCGGCTTCTCCGGGTCCAACCCGAGGGCTTCCAGGGTGTTGCCACTGACATCCGTTCTGACCCACAAAAACAGGATCTTTCGGAAAAGTGACAGGATCAGGCTGCGAATGCCCTGATAAAGTCGCATAAATGGTTACTCCGGTCCTGGAAACAGGCGCCAAGTTTAACGGGTTGGAGCGGTAGCGGAAAGTCGTGCGGTGATTCTTCGTGGTGAATGTGATGTGATACATTGCCGAACGGGCACTAACCGGATGAAAAGGCAAAGCATGGCAGATCTCACTACTCAATGGATACCGGGCTGGAGCGAGTCGGCTCCGGGTGACGGCGATCTGTTACTGGCGTTCTCGGGCAACGGTATTCTGAAACCGGCCGATGACTGGTTTCTTCGCTGGGGTGGCCCTGAAATGGGGGGGAGTCGTCCGGAAGCACTGGCGTTGGGTAGCTGGGAGGGGCAGCCGCTGTTTGTCACCATGCTGCCGGATACGGGCTTGCCGGGTATGCAGACGTTGTCTCTGCGCGAAGCCATGCTGGAATCCGAGGATGCCCCGGTGGATCTTCTCAGTACCGGTTTCCAGGTCCTGCAGTGGTGGCAAGACCACCGATACTGCGGCCGCTGCGGCGAGCGCACAGCCCCCCATCCCCGTGAGCGCGCGCGCTGGTGCGGCCGCTGCAGTGTCCCTTGGTACCCGCGTATTGCCCCGTGCATCATCACGGTAATTCGCCATCATGATCGTTTCCTGTTGGCCAAATCGTCCCGGGTTACCCGTAATTTCTACAGTCTGATTGCTGGCTTTGTTGAGCCCGGTGAGAGCCTTGAACAGGCTGTCGTGCGCGAGGTTCTGGAAGAGACTGGTCTGGCAGTCACCAATGTCCGTTACCAGAACTCGCAACCCTGGCCGTTTCCCCATCAGCTGATGATGGGATTCTTTGCCGATTATGCCGGTGGAGAGCTTTGTCTGCAGGAAGATGAGTTGTCGGATGCCGGATGGTTTTCTGTGGAGGAACATCCACCGATCCCACCGGAGACCACGATCGCTGGCCGGCTGATTGCCAGCATGAAGGCTGAAATCCTGGAAGGTCAGGGCGCGGTTGGTCATGACTGAGCACCGGGTTCGCCCCCGAGTGCTGGTGTTTGATTCCGGCGTTGGGGGCCTCAGCGTTGCGGGCAGTATTCACAAGGCCCTGCCCGGGGCGGAGCTTGTTTACGTGGCGGATAATGCGGGGCTTCCCTACGGCGATAAAACTGAACAGGTGGTGGTTGAGCGCTGTTGCTGGTTGATTCGTGAGAGCCTTGGCCGACGGCCCTGTGATGTTGTGGTGGTGGCCTGTAATACCGCCAGCACTGTTGTCTTGCCTGCATTGCGAGCGGTATCCGACATTCCGGTGGTTGGCGTGGTGCCAGCGATCAAACCGGCCGCGGCCTGTTCCGGCAACCGGCGAATGGGGGTGCTGGCAACGCCCGCAACCGTCAAACGTGCTTACCTCGATGACCTGATCCGGACCTTCGCCGCGGATTGCGAGGTGGTTCGATTGGGACATCCGGACCTGGTGCGCTGGGCTGAAGACCTGGTGGCAGGGCGCGCCCCGGATCAGGCACGGGTGAACCTTGCCCTGGCCCCTTTGCGAGACGCTGGTGTGGACACGGTGGTACTCGGTTGCACCCATTACCCGTTGCTTGTGCCCTGGTTGCGCAAGGCGTTGCCAGAAGTGGTGAACTGGGTTGAGTCGGGCGATGCCATCGCCCGTCGGGTGGCTTACTGGCTTGAGCAGTCCGGGCAATTGGCCGAGGGGCAGGCATTGCCCCCGAAGACCGAAGCGGTGGTTATCAACGCCTGTTTTACCGGCGATGCGCCATCAGACCTTGTCCCCTTTATGTCGGCTATGGGTATCCCGGTGGGTGACATTGCAGGCCATTGGCCCGGCACTACAGCAGCCGGGTCAGTTTGAACATGGCGAGGAATTCCAGCGCCGGTATTGCCCGTTTATGGCAGCAGTAGGTTTTGAAACCCTCCCCCCTGAAGCGCGATTTGGTGAACTCCAGTCCTTTGAAGTTGTATAGGAAATTACCCCTTTCATAAATGCCATGGAGCAGGGTTTTGAGGAGCCGGCTTTCCTGGTGCTCGGTGCTTTTGTCGAGGGAGAGCGGTATGAGACCCAGATCCAGAAACGGTACGCCTTCGGCTTTGAATGTGTCCATGGCGTGTGCCATCAGGGTGTAGAAAATGCCCTGCCGGAAGTCGGCGTTTGCCCGGGAAATGTTGGGGACGTAACTGATGATTTCGTTGTTTCGGTATACCGGGTCAAAGTAGATAAAGCCAACGGCCTTGCCGTCCTGGTAAGCATAGAAATGTCGCTCATTTTCACGATAATCCATTTCCATCGGGCGAATCAGAAACCGGATTTCGTTGCTCTTGCACTTGCGTGTGCGAATCCAGGCTTCGGATATTTCACGGGTGTGGTCATCGCTGAAGCGTTCCTTTACCGTAATGCCGTTCTTCTCCGCCTGGTTCAGGGCCGTTCTCAGAATCTGTTTCTTCTTGCCACTGAGGGACCACTTGCCCAGGTTGATGCGGGACTCGCTGCCGAACTGGGTGCCGTAAAGCCCGAACCGCAGGTGCAGGAAATCCACCACCGGCTTGGATACCTGGATGTAGCAGGCATTCGGGAATCTCTGGTGAAACCGTTCAAGAACGA
Source organism: Marinobacter sp. VGCF2001 (assembly GCF_049943275.1). Lineage (NCBI taxonomy): Bacteria > Pseudomonadati > Pseudomonadota > Gammaproteobacteria > Pseudomonadales > Marinobacteraceae > Marinobacter > Marinobacter sp. VGCF2001. Next base: position 42,935 of record NZ_JBNFVX010000017.1, read on the forward strand.
CGGGGAAGTCCTCGGGCGCGCAAACCGGGTCTGACAGTACAAATGTGCCTCCCCATTTGCGCATATAGGCGATGTAGCCGCGGCCTTCCACGTCGAAGTACTGCATACCCGGTTGCAGGGTAGAGAAGGACTGTGAGTGGGTTCCGTATTGCTTGAGATAGTTTACCCGCTCAGAGAAGGAGAACTGCCCGTCGGCGACTCCCTGGGTACGGTCCAGTGCAAGAATCTGGTCTGACATGATGACGCTCCCGATAACCTTTTGTTTTTGTGTGGTGTCAGGGGGTTCAGGCCTGCTTGCGGCCGAGAATGGACCAGTAGCAGTTCATGTTCAGAAGCGTGAAATGCTTCTTCTCTGTTACCTGGAGCCCGAGCCGCTGCATATGTTCGGGGTAGTTATAAATTTTGTGGAATGCGTTGTTGGCAAACAACCAGAAGGTGAACACCGCCATGTACCAGTAGAGCTTCTTGAACATCCGGGAGAGCGGGTTGCCGGTGGGGTAGCAGAAATCCCCTACAACAACGCGGGCATCGGCTTTGCCGAGGCGGATCAGGTGTTCCAGTACCTTCACCATCATGTCTTCATCAAAAACGTTCAGGAAGAAATTGGCGACGATCATGTCGTAGTGTTCGAACTCGTCGACCTTCATGATGTCGCTGTGGATGCGACGAATCGTGAGATGCGGAGCCTCTTTCTGTTGGGCGTCGGCGAACTTTCGAAGCATGGTTTCGGACAGGTCAACGACCGTGACGTCGGCTCCGAGTTCCGCGGCCCGAATGGCATCCCGGCCATGGCCGACACCGGCGAAGAGAATCCGGTCGCCGGGCTTCACGGTTTCCACATCCAGCATGGCGGTCTTGCAGCGATGGATGTTCTTGCCGCTGTAGAGGTTGCTGAGAAAATCGTAGACGGGGCCAATGTACTTGTACTTGTCGCGCATGATGACTGCTGCCTTCTTCTTGTTGTTACCCGATTGTCCGCCACCGTTATTATGTTTTTACGCCGACAGGCTGTCGGACAGTCCGGTGATCGGTTACTGATAAATCGAGCTTAGAGAAGGGGTAGTGCAAAGAATGTGCAGTACTGCGCATTTCCGGATACACAAAGTAACGCATGGATACACTTTGCAAACCGGGTCAATGTTTTGAATCAGAGTGTCAGACAATCGATAATAGGTCAGCCGGTGTGGGCGAATGCCAGTCCGTCTTTTGCGAGCAAGTGGGTGATGTCTGACGCGGGCCGCGCCGGGCCATAAAAGAAACCTTGTACCTGGTGGCATCCCAGGTTTTTCAGGTAGGCCAGCTGGTCGTCGGTTTCCACGCCTTCGGCGACAATTTCCAGTTTCAGGCCGTGTGCCATGGCGACAATGGCGTTGACGATGCAGGCGCCGTCCTCTCCGCTACGTATGGCTTTCACGAAGGATTGGTCCACTTTTAACGTGTGAATGGGTAACCGGTGCAGGTAGTTGAGAGAGGAATAGCCGGTACCGAAATCATCGATGGCAATCCGCACGCCGGCCGTAGCCAACTCTTTCAGCTTTCGGCTGATCTGTTCAAGATCGTTCATGATCACATTTTCCGTAATCTCGATTTCCAGGTTGGCGGTCGGAAAGCGGTGTGCAGCCACGCGGTTCATCAGTGTTTCGACAAACCGTGGATGTTCGACCTGGCTGGGTGAGAGATTAACGGCGAGGCGAAGGTTGGGGTGCCCGGAGCTGATCCAGTGCCCGACATCCCGGCAGGCCTGATCGATAACCTGTTCACTGAGCTTGGCCACCAGCCGCGTTTCTTCGGCCAGGGGCAGGAAGTCCCCCGGGTAAAGCAGTCCCTGTTCGGGGTGCTGCCAGCGCACCAGAGCTTCCAGGCCCACCACTTGATTGGAACGGGAGCATACCTGGGGCTGGTAGAAAACCCGAAATTCGTTGCGCTGAAGGGCCATGCGAAGATCCCGTTCAAGGCTTAACCGGTTGGCCGTGTTGATGCTCATGCTGTCGGAATAGAAACGGTAGCCGTCCTTGCCCCGCGCTTTCACGTGATACATGGCGATATCCGCGTTCTGGATGAGCAGGTCCATGGTTTCGCCCGCCTCCGGAAACACCGAGATGCCAATGCTGACACCCACAAAGACTTCCTGGTCTGCCAGCTGAAACGGTGCTTTGAGCGCATGAATCAGTTTGCGGGCGATGTTCCGGGCATCTTCATGACCATGGATGCTGGGCAGTAACAGCGTGAATTCATCGCCACCGAAACGCGACAGGGTGTCTCCGCGCCTCAGGCATTTTTCCAATCTGTGGGTCACGGCCTGCAGCAATCGGTCGCCCATGGCATGGCCCAGGGTATCGTTGACCACCTTGAATCGGTCAAGATCTAGAAACATGACCGCAAGCTTCTGGTGATTCCGCCGTGCATGGGTGATGGCCAGTTCCAGCCGATCTTTGAATAACGCCCGGTTGGGGAGCCGTGTAAGCAGGTCGTGGTAGGCCTGAAAGTTGATGAAGGCCTCGGCTTCCTTGCGCTCGGTGACATCGCGGGCGATGCCATAGTAACGGGCGGGTTGGCCCGTGCAACCGCCTTGGGTCTTGTCGGTCTGGGGCCAGGTTTGGGGGTCGACAGGAAACGCGGTTATTTCAAAGTGCCGCGTGGCCTTGTGGCTGCCCCGGGTTTTCAAGCGCACTTCCAGTACCCGTGGATTGTCGGCAGAGATGTTGGGGCCCTGCAGAGCGTAGGTGCCCCGGGCTACATCCCGATCATCCAGGAGATGGCGAAAATGCTTGCCGCAGAGTGTCGTCGGCTGATACCCCAGCAAGCTTTCGACCTTGTTGTTGATAAAGCAGATATGCCCTTTTTCGTCGAGCATGAAGACGATATCCGGAGAGCTGTTGACGATGTAACGGTGCAGGGCTTCGGATTTCTCCAGTCTGGATTGCACGATTTCATGGGCACGAACCAGGGACTGCTTGCCCAGCACACCTTCGACAGTTGCCAGTAGCTCCTCGGGATCGAACGGCTTGCGAATGTAGTCCAGTGCCCCCCGGCGCAAGGCGCGGCTGACGGTTCGGAACGACGACTCTCCACTGACCACAATAATGCCGCAATCCGGCTGAAGGCGGTGGGTCTCGGCCATGACCTGAAAGCCGTCCAGTTCGGGCATATTCAGATCCAGCAAGGCCAGATCGAACATTTGCCGGGACAGCTGCGTGCAGGCTTCCCGCCCTCCCTGTGCCTCTGTGACATCGAAATCCCGGCTGCGCAGTAGCTCGGCGAGGGTCCGGAGCAAGCGTGGCTCATCGTCTACAACCAGAATGCTCTGGCGTTTTGAGTGGCTTGAAGGGGCAGAGGTCTGTTCGGTTGCCATGGCTGTGTGTCCGTGGTTTCGTCGTCAGTCGGTGTCGTTATCGTTATAACTTGCCGCCGGCAGCAAAATCCGGAAGGTCGTGCCCTCCGGGCCGGTGTGACAAGCGATGATGCCCTCCATGTCATCAATCAGTTGTTTGACAATGCTCAGCCCCAGGCCGCTATGGCCATCTCCTTTGGTGCTGTCGACCGGCTCAAACAGTCGCTGCTGCAAAGACGGCGGAATGCCGGGCCCGGTATCGGCTATCTGCAGTTCAATCCAGCGGCGCCGGTTCTGAAACACGGGTGCCGTGGTACGGATACTGACCGTTCCGGACGCCTCTTCAAAACTTTCTACGGCATTTCGAACCAGATTCAGGGTAATTTGTCTTACTGCCGAGGCGCCGGCTTGTATACTGGTATCTCCTTCGCAGAGGTTCAGGTTCAGCTCCCGGCGACGGTCATGGAAAAGGCTGTCCTGCAACAGGCTGCACAGGGCTGTCAGCTCGTCATTCAGGTCGTTCTGGGTTGCGCCTGATTCTGCCGCCGGCTGGCTCATTTGCAGCAACAGGTTGCCGACACGATCCAGCTCTTCCTGAATGATTCCGAGTTCTTCGTCGGCCCGGGTGTCTGAGAGCCGTGTGCGCAGCTGAAACAGATATTGTCGGATAATCGTGAGCGGGTTGCTGACTTCATGCACCTGCCGTCGCAGACGTTCGTTGGCCATTTGCCGGTCTGAACCGGCGGTATCCTCTGTTGGCTGGGCCAGCGCGGCCATGAGCTCGCAGGCAAAAAGTTCCCCCAGGCTGCGAGCGCCGGACAAGGTTGTGCCGTCGACGCCGATGACAAAAATACTGGTATCGGCATCGCCGGATCTGACCGGGATCGCAAGAAGCGAAGGCGCACCGAGCAGCGAGCCCAACTGACGGTCAAGTATCGCCGGTTCAGACAACGCTGATACCTGCGTGGTGCCTGTCCTCAGGGCCGTGGCCAGAACGCTGTGGCCCGTCGCCGGATTCACAGACAGCTCTGGCAATTGTTTGCAGGTGCCCGCGCGCAAGACCAGCTCGTCATCCTGTTGACTGAAGCACAGGACCGGCAAGCCGGTCATCAGCGCGAGGCTGCCGGTGGCCTCGGAAATCAGTGTGCCCATGCTTTCCGTACCGGGTGCTGGCAGGGGCAGAGCGGTCTTTACCATGGCGTGTTCGAGAACCCGCTGACGCAGCTGTTTTGTTGCCGGGCTGGCATCGTATTCGGTACCCAGAGAAATGCCGAGGGACTCTGCCACCGCTGCGACTTCCTCGCCGATTCTATTATTGATCTCCCGGGTCAGGTCTTCCTGCAGCCCGAAAATGGTGCCCGCGGCACCCAATCCGGCCGCATCGGACAGGGCAAGACGGGTGGACAGGCTGATGATCTTGACCAGGTGCCCGGCGTCCTGAAGCTGCCCCGGCAAAGCTTGTTGATAGCGCATGGCATCGGCGGCCATGGGCCCAAGACCCCAGGCAGAAACCAGTTCGGCCGCGATCTCATTCTGCTGGTTCAGGCATTGCTGCTTGTGTTCCGGGCAGGACGCCTTGACGGCAAGCAACTCGCCAATGTTGTGAACCATGCCAAGCAAGAACGCTTCCTCTGGTTCGGCGTAGCGGGTGAGGGTTGCCAGTGTTTTTGCCGTTAACGCAGTGGTCAGGGAATGGCGCCAGAAGTCGCGCAACTGTTGCCAGTCGTTGCCGCCAAGCTCAAGCATTACCTGTCGCAGGGCCGAGGTCAGCAACAATGTCTGGAATTTGCGGGTGCCCAGTCGCAGCAGTGCCTGTTCAATCGAGTGGCCAGGCGCGGTACGAGGGTAGAGCGCGGAGCTTGAAAGTGCGAGCAGCCGGGCGACAAGCGCAGTATCGGTAGCCACAATGCGGCTGATTTCGCGATAACTCTGGCCTGCCTGGCAGGCATCGAGCGCGCGCAGGATAACCTCCGGAAGGCTCGGCAGCTGAAGATCTGACGCGATGTCTGTCGCTGAAGTCATGGCACGCCTCTGAATCCTGCGCAACGGCTTGTCTGTCTTGCGCAAGTGTCACCGCCCGGGGTCGAGTAATGTGACAGGTTGTTCATTTTTGTTGGTTCTCGAGCTTAGACAATAATCCGCCTCTATTAAATACTTAGTGGTGGTTTTTTAAGCAATTTATTACCCGGTCTGTGATACGTGTACCCTTTTTACCGGTTAAAATGTCGCTTATAGTGACAAGTCCAAGAGCCCAGGCTGTTTTTCAGGGAAGACCGGATGCAGGCACAAAGCCAGAATCACGTGCAGAAATCGCGCCACACCAGAACCATCGCCATCACAGGCGGCAAAGGTGGGGTTGGCAAAACCACTGTGGCGCTGAACCTGGCCATTGCGTTGTCCGAGCGGGGCCAGAAGGTCTTGCTGTTGGATGGCGACACGGATCTGGCGAATGTCAGTATCATGGTGGGCGCCTACCCCGAGCGCACTCTGGCGGATGTGGTGGCCGGCCGCTGCGCGCTGCAGGATGTTGTGATGAAGACCTACAGCGGGCTGCATCTGATTCCCGGAGCCTCGGGTGTTGAGGCTTGTATGGATTTATCAGAGCGGGACAGTCTGGCGGTTCTCCGGGCTTTGCATAAACTGGAACACCGCTACGACACGGTTATTGTTGACACTGCCTCGGGCTTGCAGTCAATCGGCCTGCATATGATTGCGGCGGCCGAATTGGCGTGTCTTGTTGTGACGCCTGATCCCGCCTCCCTGACCGATGCCTTCTCCTTGTTAAAGGTCCTCAAACGTCGCGGTTACCGTCGTACCCCGGGGGTTATTGTCAACATGGCTCAGGGCGCCAGCCAGGCGCGTTCGGTGTTCCAGCGTTTCAACGGTGCCAGCCAGCGGCACCTGCAGTGGTCGCTGAGTTATCTTGGGGCACTCTGGCGTGATGAGACGCTGCGCCAGTCGGTTCTGGACCAGACCCCGGTGACGGTTTTACCAGCCTCAGACCCATCGTGCCGGCAGTTTCATTCACTGGCGGAAATGCTGAATGTTCACCTGGGGAGGCTGCCGCCCAGAAAAGCGGGTATCGCGGCCTATTGGTACCGGGCGGCCAGGCGCGCTCCGGCTACGTCCAAAGAAGCCCGCTCGCCAGCATTTGGTCAGAAAACTGCTCGCGAACACTGCCAGGACCTGATAACACAATTTGAGCGGGCACTTGCGGCAGCGCCTGACGACGTGATGCTCCGATATGAGGCATTTACACGGCTTCTCGCACTGCTGGGGAGCAACCCCGATGCCGATACCGTAGAAATTATCCAGACCAGCCTTGCCGCGATGGACTGGCAGCAGTTGAGCGCTTCGGATCGGGCCAACATGGCGCTTCATTTAAGGCATCTGGCCGATGAGTTGGCGCCGGAGCCACCTGCAGAACAGGTTCCTTCGGAGAGCCGTGGGGCGCCGGATGAGCCACTGTATGACCGCGTTATTTTCGGTGAACAGGAGAAACTTGTTCGCGCCCTGCAGCAAAAACCGGCGGATATGTCCCTTGAAGAGCTGTTGCAGGGGCTGGCCGGTAAAGACAGCACCGATCGCTGATTTTCGGGTTTCTGGCGCGGCGCTTATGCCTTTTAAATTGTCATTTTATTAGCGTTTTTTGTGTCGTAATTTTGCAGTCTGTCACCGAGCTGTCATCTGGGTTGTGTGAGAATTGACCAGTGTCGTGACGGGTGGCCCGCAATATGCAAGCGACTCCGGCAGGCGGTTGCAGCAGGGATTCGGCGTTGACGGGGAAGAGGGACGTACCCCGCCCGCACAGTAATGGTTTATGCCCTGTCGGCATAAGTAATATCTGAGAAGGAGTTCTACCATGGCAATACAGCAGGTTCATCACGCTGGCGAATCATCATCGAAAGTGCTCGGACAACTCCGCGGCAAGCGGGTGCTGATCACCGGCACCACGGGCTTTTTGGGCAAGGTGGTGCTTGAAAAACTGATCCGGGCAGTACCCGATATCGGCGGTATCTACCTGTTGATTAGGGGTAATCGGCGGCATCCCGATGCCCGGGCGCGCTTTCTGGAAGAAATTGCCACTTCGTCGGTCTTCGATCGCCTGCGCGCAGCCGATGCCGAGGCGTTAGATGCATTTCTGGATGAGCGCATCCACTGTGTGACCGGTGAAGTGACCGAACCCTGCTTTGGTCTGGGCGAAGAGCCTTACCGCAAGCTCGCCGAGGACATGGACGCCGTGATCAACTCCGCCGCAAGCGTCAATTTTCGTGAAGAGCTGGATAAAGCGCTGGCCATCAATACCCTGAGCCTGAATAACATCGTGGGCCTTGCGGACCTCAACCCCGAGCTGGCGGTGCTTCAGGTCTCTACCTGTTATGTGAACGGCATGAACTCCGGGCAGGTGACGGAAGCCGTCATCAAGCCGGCCGGTGAGTCGGTGCCCCGCTCACCGGAAGGATTTTACGAAACCGATGCGCTCGTGCGCTTGCTGCAGGACAAGATCGAAGACGTTCAGGCTCGCTACTCGGGAAAAGTGCTGGAGAAAAAACTGGTCGACCTGGGCATTCGGGAAGCCAACCGTTACGGCTGGAGTGATACCTACACGTTCACCAAATGGCTGGGCGAGCAAGTCTTGATGAAAGCGTTAAGCGGGCGCACGCTGACCATTCTGCGCCCGTCAATCATCGAGAGCGCCCTGGAAGAACCGGCGCCGGGCTGGATTGAGGGTGTCAAAGTGGCAGATGCCATTATCCTGGCCTACGCGCGGGAAAAGGTGACTCTGTTTCCGGGCAAACGCTCCGGCATCATTGATGTGATTCCGGTGGATCTGGTGGCCAATTCCATCATTTTATCCCTCGCCGAAGCCCTGGCGGAACCCGGTCGTCGTCGCATCTACCAGTGTTGCAGTGGCGGGTCCAATCCGATTTCGCTGGGTGAGTTTATTGATCATCTGATGGCGGAATCCCGGGCTAATTACGCCGCTTATGACCACCTTTTCTATCGGCGGCCCTCAAAGCCTTTCTTCGCGGTAAACCGGTCCCTGTTTGATCTGGTGGTCAGTGGTGTCCGCCTGCCGCTGAGCCTCACCGACAGGGTGCTCAAACTGTTCGGCAATTCCCGCGACCTGAAAATGCTCCGCAATCTGGACACCACTCAGTCGCTGGCGGCTATCTTTGGCTTTTATACCGCACCGGATTACATCTTCTGCAACGATGATCTGGTGGCGTTGGCAAACCGGATGGGGGAGGTTGATAAAGGCCTGTTCCCGGTGGATGCCCGCCTTATCGACTGGGAGCTCTACTTGCGTAAAATCCATTTGGCGGGACTCAACCGCTACGCCCTGAAGGAACGCAAAGTCTATAGCCTGAAGGCGTCACGCCAGCGCAAAAAAGCAGCTTAGCACAGGCTCTCCGTGGCGGGGGCACCTCCCCGCCACGAATTATCCCCGCTACTTTGGCCATTTTTCTCTGGTTATCCCTCTTTCGGGAGGGGCTCGAGATACTGGTTTATCAACGCAATTGACGGCAGGTTGCCCCTGTCTTTCCGCCATCTTAGGACGTTAGTCTAATTCATTGTGCAGTGGCACACATGTTGAACTACAGGCATCCGTCTCGCGGGAAATGTCCCGACCACCCGGTATTTACAAACCGACAATGACAACAGACTCATACCAAGGGGGAGCACAATGACTCATAAGCAGGTATATCCGGTAAGCCCGGAGGTTGCTGATCGCGCACTGGTCACCAAAGAGCAATACGAGGAGATGTATCGCCAGTCGGTGGAGGATCCGAACACCTTCTGGGGTGAGCATGGCAAGCGTGTCGATTGGATCAAGCCGTTCACCAAAGTGAGAAACAGCACCTACGATTACGACGAGCTGTCTATCAAGTGGTTTGAGGATGGGGAGCTGAATGCCTCGGCCAACTGTCTCGACCGGCATCTGGAAACGCGAGGCCACCAGACCGCAATCATTTTCGAGGGCGATGATCCTTCGGTATCCCGTAACGTGACCTACCGGGAGCTTTACGAAGAAACCTGCAAGTTTGCCAATGTGCTCAAGGCGCAGGGCGTTAAAAAAGGCGACGTGGTGACGATCTATATGCCCATGATCGTCGAAACCGCCGTCGCGATGCTGGCCTGTGCGCGTATTGGTGCCATCCACTCGGTGGTGTTTGGTGGTTTCTCCCCGGAAGCGCTGGCCGCCCGGGTAGTCAATGGCAAGTCCCGTTTCGTGATCACGGCCGATGAAGGGCTGCGCGGCGGCCGGGCTATCCCGCTCAAGAAAAACGTCGACTCTGCCCTCAAGCATGAAGATGATGCCCAGGTAGAGAAAGTGATCGTGGTGTCTCGCACCGGAAACGATCAGGTGCCCTGGACCGAAGGTCGCGACGTTCGTTACGAAGAGCTGATGAAACAGGCTTCCGCGGAGTGCGAGCCGGAACCCATGGGTGCGGAAGACCCGCTGTTCATGCTTTATACCTCGGGTTCTACCGGTGCTCCGAAAGGCGTTCTGCATACCACCGGTGGCTATATGGTGTATGCCTCCATGACCCACCAGTACGTGTTCGACTATCACGATGGTGATGTTTACTGGTGTACCGCAGACTTTGGTTGGGTGACTGGCCACAGCTATATCCTTTACGGCCCGCTGGCAAACGGGGCGACTACCCTGTTGTTTGAGGGGGTGCCGAATTATCCGGACAGCTCTCGGATGGGCCAGGTTGTCGACAAGCACAAGGTCAATATTCTGTATACGGCCCCGACCGCCATTCGTGCGTTGATGGCTCAGGGCGAGTCGTGCATGGATGGCACAACCCGTGAAAGCCTCAGATTGCTAGGCTCCGTCGGCGAGCCCATCAACCCGGAAGCCTGGGAGTGGTATCACCGAGTGATTGGCAACAGCCGGTGCCCGATTGTGGACACCTGGTGGCAGACAGAAACCGGCGGCATTCTGATTTCACCGCTGCCCGGTGCGGTTGATCTGAAGCCCGGTTCTGCCACCAAGCCATTCTTTGGTGTACAGCCGGCGCTGGTGGATAACGAGGGCAATATCCTGGAAGGCAAGGCCGAGGGTAACCTGGTGATCCTGGACAGCTGGCCCGGCCAGATGCGCACCATCTTTGGTGACCACGAGCGTTTCAAGCAGACCTACTTCAGCACCTACAAGGGAATGTACTTCACCGGTGACGGTGCCCGTCGCGACGAAGACGGCTACTATTGGATCACTGGCCGTGTGGACGACGTTCTGAACGTGTCTGGCCACCGTCTGGGTACGGCGGAAGTGGAAAGTGCTCTGGTGGCCCACGATAAAGTGGCGGAAGCGGCTGTTGTCGGTTACCCGCATGAGATCAAGGGTCAGGGCATCTATGTGTACGTTACCCTGGTACAGGGTGAAGAGCCCAGCGACGAGCTCAAGAAAGAACTGGTACAGTGGGTTCGTAAGGAAATCGGCCCGATTGCCTCTCCGGATGTGATTCAGTGGGCACCTGGACTGCCCAAAACCCGGTCTGGCAAGATTATGCGCCGGATTTTGCGTAAAATCGCCGCTAACGAGCACGATCAGCTTGGGGATACTTCCACTCTGGCTGATCCGGGCGTAGTGGATGAGCTGATCGGCAGTCGTGAGTTCCAGTAACAGCCACTGCCGGCACCAAACTGTGAGGAATCTGTTGCATGACACAAACAATTATCGTCGCCGATGATCACCCGCTGTTTCGGGCAGCATTGAAGCAGGCGGTCAGTCAGGCGGTGCCGGATGCAGAGACGGTTGAAGTCGACAGCATCAAGGCGCTGCAGGCGGCGGTAGAGTCGCACCCGGATGCGGATCTGATTCTGTTGGATCTTAATATGCCGGGTGCCCATGGCTTCTCTGGCCTGGTCTTTATGCGTGGCCAGTATCCCGGGTTGCCGGTGGTGGTTGTGTCTGGCTCTGAGGATCTGCAGGTCATGCGCCGCTCGATTGACTATGGCGCTTCTGGTTTCATTCCGAAATCGGCGCCATTGCCGACCATCACCGAAGCGATTCAGGCGGTGCTGGAAGGAGATGTCTGGTTGCCCGAGGGGGTGGCCGACAAGATCGAGCGAATGCAGGCGGAAACCACGGACTTCTCCGAGCGGTTGGCGTCGTTGACGCCGCAGCAATTCCGGGTGTTGGGAATGCTGGCTGAGGGGCTTCTGAACAAGCAGATTGCTTACGATCTGGATGTTTCCGAGGCCACCATCAAGGCTCATATCACAGCGGTATTCCGCAAGCTTGGGGTTCGTAACCGGACCCAGGCGGTCATCGCCATTCAGCAAATGGAGCTGGATCCCTCGGAGCAGTCGCTCTCGGGGAATTGAATCCTGGCGTTTGACTCGCCTTGCATAAAAACGGGAGCCCTCGGGCTCCCGTTTTTTGTGGTGGGTCTTTTATTATACGCTGGTACATTTGCCCGAAGTGGCTTGGGGCCCGTGCTCAGTCCAGTTCCTGAACACCACCACCGGACACGGTCAGAATCTGGCCGCTGACCCAGCTGGCGGCCGGGCTGCAGAGAAACAGCGCCGCATTCGCCATATCCTGGGGTTCCCCGAGTCGGTTGATGGGGGTGTGCTGAAGCATCGCCTTTTCAATGTCGTCGTTGAGTACCGAAGCCAGGGCCTCGGTGCGGGTAGCGCCCGGAGCGATGCCGTTTACCCGGATGCCCTTCGGGCCAAGGTCAAAGGCGATGTTGCGCACCAGATGGCTGGTAGCGGCTTTTGAGGAGCCATAGGACGCCATGCGTTTGTTCTTGTTTTCGGCCGACATGGAGGTAATCGCAAGGATAGAACCGCCGCCGGCCTTTTCCATTTCAGGGACGGCAAGCTGGGCGAGCCGGAACAGCGAAAATACGTTCAGGTCGAAGGCGCGGCGGAAGTCGTCCATGGGCATATCAAACGGTTTGGGGCCACCGCCGCCTGCGTTACTGACCAGAAGGCTGAGCTTACCAAAGGCTTTGACGGTCTCGTTAACAACGGTGGCCAGGTCGCTTTCCCGGGTAACGTCACAGGCGATGCCCCGGGCATTCCCGCCACGGTCGTTGATTTCGTCGGCAACGGCTTTGGCGGTGTCCAGTTTCAGGTCGCTGACCATGACCGAGGCGCCGGCGGCGGCAAAGGTTTCGGCAATGGCACGGCCAATACCGGCGCCGGCACCCGTTACGAGTGCCACTTCGCCGCTCAGCGTAAAGTCCTTGGGATTGTACATGGTTGACTCTCCTGCTAATTCATGGCGGCATCCCGCACGGCGCACCGGGTGCCCTGATCTTCGAGAGTAGGGCGGGCGGCGGGGCCGGACAAGTGGTCAGAATTATCAACTTGTCCGATTGGCGCATTAGGTGTAACCGCTGTCCACTAGCTGCCTGCGTATCCCAGCTCCTTGTTGACCCGGTTGAACAGTTCGCCGCCCTGGTGCCAGCGGTCAAAGTTTTCCAGGAACTGATCAGTGAGTGCGCGTTTCCATCCGATGAAGTCTCCGGCCATATGGGCGGTCATGATAACGTTGTCCTTCTGCCAGAGCGGGTGATCGGCTGGCAGGGGCTCTTCTTCGAAGACATCCAGTCCGGCGCCCGCGATCTCGCCGTCATCAAGTGCCTTTAGCAGCGCCCGGGTGTTCACGATCGGACCCCGGCCGATGTTGATTAGGCGAGCCGTATTCTTCATGGCAGAGAAGGCCCTGGCATCGAACAGGCCCTCGGTTTGCGGGGTAAGCGGTGCTGCAATCACGACATAATCTGCGTGCGACAATTGCTCATAGAGTTCATCGTTGCCATGCACGGCAACAAAATCCGGATCGTCGTGGCGGGGGGTGCGGGCAATGCCGTGTGCGTGCAGGCCGATGGCGTTGACCAGCCGGCCTATCTGTCGGCCAATGGACCCGGCGCCGACGACCAGAACCTGTTTCCCTTCGGCGCGTTCGGTATCCCGGTGTTTCCATTCCTGATTCATTTGTAGCCTGATGGAGCCGGGAAAATCCTTGGCAAACATCAGAATGGTGCACAGCACATATTCAGCAATGGTTCGATCGAAAATGCCCCGGGCGTTGGTCACCACCACGTCGCTATTGATCAGGGCCGGGAACATCAGGGCATCCACACCGGCGCTGGTTGCGTGAATCCATTTGAGTTTGTCGGCGCAGGGCCAGGCGGCTTCCAGGGCTTCGGTACGAAAGTCCGTTACCATCATCACGTCGGTACCGGGGAGGGTATCCCTCAGGCTCGTTTCGTCGCAGGCAAAACGCACCTCGGCGCGCGCCTTCACTGCCTCGACACCTGGCGGGGCTGGCTCATCGGGGGCGGTCAGAACGGTAACAACCGGTTTGCCTGAGTCTGTCATGTAACCTCCGGTGGTCATGGTCTCGGATGTAATTGTTTCATCAGTCTGGTCGGCGGTTGTGAGCTGGTCAACCCGGGCAGCGGCGAATCGGTTTCGAAGGTTCGGTTATCCTTTAGTCCTGTCGCCTTGTACCTATGATTTTTACTGACTAACCTGCAGATGTATCGTCATTTCTACTCTGTCTGCTGGAGGTGCTTATGGTGGAGTCCGCGAACGGGGACACCGGCCTGACCAAACCGCGTAAAGTGAAGTACCGGAAGACCAAGGCCAGTTGGAATCCGGCCATGCAGGCCATCCCTGTGTCGGGGATTCGCCGTCTGGTAAACATGGCGTCCACCATGAAAGATGTTATTCATCTTTCCATTGGCCAGCCCGATCTGCCCACCCCCAAGCACATTATCGATGCTTATATCGATGCGCTGAATGCCGGGCAAACGGGGTACACCATGGATGCCGGTTTGCCGGAGTTGCTGGTGGCGCTGAGGGATTACTACGGCAAACGGTACAACCGAAAGCTCACACGCGACAATATCCTGGTGACCAGCGGTGCCACAGAAGCCATGTATCTGGCCATTTCTGCAACCTCCGCGCCGGGCCGCCAGTTCATTGTCACCGATCCGTCGTTCCTGCTCTATGCGCCGCTGATCCGGATGAACGGCGGTGAGGTAAAGTATGTACCCACTCGGGCCGAGAACAACCACCAGCTAGATCCGGACGACGTCATTCGCGCCATGGGGTCTCGCACCTTCGCGCTGATCCTCAACAATCCGAATAACCCTACGGGGGCGGTTTATCCCCGCAGCACGGTCGAAACCATCCTCGAAGAGTGTGCTTACCGTGGTATCCAGGTCTATGCGGATGAAGTTTATGATCACCTGATCTTCGATGATGACGATTTTGCCAGTGTCCTGAACTGCTCGGTGGACCTGGACAATATCATGTGCATCAGCAGCTTTTCTAAAACCTACAGCATGGCGGGGCTGCGCGTGGGCTGGGTCATCTCCAGCCAGGCCGCGATCAAATCGCTGCGCCGATACCATATGTTCACCACATCGGTGGCCAATACACCCTCCCAGTTCGCCGGCGTAGCGGCATTGACCGCCGACCAGCAATGCGTTCGGGATATGGTCGACATCTACCGGGAACGTCGTGACAAGGTTGTGGAGCTGATTGATCAAACGCCTTATCTGACCGGCTACAAGCCCGGTGGCGCGTTTTTCGCGTTTCCGGATCTGCCACCCCATGTGGATGGCTCCGATCTGGCGTTGCGGATGCTTAAAGAAACGGGTGTGTGTGTTGTACCGGGTGATGCGTTTGGTGAAGACTGCACCAATGCGTTGAGGTTCAGTTTTTCCACCACCTGCGAACGGCTGGATGAGGCATTCGATCGCATCATCCCCTGGATGGCCAAGCAACAGTTTTAAGGCCGGGTATGTCTGCTCTCGAATCGGTGCTTGTGCAATGTCCGTACTGTTGGGAGACGCTGGAGATCAGCGTCGACCCTTCCGTATCTGAACAGGAATATGTGGAAGATTGCCAGGTGTGTTGTCAGCCCATTGTCCTGACCTTGCAACTGGAGGACGGGCAGGTGTCCAGCGTGGAAGCCCGTCCTGAAAACGAGTGACTGCGTGAGCAATTGGTAATCTGGTCTGCTTGCGGATCGGAGCGGGCTGGCCCACGATAGGGAATCGTCTGTTTGCAGGGAATCCAGGTATGTTGAAGCACACCCGACTTTGGCTGGTTCTGTTTCTGGCAGTCGCTGCCAGTGGCTGCGCCAGCCTCACACCCTATGTCATTTCCGAGAGTGAAATAGAAGGACACCTTAAAAAGGCCGTGTCGGATTTCGATCGGAAGCAATTGCAGAGTGGCTCACCTCTGAGCCTGAGCCTGAGTGATGCGGATATCACTCTTGGTCCTGACGGACGGGATGTGGCGGTCATCAATTTGAAAGGGCAGGTGGCCCTGAACGCTTTGATGGCCAAATTGCCGGTGGATCTGGCGCTGAAAGTGGAGGGCGCGCCGGTGTATGATAGCCAGGAAAAAGCGATTTACATTCGTCGCCTCCAGCTGCTTGAAAGCTCGATTGATTCGCCGTTCTTCAAGGGAGATCTGGAGCCTGTTACCCGCAACGTGATGCGGGCGGTCTCCCAGATGCTGGAGACCATGCCGGTGTATCGGCTGGATGAAGCCGACTTTGCGCAACGTATGTTTGGCATGATGCCGATGGATGTCCGGGTGGCACCCGGCCGGCTGGAATTCGTGATGGCCGACCAATAGAACGGGTGGGCCACCACGTTGTTTGATTGAGGCCGGGTTTACCCGGCCTCAATGCGTTTGCAAACCGCGTCGCCGATTTCCCGGGTGCTGCGCGGTTCCCCTCCCTTTTCTGCAAGGTCGGCGGCGACAGCGTCGAACAGTTGCTGCCCTGCCTCCGCCAGGCGGGGGTCTTGCCGGCCCAGCCAGTCCAGCATACGGGCTGTGGTAAACAGCATGGCGGTAGGGTCGGCGACGCCCTGGCCGGCAATGTCCGGTGCGCTGCCATGGGTGGGCTCGAACATGGATGGCATATCCGGGTCGGTCGGGTTCAGGTTGCAGGAGGGGGCCACGCCCATACCCCCCGAAATGACGGCGGCCAGATCTGTCAGTATGTCGCCCTGCAGATTGCTGGCGACAACAACATCGAAGGCCCATGGGCTGGATACAAACTTCATGCAGGCTGCGTCCACCAGTTCGTGGTGGGTGGCGACATCGGGGAATTCGCTGCTGACCTCAGCAAAGACATCGGTATACATATCACCCCAGTACCGCAGGGCGTTACGTTTGGTGATCAGGCAAACCTGGCTTTCGCAGGTTTTTCCGTCCAGGGTCTGGAAACTGCGGGTCCTGCCCTGCTGAACGCGTTCACGGGCGCGCTTTCTGGCCTGCTCAAAGCCGTAGCGGATAATCCGCTCGGTCGCCCGGCGGGTGAAAACTTCCATCTGGGTGGCCACTTCGTCGGGCGTGCCCTGGCGGAGCCTGCCGCCCTGGCTGACGTATTCACCTTCGCTGTTTTCGCGGATCACCAGCATATCGATGTCTTTTGCGCGATCATCTTTCAGATATTGCCGTGCGCCGGGCAGCAGTCGGGCGGGACGCTCACACACCCACTGGTCAAAGCCTTTGCGCATATCGAGCAGAGGTGCGAGGGAAATGCTGTCTGGTAGCAGATAACGATCCGGGTCGTGGACCGGCCCCGGGTCACCCAGGGCGCCTAACAATATGGCGTCAAAACCGTTCAGTTGTTCCAGAGCATCCGTTGGCCACGATTGCCCGTATTCCTCGTGCCAGGCATGGGAGGGCCATGGGAAGCGGATCCATTCCAGGGGCAGGCCAAGCTTGGCCCTGAGTACCTCAAGGCAACGGACGGCTTCGGCCACTACCTCAGGGCCAATGCCGTCTCCGGGCGTTACTGCGATACGGGTGGTCTCGGCCATTCCCTAACCTCCTTACGTTGCGGCTTGGCGGATTGCATTCGACAAACCCAGTGTAGCTTTGCAGGCTGCAGATGCCAGCCGACTATCAGGAAGATAAGAAGTTTTCGTTTTACCCGGATGCGGATGATGTCTATAGTGGAATTCAGTTGATTTCTTTACAGATCTATCCGAAATAATAGCGCGTTGCTATGGAGTATTCGTGAATAAACCTGCCGTTCTTTTTGATGAATCCCATTGTGAGCAATGCGCTTGCGGCAATGGCCTGGACTTCTCGTTCAGCTTCGCGTTCCAGCCTATTGTGGATGCGGTCAACAAAACCGTGTTCGCTTACGAGGCTCTGGTCAGGGGCCCGGAGGGCCAGGGCGCGATGACCGTGTTGGGAAAGGTAAATGAGCACAACCAATACGCCTTTGACCAGATCTGTCGGGTCAAGGCGGTCAAGTTGGCCTCACGGCTCGATATGCAGGCCATGCTCAGCATCAACTTTATGCCTAACGCGGTGTATCAGGCCGAATACTGTATCCGGACGACGCTGGCTGCGGCCCAGACCTATCAGTTCGATACCCGGAAAATCATCTTTGAGGTGATCGAAGGTGAGAAAATGACATCGGTCGAACACTTGACCTCGATTATCGAGGCCTATCAGACCATGGGCTTCCATACGGCCATAGATGATTTTGGCGCGGGTTATTCCCGCTACAATCTGATGATTTCCAGCCCTCCGGACTTGCTCAAGCTCGATATGGGCCTGGTTCGTGACATCCATCAGGAACCCAACAAGCAGGCGGTGGTCTCAGGTATTATTACCATGATGTGCCAGTTGGGCGGCCGAATCGTGGCAGAAGGGGTAGAAACGCCAGAGGAATATTTCTGGCTGCGGTCCCAGGGTATAACCCTGTACCAGGGCTATCTGTTCGCCAGGCCCGGATTCGAATGCCTGCCCGAGCCGGTGTTTCCCGACTGACTGACCTGTAACAGGACGATCACGTGCTCTATCGCCTTATTACCCTGATTGGCGGCCTGGTTTTTGTGGCCGCCCTGTTTGCCCTGGTTTGGTTTTTCTGCAAAAAGTTTCTGGAGCATCAGGGCGTAACCGATCAGACCTCAGATCGCGCCACCGCTCTTGCCACCTGGACCTTTGCCGGCATTGCCATTGGTTTGGTGTTCGCCGTAGCCGGCGCCTTCGTGTTGGGCCCCTGGGCTTTCTATCGAACCCTTCGTGGTCACAATGTGGAGATATCTGATGGCGCGGCCATCTGGTGGGGATTGGGTATCGTGGTTGTGTCGCTGGGCATTACCGCCACCGGTTTCTTCGGCTTCCTGATGCTGGTAGGAGCCTATTGAGACTATTGCAGTCTGCGCAGTAACTCCCGGAACCATACCAGTGCGGGCTCCTGTTCATAGGCGCGATGCCAGTACAAATGAACATCGATGGAAGGCATTTCTACCGGCGGTGCCAGCACGTTGATCCCGGTATTCTGGGCAATGATGCGTGCGTAGGTTTCCGGCATGGTCAGCAACAGGTCTGAACTTTCCACCACCCGGCACGCGGCGTAGTAATGCTGACAGCGCAGTCGTATTGAGCGCTGGACACCGTGGCGGGAGAGCTCGAAATCTTCAATGCCCGGGCCCTCGGCCCGTGACGACACCAGAATGTGCCTGGCTTCCAGATAGCTGGCCATATCCAGCTCCCGCCCGATCATCGGATGCCCCTGCCGGGCCAGCACCACCAGCCGGTCTTGTCTCAGCAGTTCATGGCTGGTCTGGTTACTGACCGGCAGCAACACATCAATGGCAAAATCGAGCTTGCCAGCGGCCAGTTGTGTTTCCATATCCCGACGCGCCACCCGCTGGCTCTGGATCTCCATATCGGGATAAGGCGCCAGGTTGGCGACCAGTTGCGGCAGAAAGGTGGATTCCAGCACATCCCGCAGACCCAGAGCATAGGTTTTGCGCTGACTGGCGGGATCAAAGGCATGAAACTGGTTTACGGCACTCTGAATCTGATTCAGCCCCGGGCGCATGGATTCCAGAAAACGACGGGCCAGTGGCGTCGGCACCATCTGATTGCCCTGGCGCGTGAACAGCGGGTCATTGAAATGGTCCCGGAGCCGGGCCAGTGAATGGCTGATGGCGGGCTGGGTCAGGTGCAACGCCTTTGCCGCGCGGGTGAGGCTGCCTTCCCGATAGATGGTATCGAAAACATTCAGGAGGTTCAGATCCAGTCTGTTCAATGCCATGAAGAATTGCCGTATTCCGAATAAGTGCAGGTAATGATAAACGATAAGAACAATTCAGTCGCGTAATAATATGAGGGCTCCTAGACTGGTGTCCATCTGATCGACATTGCGCCCGCAAGGGCGACCAGCGCGAGGAGTTGCACCATGGATTTCAATATTTCCGAGAAAGGCCAGGATTACCTGAAGCGCGTGAAACAATTCATGCGTGATGAAATTTACCCCATCGAAGAGCAATACCATAAAGAGCTTGCCGCTCGTGACAATCGCTGGGTGGTGCTGCCGATCATCAATGAGTTGAAAGAGAAGGCCAAGGCCCAGGGCCTGTGGAATATGTTCTTCCCCGACGACAAACACGGTTGTGGACTTCTGAATTCCGACTACGCGCTGATTGCAGAGGAAACCGGCCGTAGCTTCATCGCACCGGAGATTTTTAACTGCAACGCGCCGGATACCGGCAATATGGAAGTGTTGATTCACTACGGTTCGGAAGAACAGAAAGCCGAGTGGTTGCCGCGCCTGATGAGTGGTGAAATTCGCTCTGCTTTCTGCATGACCGAGCCGGCGGTGGCTTCGTCCGATGCCACCAACATGGAAGCCACGGCTGTGGTTGAGGGCGACGAGGTTGTCCTCAATGGCCGCAAATGGTGGAGCACCGGCATCGGTCATCCGGACTGCAAAGTCGGCATTTTCATGGGCGTGACCGACCCTGATGCCCAGAAGCACCGTCGTCATTCCATGGTGTTGGTACCGCTTGACGCACCGGGCATAACGGTGGAGCGTATGCTGCCGGTATTTGGTGCCTACGATGAACCCTACGGCCATGGGCAGGTGTTGTTCGACAACGTACGTCTGCCCAAAAGTGCCATCATTGCAGGCCCCGGCCGCGGTTTCGAAATTGCCCAGGGGCGCCTGGGGCCCGGCCGCGTGCATCACTGTATGCGGGCCATCGGCGCTGCCGAGCGCGCTCTTGAGATCATGATCAAGCGCGCCATGACCCGCGAAGCTTTCGGCCGCCCCATCGCCAAACTCGGCGGCAACCCGGACATCATCGCCAATGCCCGGATGAACATCGAACAGGCCCGGTTGCTTACCCTGAAGTGTGCCTGGGCGCTGGATACCAAGGGCATTATGGGCGCGTTGCAGGAAGTCTCCATGATCAAAGCGGTGGTGCCGAAGATGCTTCAGCAGATTGTGGATGACGCGATTCAGATTCACGGCGGTGCCGGCGTCAGCGATGACGATTTCCCGTTGACGGCCCTGTTCGGCTACGCTCGGGTATTGCGGCTGGCGGACGGACCTGACGAGGTTCATCGGGCGATGGTTGCTCGCCTGGAGCTTCGCAAGTACAAATCCTGATATCGAACCAGAACTCCCATAACAAAACAGTGAGCACGCGCATGACACAGAGAGTATTCATAACCGGCGGAGCCAGCGGTCTGGGCCGCGCCATTGCATTGCGGTATGCCAAAGAAGGCGCCAGGGTCTGCATTGGAGACATTAATCCCGAGCAGGGTGTCGCCGTTGAGGCAGAATTGAACAACGCAGGCGGCGAAGGCTATTTCGTGGAGTGCGACGTTCGCCGCCTGAGCGACTTTGAAAAAGCACGTGACGACCTGGTACAGAAGTGGGGCGGCGTCGACGTTGTCATCAACAACGCCGGTGTGGCCTCCGCCGGCTCCATTGAAGACACTACCATCGGTGACTGGGAATGGATCCTCGACATCAACGTGCTGGGCGTGGTGCGCGGCTGCAAAGCCTTCACCCCGCAGTTCAAGGCGCAGGGCTCCGGCGCTTTTGTGAACGTGGCGTCCATGGCCGGCCTGATGCTGGCACCCCTGATGGACAGCTACAACGTCTCCAAGGCCGGCGTCATCGCCCTGTCGGAGACCCTCAGCCAGGAGCTGCGGGATTCCGGCATTCATGTTAGTTGCGTGTGCCCGGCCTTTTTCCAGACCAACCTGGCCACCACCATGCGCTCGGACATTCCAGGCATTCAACAGAACGTCAACAAACTGATGAAGCGGTCCAGCATTACCGCCGAGGATGTGGCCGAGGATATTTTCCGAAGCGTCAAAGACAAAGACTTCTGGGTGCTGCCCCACGCCAAAGAACGTCGTATGTGGATGCTCAAGCGCCATGCACCCTGGGCGTTTGACTGGTTGATGCACCAGGAGACCAAGCGCTGGATGAGCAAAATGGGTGGCAAGGCCAAAGCCTGAACCGACCACAGGAGAAAACGAATGACACAGATCGATCAGGCCGCTGATATTCGGGAAGGCGAAGAGCTGGATATCAGCGCCGTCGACCAGTTCATGAAGCAGGCTATTCCGGGCCTGGAGGGTCAGCCGGAGATCAAGCAATATCCCGGTGGTGCCTCCAATCTGACATACCAGGTGGATTATGGCGATCAGTCCTATGTACTGCGCCGTCCACCTTTCGGCAAGATTGCCAAGTCAGCCCACGATATGCTGCGCGAAGCGCGGGTAATGGACGCCCTGAAGCCGGTTTATCCCTATGTGCCCAATATTGTGGCCATCTGCGACGACCACAGTGTGCTCGGGTGCGATTTCTACGTGATGGAACGCCTCAAGGGCATTATCCTGCGCCAGGATTTTCCCGAGGACTTCGAGCTCAGTGCTGAAGATACCCGCAAATTGTGTCTGAACGTCATCGACAAGCTGGTGGATTTGCACAAGGTGGATGCCCGGGCGGCAGGCCTGGACAAGCTCGGAAAGGGTGCCGGCTACGTAAAACGTCAGATCGGGGGTTGGAGTGACCGGTTCCGCAAGGCCCGCACCGACGATGTTGGCGACTTTGAATCGGTCATGGCCTGGCTGAATGACAAGATGCCGGACGACATCGCCCAGGTGGTGATTCACAACGATTACCGTTTTGACAACGTGGTGCTGAATCCCGATAACCCGTTCGAGGTTATCGGTGTGCTGGACTGGGAAATGGCGACGATTGGCGACCCGCTGATGGACCTGGGCAACAGTCTGGCGTACTGGATTGAAGCTGACGACGAGGGTCCCTTCCAGATGCTGCGACGCCAGCCCACACACCGGCCGGGAATGCTGACCCGTCAGGAAGTGGTGGACTACTACATGGAAAAATCCGGTTTTCGGGCCGAAAAGTTCGATTTCTATGAAATCTACGGCCTGTTCCGGCTGGCGGTCATTGTCCAGCAGATCTACTACCGTTATTACCATGGCCAGACTCAGGACAAGCGCTTCGCTGCCTTCGGTCATGCCGCCAATTACCTTGAAAAACGCTGCCAGCGATTGATTGGCGAGAGCACCCTGTAATGGCCACGGTGTATCTGGTGCGCCACGGCCAGGCCAGTTTTGGCAAAGAGAACTACGACCAGCTATCGCCAAGAGGCTGGGAGCAGGGCAGGATTCTGGGCCGCTGGCTGGCCGGCAAGGTTGACCCCGGAGCTATCTTCGGCGGTAATCTGCAACGCCACCGGGAAACGGTTGAGGCCATCACCACCGGTTACGGCGCCGGGTTACCCGATATGCAGGTACTGGAAGGCCTCAACGAATTCGATCACCTGGAAGTGGTGGAGCGCCTGCGCCCGGAATGGGCTGACAAGCAGGTGATGGCGCGAGACCTGGCGAGCTTTCCGAAACCTGCCAGAGCCTTCCAGCAGGCCTTCGAGAAGGCCGTGAAGCGGTGGGTGAGCGGGGAGTTCGATCACGAGTATCAGGAAACCTGGCACGGCTTTCGGCAGCGTGTCGGCCTGGCACTGGATCAACTGATTGACCTGGCAGACGGCGCGGATGTGATTGTGTCTACCTCCGGTGGGCCCATTGCGGTGATTGCCCAGCGTTTGCTGGAACTCTCTGACCGCAAGGCGCTGGAGATGAACAACGTGATCGCCAACACCAGCGTCTCCCGCATTCTCTACTCCGGCTCCAGGCGCAGCCTGGCCGTATTCAATAATTATAGCCACCTGGAAGCGGAAGACCCCGCCCTGGTGACATTCCGATAACCCGAGGGATTTTCATGAGCAACGTGAATTTATTTGATCTGACAGGAAAAGTCGCCCTGGTCACCGGTGCCAGCCGTGGTATCGGCGAGAGCATTGCCCGCACTCTGGCCCAGTATGGCGCCCATGTTATCGTCAGCAGCCGCAAGATTGATGGCTGCGAAGCGGTCGCCAGCAGCATTCGTGACAACGGCGGCAGTGCCGAAGCCTATGCCTGCCACATCGGCGAGATGGACCAGATTGAAGCGGTTTGGGAGCACATTGCCAGCGCGCACGGCAAGCTGGATATTCTGGTGAACAATGCCGCCGCCAACCCGTATTTTGGCCCGGTGGAGGACACAGACCTGGGCGCCTTCAATAAAACGGTTGACGTCAATATCCGTGGCTACTTCTTCATGTGTGCCCGCGGCGCTCAGCTGATGAAGAAAAATGGCGGCGGCTCTATTGTTAACGTGGCGTCGGTGAATGGCGTAAACCCGGGCCACTTCCAGGGCATTTACTCGGTCACCAAAGCGGCCGTGATTTCCATGACCAAGTCTTTCGCCATGGAGCTGGGGCAGCAGAATGTGCGCGTGAATGCGTTGCTGCCGGGACTGACCGACACCAAGTTTGCCAGTGCGCTGACCACGAACGAGGCCATCAAGAAGCAGGCCATGGCCCACATTCCGATGAAGCGTGTGGCCAATCCGGATGAAATGGCCGGTACCGTGCTGTATCTGGTGTCCAGTGCTTCCAGCTATACCACAGGCGCCTGTATTAACGCTGACGGCGGTTACCTGACGGTTTAACCTCCGGTTCATCAGGCACGAAAGCCCGGAGAACGCGTTATTCTCCGGGCTTTTATCGGTCCTGCGCTTTCGCTCAGCTGCAGGTCAGTGCTGCAAAATCGCCGTTCAGTTCGCTGGCCCGGGCCAGCAAGTGGTCCTGGTGGCGGCTATCCCCGGCTCTGATAAGGTTGTGCATCAGCTCAGACATGGCCTTCTGGCTGTCCCTCAGCATGGCCTGGTATTCGGGTCCCCGGGCGCGCTCCGAATGTACCAGCAATGCCTTCACCCGGTCATTAAAACCGGGCTGGTTACGTTTCTCCAATGCTTCAAGCAATGCCGCTTGCCAGTTCTTGCGGCCCTGCAACCAGATTTCCGTTTGTCGCCCGCGGTCTGCGGACCACGCTGCAACAATGGAACGCTGATCCGCATTGAGATCGCCGAGCCACCGCTCAACGCGTTCGATCGTCCTCTCGGAGCGTGCCCGGGCGGTCTCGGTGGGCGTGCCCTCGAGCATTTCCTGCTCAAGGTCTCGCTGGTTCTCTGCCATGTTTTGGGCCAGTTGTTGCACCTGAGCGTCTGAAAGTGACGACAACAGGTTCACGGCCACCGGCGTGGCCCGGCGCAACAGGGTTGGCACAAACGCCATTAGCGTTTCCTGGTGGTGCAGGACTTGTGCCTTACTGGGAGGGCCGTCGGCGAGGTCCTGTTCGAGAACGGCGAGCCATTGGCGGTAGTGGGGCAGTTCGGTTGAACAATGCCATTGCTGCAGTGCCTGCAGATCCTGATTTAGCCGGATCTCCTGGCTGTCGGTAAGGCTGATATAATCCTCAACCCACCACACCACACCCCAGTCGGCATAGCGGTAGGCCAGGCGTGTCTGGCTGCAGCCAACCATCACAGCCAGCAACACAACCCCCAGCAGCCATCGGGTGCAGCGTTTTGCGGGCGTCGAAACATCCATGACCTGAACTCCTTGGTAAAAAGCCGTATAGCGAAACGTTGAGTGCTCACTAAGATGTTGCAACGATTCATCGTTGGCGGTCGTTTTTGTCCTACGCTGTGTTTGCGGGTTTGGATGGAACGCTGCCGCTTATGCCAGAGACCGGAATCAGACTATGTCCAAATACAAGCAAACGCGCGTGCGCCAGTTTATTTTCGCTTTTTATATGTCCGGCATCATGTCGTTATTGATGTCCGGCACTATCACATTTATTAATACGGGCCTGACAGAGGGGTTTGTTCACCGGTGGGGCGCTGCATTCCTGGTCGCCTGGGCTGTTGCGTTTCCGCTGGTTACGTTCATTGCGCCAGTGGCCGGGAAGCTGGCGGACTGGACCATGGCCGGTTTGCGGCGAAAAGAACGACCCATCGAGTAAGGCCTGATTTTCTGTCGTTTACCTTACATTTGTACGCTGAATGTAAAAAACTGTAAATCCGTTTCTTTCCTCCTGCCGTAATTTGCTTTCGACACTGTTCAGGGACTGAATCAGTGCGGGTTCGAACCACTTTAACCTGGTAATCAACCCCTCCAGACGAGGCACGAACAATGAAAGCAAAATACGCTCTACCGATGGTTTTAGCAGGCAGTGTCATGCTGTCCGGTTGTTGGCTTGATGACGATGATAACGACGACAACGGCAGCACCGATGCTGCGACCCAAAGCATTCTGGAAATCGCTGTTGAGAATGAGAATACGACGATTCTGGAAGCTGCAGTTCTTGAAGCCGATCCATCCATCGCGGAACTGCTCGGTGGAGATGACCAGTTAACTGTGTTCGCACCGACAGACGCCGCCTTTGAAGCCCTGTTGGAAGACCTGGGGCTTACGGCCGAACAGTTGTTAGCCAACACAGAGCTATTGAACGCGGTTCTTACCTACCATGTCCTCGCAACGTCCGTGGGTGAAGTGAAGGCTTCCGCTGCGATCGGCGTTGCGCAAAGCCCGGTCCCACAAAACCTCGTTCCAACCGTGAATGGTGAAAACGTTGCGCTCTCTATCTCACAGGAAAGCGGTGAGGACGTGCTGTACGTCAACACGTCTCGAGTAACCGGGCCAGATGTAGACGCAACCAATGGTGTTATTCACATTATCGACAAAGTGCTGCTTCCGCCGCCGAGCGATCTCAGTGATACAGATGCAACAATCGGGGCTATTGTGACAGCGCTTGCAGAGGCCGAAGAAGGTGCTGAGTTTACAACGCTTTTGGCGGCACTTAAGACTGATGGCGCTTCTGAGCTGCTGGCGGCAGCTTTGAATGAGAATGCGACTCTCACTGTGTTCGCGCCAACAGATGCCGCTTTTGAGGCGCTACTGACGGATCTCGATATTACAGCCGTCGACTTGCTCAATGATCCGAATCTGGCATCCATTCTGCGCCAGCATATTCTCGGAACTACGGTTGACTCTCTTACGGCATACGCCTCTAACGGCGAGACTGTGACAACATTGGCCAGCAACAACTTGAACGTTGACATACAGGACAACGCTCTGGTTATCGAGGGCAGTACCGTCGTCGAAGCTGATGTTGAGGCGTCTAACGGCGTGATTCATGTCATCGACGAGGTGATTTATACGGTCGACTGACAGGCAAAAAACGCTTTCTTTGCACAAAGCATGAGTGACAGGCCGGCTGCTGCAGCCGGCCTTTTTATGTTGGTTTACTGAATCGAAGACGCAGGATTTTCATCGGCAGATTGGGATAAAGCCATTCCCACCGGTGGCCGGAAGTGCAACGAATAGAGCACGCGGTCCAGCACCGCCTGGCCATTCCAGGCCGGGTCATTATTGACCATGCCAACGATGGCCCAGGTGGTGTTGTTGTCGTCCCGGGTGAAGCCGGCGATGGACCGTACGTTTTCGAGATATCCGGTCTTGATGCGCCCCTCGCCGTCCATGCCCGTGTTGCGCAGGCGCCGAGCCATGGTTCCATCCATAGCAATAATGGGCATTGAGGTCATCAGGTCGGAAGCATAGGGGCTATCCCAGGCGTGACGCAGTATCTGGGCTCCTTGCCGTGCGGTTATGCGCCCGTGGCGGGTGAGGCCGGCGCCGTTATCGATAACCATGCCTGCGGTATTGATGCCTTTTTTCTCCAGCCAGTCATACACTGCCCGGATCCCGGCGACCCGGTCGTCGGCTTCATCCTCATGGCGGGACTCGGCGCCAATGGTCAGCAACATCTGGCGAGCCATCACGTTGCTGCTCCACTTGTTGATGTCACGCACCATAGATACCAGATCTGGGGAGGTTGTGCGCATCACCAGCCGTGCATTCTCCGGTGTACTGCCAAACCTGTCGCCGCCACTGATGATAATGCCCATGTCGGATAAGGTGGAACGAATCAGCGATGCCGAGTATTGCTTGTGGGGGAGCAGCGAAAGGTATTTGGTGGCCCGGCACCCCTGAGGCAGTTGACCGGTCACCCGCACGGTCACCCTGTGATCGCCCTGATACACCGGTTCCCACGAAAACCGGCTGCGGGCAGGGCAGGGGCCCTCAGGCATCGCGGTGACCCGGTTATCGATGGTGACTTCAGCCAGTTCCGGCGTGGTCCAGGCCTGGGTGCCACGCTCATCCGCGCGCACCTGGAAATGCAACAGGTTCAGGTTAGCCAGGTAGCCCGAGGGCTCGACCAGAAACGGCGCGTGGGGATTGTCTCCGTTATCTTCAAAAACGGGAAAGCCTTCACCAACCCGGAAATAACTGCCATCCAGCACCAGGTCGCCGTCAACCCGGTTGATGCCCATACTTTTGAGTTCACGCAATGTTCGCCAGAGACGTTCAAGGGTCAATTTTGGGTCGCCGCCAAAACGCACGTACAGGTCGCCTTTGAGGGTATCTCCTACCATCCTGCCGTCGGTCAGAAAATCGGTGTCCCAATGGTGCGTGGGGCCAAGCAACTCCAATGCCGCGTAGGTGGTGATCAGTTTCATGATGGAGCCGGGGCTCATAAGAGAGTCAGCGTTCACATACTGCTCAATGCCCGGACCGTTGAGGGGAATGGCAGCAACGCCCAGGGCTTCGTCACTGTTCAGCGATTCGCTGGCGTAATCCCGGATCTGGCTGGCCCAGTGCCTGGAACTGGCGAATGCCTCTGCAGCGGACGCCTGCTCCTGAGCCAGTGCCCCGCCGAGCGGAGCGCCGGCCAATGCGATCGCCAGCGCCAATGTTCCTGATGCAAATCTGCCCCTGGCGAGGCCTTTGCCTGCCCGCAACCCCTGAGTATTCATGACCGGAACTCGTTGTTGTGTTCTCTCTCTACAATAGCCCATTCCACCCTTTTGTACTATGCAGAAAAGCTATACATGACGTTAAAAAATGGCAGTAGAGACACTGTTTATATTGCTTTTTTGTGACACAAAGTAAGCGCATTGAGGAATCAGTAAGTTAGGATGACAGGGGGCTTGGGCCAGAGGGCCAATGGGTATCCGGACAGCCATGGCACAATGCCGAAAAACTTTGAGTGTAAGGAAGTTCTATGCTGAAAATGCTGAAACATCAGGTCAATGTTCTGGAATCGGTGGCAACCTCCTCTTTTTCGGCATGGCGAGGGTGTCTGATGATCACCGCAGCCTCCCAGCCCGAGCAAGCTCTGGTACTTTATGATATCGAGGCCTGCCCATATTGCCGGCGAGTACGTGAGGCGCTGACGGCATTGCATCTGGATGCTGACATCCGTCCCTGCCCGAAGGGTGGCCGGTTATTTCGTCCGGAAGCCGAGGCGTTGGGCGGTAAACAGCAGTTTCCTCTGTTTCATGACCTGAACACCGGTGCGGTGCTCTACGAGTCTGCCGCCATCATTGATTATCTGTTCCGCCAGTATGGCCGGGGCTCGGTGCCCCGTTATTACCAGAGCCGCCCCTGGCAGCCAGTTCTCGGCTCGATGGGTTCCGGCGCCAGTGAACTTCGGGGCATGAGCGCCAGAGAAGCCCGGAGGCCAGAACAGGGGCTTCACCTATGGAGCTTTGAAGGGAGTCCGTTTTCCCGTCTGGTGCGTGAGCGCCTGTGTGAACTCGAGATTCCTTATACCCTGCACAATCTGGGCAAGGAACACTGGACCGAGTTCGGGCCTGCCCGGCAGCGCATCAAACCGGGCCCTTACCGGCCAATTCCGGGTGGTAAACGAGACGCGTTTTTCCAGAAACACGATCGCGTTCAGGTGCCGTATCTTGAAGATCCGAATACCGGGGCAGAGCTGTTCGAGTCGGCTCGCATTCTGGCGTATTTGCAGCAAACCTACGGCTGACGGAGCGAGCGCCGCAGGGCTGGCAATTCCCGCCCCGGCCGGTATCATCTGCCCGATCAATGTGGTGTTTGTGAGTCAGGAGCGTTATGTATACCGGCCAGTGCCTGTGTGGAGAAGTCCAGTTTGAATACGATGGCCCGATCGGGCCCGTGGCGCTCTGCCATTGCAGCCAGTGTCGGCGTAATTATGGCAGTGCATTTTCCGCCAGTGCGCCGGTGCAGGCGGTTCGTTTCCACTTTACCGCCGGCAAAGAACGGATTACTGAATACGAATCCAGGCCCGGCAAGTATCGGGCTTTTTGCAGCCGCTGTGGCAGTGCCCTATACAGCCGCGTTGATGCGATCCCCGGCATACTGCGGTTGCGTGTTGGCGTGATTAACGAACCGCTGGGCAAGAAAGCCGCGCAACACGTGTACGTTGGCTCAAAATCCGACTGGTTCGAGATTACCGATGAGCTGCCCCGGTTTGAAAAGACTGAACGCACCAACGATCCTCACTGAACGGCTAGTCGGCCGGCACCAGTCGCAACACTTTGCCGTTGCGGGCGTCGGTCAGTAGCCAGAGCGCACCGTCTGGCCCCATGCGAACATCGCGGATGCGCTCGTTTAACTCGGTGAGCAAGTCTTCTTCCTCAATGGCTAACTCTCCGTCCAGTGACAAACGTACCAGTTTTCGCAGTTTCAGTGCGCCGACGAAAAGGTCCCCCTGCCACTGAGGAAACAGGTTTCCGGTATAGAACGCCATACCCGAGGGGGCGATGGACGGGTCCCAGTAGTGAAGCGGATCGGAGATGCCTTCCATGGTGGTGCGGCTGGAAATTGGTAGCCCCGAGTAATCACTACCATAGGTGACCAGCGGCCAGCCATAATTATTGCCGGCCCGGAGTATGTTGATTTCGTCGCCGCCCCGCGGGCCATGTTCGTGGCTCCAGATCTCGCCAGTAGAGGGATGGCGGGTCATGCCCTGAATGTTGCGGTTGCCATACGTATAGAAGGTTTCATTGAAGCCGGCTTTGCCGACGAACGGATTGCCCGGTGCGGGGGCGCCGTTGATGGTAATACGGTGCACGCCACCCGCGTCGTCCCCGGTGTCCTGGGCGCGATCCATCTCGCCCCGGTCGCCAACGGCAATATACAGGTTGCCGTTGTGATCGAATTCCATTCGCCCGGCGAAGTGCCGGCCGTTGTTGGAGCGGGGCAGGGCTTCAAAGATGACCTCCACGTTCTCCAATGCATTGCCTGCCAGCCTTGCCCGGGCCACGCGTGTGGTCATGCCCTGGCGAGTCCGGTGTGCGTAGCTCAAAAACAGTAACCGGTTATTCTGAAAATCCGGGTGAAGGCGCACATCAAGCAGGCCCCCCTGGCCAGATACCACCAGTTCCGGCAATCCTGTGACGGGTTCCGGTAACAAGCGGCCTTCAACCAGCCGGCGCAGCCGCCCTTCGCGCTCGGTTACCAGCGCTGTGTCATCGGGCAGGAAAGCCAGGCTCCAGGGATGTTCAAGACCTTCCGCCACCGTATCGACACGATAAGCCAGCTTGTCAGACTCGTACGTGTCCCTGGCGCTGGCGGAAGAAACCAGCGTGATCAAAACGCCAGCCACAAGCCACTGGGTTGCTCCTGCCATTGATCGGCCTCCCGTTAACAGCCGTATTGATAGTTCTGGTTTGTAATAACCATAGCAGGTTCGTTGCGCGTCGCCTGAAATCCGGGCAGCCAGGCTGCAGTCATCCAAGCATACGGGCACTGCATCGAAAGTGTTTTAAATAATAATGATTCGCTTTATCATGGCAGTTTGTTGCCGGAACGACCTTGGCATCTGCTTTTGTCAGTCCGGTGGTCTGGTAACGATGATCAACGATTGAGGAGCGTGAGCCATGAATCCGGAAAAGGAATTGCTCGAAGGACTGAAGCTGGCAGCGGGCTCCGGCGCGGTGATTGGCTTGATTGGCCTGGCGATAATATTCACCGCGGTGCCGGGCGTCAGCTAAGCCGTTCTTTTCGATAGATACCGCAGGTACCGCAGTAGCCGCCTTCTGGCAGGAGGTATTTGAGGCAGCACCCCCGGCGCTGGGGAATAGCGCAGCGCCGGCCGTTGAACACAGCGGGAATCCAGTCGATGTAGCGGTTGGCATCGCACTGAAACCGGTTCAGCCATGCACTCGCCTGGTCGCACAGTGCGTCTGCATCGACCCGGTCCCACAGCAGGGAATAGGGTGTCCCCAGCGCCAGCCCCACGCTGCTCCAGTAAGCGCCGGGGCTTACCCCGAAGTGCTGCCGAAACACCGGATACCAATCCGTCATTTGATGACTCAACGCCTGGATGAAGGCGCCCGGCGACAGTCGCTCCTCGTCCGACGTTTGATACTGCCAGCGGTCCGGGGCGCTTTCCGCGTTTGCCTGATCGATGAGAACAACGCGCTCCGGACTTAAACGAGTGCCTTCACCATCCCGGAACAGTTGTATCACCAGTGGGCTGATTATCTGCAGTGCCAGGCTTTGATGCAGCACTGACATCAGAGCTTTACGAAGACGGGGCGAAGTGGCATCCGGATACTCCTCACGAGTCTGCCGGTCCAGAAGCGCCGGGTCTTCAAGAAGCTGGGCGAGGGTGAGAATGGCTGGTTTTTGCCGATCATCCCGGGCCAGTGCATGACCCAGCTCCGTGGCCGGCTGCAGCCCGTGCGTTCGCATCAGGGAGTGGTAATTTGCCAGCCATTCCGGCGTGGTATCACGCTCGACCATGACGGCTCAGCCCCCAGAGAAAGTACAGGCCGCCAACCAATGCCGCCAGCAAACCGGCTGGTAATTGGTTGGGGTAGATCAGAATCCGGGCCAGGTAATCGGCCAGCGACAGCAATAAGCCGCCACAGAGCGCGGCGACCACCAATTGCCGGCCGACGGTCTGCTGTCCCAGAACCCGCGCCAGGTGAGGCGCAATCAAGCCCACGAAACTCAGCGGACCAATCACAATGGTTGCAGCGGCGGTCAGTACAGCCGCGAGCGCCAACAGTAGAAGTCGCGCGCGGGGTACCCGCAAACCCAGGGAGGAAGCAGCTGTTTCGCCCAGCGGTAGCAGTGTCAGTGGTCGCAGTGCCAGTAGCAGCAGTATGCTCAGGCCCAGCACCAGAACCATCAAGCCCAGGGCTTCGGTTTCCGAGACCAGCCAGGTGGAGCCGTACATCCAGTTCAGAAGGCGTGCCGCAACCGTGCCGCCGGAGGCCATGACCAGGCGCAGGCCGGCGTCCATAAAGACGTAGAGCGCCAGCCCTCCCAACAGCAGCTGGTTACCGGCAAACCGGTGCTTTCTGGCCAGCAGCATCAGCAGCGCAAGGGCGCCGGCAGCGCCAGCGGTGGCCCCGACAAGCTGGCCCGGGCGGCCGAGGTCTGTTCCGGTAAGAATCATGATCACCATGACCAGCGCTGCGCCGCCGCTTATCCCGAGTAATTCGGGGCTGCCCATCGGGTTACCCGTCATACGCTGAATCAATGTGCCGGCCATGCCCAGCGCCATACCGGCCAGGATCGAGGCCATCAGTCGTGGCCCCCGCCACACCCAGGCCTCCGACCATTGCGCCAGTGGTGTCCAGCTCCAGCCTTCAAGCCCGGGAGACCATCCCATGGAAACAATGACCGTCAGGGCCAGCAGGGCACCAAGGCAGGTGGCTATTATCAGCGGATTGCGGCGTTTGGGCAGAAACCCGGCCGGGTGGCTGGCCTGCCCCGGCATTTGGTGGGTATTTCGGATTCCCTGCAATGCCAGCAGAATGATCGGCCCGCCAATCAATGCAGTGGTGGTGCCCGTTGGGACCAGAGATCCGCCGTCAAGAGTGGTCGCCCAATGCGCCAGGGTGTCGGCCAGCAGCAATAAACCCCCACCGGCCAGAGTACTCCAGAGCAGCCGCTCCGTTAGCGTTCTGGCGCCCAGCAGGCGAGCCAGGACCGGCGCAGCAAGGCCCACAAAAGCCACCACGCCAACCCGGCTAACGACCACCGAGCTCATCAGTACAACCAGTAGCAGCGCCACGGAACGCAGCAGCGCTACCCGGGCGCCCAATGAGTTGGCCGAGATCTGCCCCAGTTGCAGTAACTGAAGCGGTCGAACCAGGGTAAGCATCAGCCCGGCAATAATCAGCACCCGGGGCAGCAGATCAAAGAACGGCGCCCAGTTGTTCTGCACCAGAGACCCGGCCCCCCAGATAAACAGGTTTCCGAGCCATTCGCCCTTGAGTAACAGGAAGGCCATGTTGATGGCGCCGAGGAAAAAGGTAACCACCAGACCCGCCAGAATAACCGTAACCGGTGAAAAGCCCAGCCGCCAGGTGAGCAGGATGACCAGCCCGATAGCCAGCAAACCGCCGCCAACGGCAGCAAGGTCCGGGCTGAAAGCCAGTAAGCCGGGGGCGAACAGTGTGGCGAGCGTAATGCCGAATTGGCTCCCGGCCTCCACACCCAGTGTGGTCGGCGAGGCCAGCGGGTTGCCCAGAACCTGTTGGGTGACCGCACCGGCCAGGCCGAGGGCGCAACCAATGAGGACGGCAATCGACACCCGGGGTGCCCAGGAAAAATGCGCCAGCACCGAGGCATAGAGATCGCCATCAAAAGTCCAGAACGCCGACAGGAGCTGCCCTGTCGACAATGGCTGCAGCCAGGGCAGGGCGCTGGCCAGCAGCGCGGACAGCCAAAGCAGGCCAACGGCCACAGGTAATCGGGCGGGAATGTCCGGGCGGGCGTTTGTTTGAACCGCGTATTCAGCGGACATGGTTGCTGCCTCCCTCAATCAGCGCATCGGCCAACGCCGTGGCCAGGCGCTTGACCGGATACACGCCGCCAAAGGGCCAGACTGCGGGAATCCGATAGATTTCCCGGTTCTGAACGGGAGGAAGGTAGGTCCAGAAAGGGCTGTGTTCCAGGTTCTTTGCCAGCCCGGGTATTAACGGTTCGATAACCACAATACGGCTCCGGGGTGTTTCGGCTACCGCCTCCAGGCCTACGGCCGAAAAGCCCCAGTAATTGCCCGGTTGTTGCCAGGCGTTGGCCAGCCCCAGGTGTTCCAGGGTGGTCTGGTAAAGGCCGTTGGGGGTGTAGACCCGAACATGGCGGTCGTCGAGGAAATTGACCAGCGCCACCGGTTTGTCAGTGACACCCGCTTGCCGCAAACGTTTGCGCTGCTGCTCCAGTGTTTGTTCGATGTCTGCCAGCACCGATTCAGCGCGGCTTTCGCGGTTCAGCATCTGGCCAAGCGTGATCAGCATTTCCCGGGCTTTGTCGTAGGGCCGGGAGCCCTGTTTATAGACACTGACGACATAGGTAGGCGCAATCTTCTGAAGCATCTCCGCTGCTGGTGCCATTTCACTGCTGGTAACGATCAGATCGGGCTTGAGCTGGGCAATGGCTTCGAGGCTTGGAGCCACTCGGGTGCCGACATTGGTAACGGTCTTGGGCAGTGTTGGTTCCTGCACCCAGGTGCCGTAGCCAGCCTTGTCGGCCACACCAACCGGCGTTACGCCCAGCAGCAGGAGTGCTTCGGTAGCCGCCCAATTCAGCGCCACAACGCGCTGGGGAGTTTTCGGCAGGCTCAGCTTACCAATCTCATGATTCCAGGTCTGAGGTAGCCCCACTGCAGGCAGTAGCAGGAGAATCAGTCCTGCCAGGGCGGATCGATGCTTAGTGAACATAGGAAACCCATTGTCCGGGCGCCCGCTCCATAACCCCCATTGGCACGCTGTAGATGGATTCAAGGATTTCACTGTCCATGATTTCGGCCGGGGTGCCATCGGCGACCACTCGGCCTTTCTTCAGGGCAACCAGGCGATCACAGAACCGGGATGCCAGATCAACATCATGCAACACCACGATGACCGTCAGTTCCCGCTGTTCGGCCAGCTGGCGCACCAGGCGCAGGGTCTCTACCTGGTGCTTGACGTCGAGGGCCGAAATGGGCTCGTCCAGCAGTAGGCAGCGGGTTTGCTGGGCCAGCAGCATGGCAACCCAGGCGCGCTGGCGTTCGCCACCCGAGAGCGTATCCACGGATCGGTGCTCGAAGGCACCTAGCCCGGTGTCGGCGATGGCCTGGTCAATCAATTGCTGGTCGGTGTCGCTGTACCGGCCCAGAGGCCCCCGCCACGGGTACCGGCCCAGAGCCACCAGTTCCCGAACGGTCAGGCCATCAGTGCCTGGTGGATGCTGCGGCAGGTAACCGACGATCCTGGCAAAGGCACGGGCCCCGAACTGGCTGGATGGGCTCTGCTCCAGCATGACTTTGCCGGCCGAGGCCGATACTTGCCTGGCAAGGGTTTTCAGCAGCGTTGATTTGCCGGACCCGTTATGCCCCAGCAGGGCGGTGACCTGGCCCTCATGG
>NZ_JBNFVX010000018.1:0-68352 GCF_049943275.1 Marinobacter sp. VGCF2001
CAGGGCTCTTGCCTCAACCTCTCAGGTATTTCTCCAGTTCACTTTTGAATGCCGCTTGCACACCGAGCCGCTTCAACATCCAGTAATGCCCGGCAATCATCCGGTCGATAAAGATGCTTTCCACCGGTGGCTTGAAATAATCGAGATATTTGAACACGGTGCTGGTTTTCGCGGCCACGTGTTTGTGGAGATCGGCTTCGGCAAAGTCGTAGGGTTCGTCATTCAGGAACGGGATGATCAGGATGTCCCGCCACATGGCGTAATAGGCTTCATCTACCGCCGGTTGATGGTCCACCCGGGCGCCCAGATCGATCAGGTACTGGTCCAGAGCCTGATAATCTTCATCAAGCGCAGCGACCAGGGCCTTGCGGTAGGCATCGACGATCTCGGGTTTGAGTTTCTTTACGCACCCGAAGTCGTACATGATGATGGTGCCGTCGGGCCGGTAGGCAAAGTTGCCGGCATGGGGGTCGCCGTGGATGCACTGGAAGCGGAACAGTTGGTCCGCCATGATGGTGAAGATGCGGTGGCCGATCAGGTTCAGGGTTTCCTGGCTGTAGCGCTCCGGTGTTACCTTGCTGACGTGATCGCCTTCCACCAACTCCAGGGTGAGTACGCGTCGGGTGGAATGACTGTCGACGACTTCGGGGATGATGACCCAGGGCTGGTCCTGATGGAATTCGTGGAACAGCTTCAGGTTGCGGGCCTCGTTTTCGTAATCCAGCTCCTCTTTCAGTCGCACCCGGATTTCCCCGAACAGCTGGTCGACCGATTCTTTCGGCATCTTCAGCAGACCGCCCAGTTTCAGCGCCATACGCAGCTGTTTCAGGTCGGAATCGCAGGATTCGTCGACACCGGGATATTGCACTTTCACAATGACATCGGTGCCGTCGTGCATCCTCGCCCGGTGCACTTGGCCGATTGACGCCGACGCATAGGGTGTTTCCTGCAGGTATTCGAATAACTCACCCACGGGCTTGCCCAGCTCGCTTTCCACCTGTTCCAGAATGACGCTGAACGGCATGGGCGGGGCTTCTTTCTGGAGCTTTTCGAGAGCATCAGAAAACTCTTTTGGCAGAAAGTCCTGGGTCTGGGAGGCAATCTGGCCGACTTTCATTACCGCACCCTTCAACTCTCCCAGGGTATCCGCAATCTGGCTGGCCATTCTGGTGTAACTTTCGCTTTGGGCGCCCTCATCGTTTTCGGTACGGAGCATACGCCGCGCTCTCTGGCCGGCGTATTGGCCTGCAACCGAGGCGGTCATACCCGCAAGTTTGAAAAAACGTCCTGTGCGTGAGGTAACTGGTTTCCTGGCCATGTGCTTGCCTGTTTCCCGGGATGTAAAAGCTCGTCTGAATATCCGTATCAGGATCCCGTTCAGACCACTCTGGTCTCCACAAATAACACATCAGACAGTTCCAGGGACAGGGTTTGCCCCGGGATTAACGGGCCAACCCCCTTGGGAGTGCCCGTCAGCACCACATCGCCAGGCACCAGGCTGAAATGTGAACTCATGTGGGCAATCAGTGGCGCAACGGGGTTGAGCATATCGCGGGTGTCACCGGTTTGCCGGCGCTGGCCATCAATGTCCAGGGTAAAGTGGATATTTCCCGGTGGCAGGGTGTCGGCGGCAACGAAGGGCGACAGGGGGCAGGCGCCGTCGAAAGCTTTGGCACGCTCCCACGGGTGGCCATGCTGTTTCAGGCGGTTTTGTACTTCTCGCAGGGTAAGATCGAGGGCGAGGCCGTAGCCGAGAATAGCGCTCTCTGCCTCACTGGCAGAGGCATTGGCCAGCGGACGACCGATCAGAATGGCCAACTCCGTTTCAAAATGCACCTCACCCTGGTTTTTGGGTGCATCCAGGGGCCGGGTGATGTGAACCGCTGCCGTGGCGGGTTTGATGAACAGCAGCGGTTCCTCGGGCACCGGGTTATTCAGCTCCCGGGCGTGCTCCGCGTAGTTGCGCCCGACACAAACGATCTTGCCTAAAGGAAGATGCACCGGTGTGCCATCTTTCCAGTGATGCTGGTAATCGCCCATGATGGCGCCTCCGCTCAGTCTCCTTCGAATGAGCAGACAGTATAAACCCGAAGGCCTTCTTCCTGTAGCTTGCGTGACCCGCCGAGATCCGGCAAATCAATCATGGCGGCAACCTCGACGATCTCGGCTCCGATCCGGCGGATCAGGCGGGTGGCTGCCAGCATGGTGCCGCCGGTGGCAATCAGGTCATCAACCAGCACCACGTTGTCGCCGGGCTTGAACGCATCCTTGTGCAACTCGACCGAGGCCGTGCCGTATTCCAGCTCGTAGTCCTCGACCAGGGTATCGAAGGGCAGTTTGCCTTTCTTGCGAACCAGTACCAGAGAGGCGTTGAGCTCATAGGCAAGGGCCGAGCCGATAATGAATCCCCGGGCATCCACCGCCGCCACCGCATCGATGTGCTGGCCATGGTAGCGATGCACGAAGGCATCGATCAGTTTTCTGAAGGCCGTTTTATCCTGCAGCACCGTTGTGATGTCGCGGAACGATACGCCGGGGTTCGGCCAGTCGGGCACCGTGCGAATGGCTTTTTTAATGCTTTCGGAGAAGTAGTCCATGGGCTGATCCGGTGATAACGCTGGAGGCCGTTCAGGCGGCGTCCAGGAACGTGAATTTCAGAACGAAGACAACGGCAATCGTTACCACGCTGGCGTTCAGGTCAGACCAGCGACCGGCAAGAGCCTTGATCACCGCATAGGTAATGAAGCCCAGGGCGATGCCGTTGGCGATTGAAAAGGTCAGGGGCATGGTCAGCGCTGTGACGATGGCCGGCGCCGCATCGGTGATGTCATCCCAGTCCACCAGTTTCAGGCCGCTTGCCATCAGTACCGCAACGTAGAAGAGCGCCGGTGCCGTGGCATAAGCCGGAATGATGCTGGCGATGGGGGAGAGCAGAAGGCACGCCAGGAACAACAGGGCCACGACCACGGCGGTGAGGCCGGTGCGACCGCCGGCCGAGATACCGGCCGTGGACTCGATATAACTGGTGGTGGTTGACGTGCCCAGTGCCGCGCCAGACATGGTGGCCACGGAATCCGACATCAGCGCGCGGCCCAGGCGCGGTAGTTTGCCGTCTTTATCCAGCAGTCCGCCGCGCTGGGCAGCACCAATCAGCGTTCCGGATGTGTCGAAAAGGTCCACAAACAGGAAAGCAAAAATAACGCTGATCATGCCGACATTCAGTGCCCCGGCCAGATCCATCTGCATGAACGTGGGGGCGAGGCTCGGAGGCGCAGAGACAAAGCCTTTGTACTCGACCATGCCCAGCATCATGGCCGCAACGGTTACGGCAAGAATGCCGATCATTACGGCGCCGGTGATCTGGCGAAAAGAGAGCGCGCAGATCAGCACGAAGCCACCGAAGAACAGCAGGCTTTCGGCGACCTTGATATCGCCCAGACCCACCAGAGTGGCCGGGTTATCAACCACGATACCCGCGTTTTTCAGCGCAATCAGTGCCAGGAAAAAACCGATACCGGCGGAAATACCGAAGCGCAGCGACATCGGAATACTGTTAATAATCCATTCACGAATTTTTACAACGCTGAGAATGAAGAAAATAAAACCTGAGAGAAAGACGGCCCCCAGAGCTACTTCCCAGCTGTAGCCCATGCTGCCGACGACGGTGAACGAAAAGAAGGCGTTCAGGCCCATGCCCGGGGCGAGTGCGATGGGATAATTCGCCAACAGGCCCATGATCAGGGTGCCGATAGTGGCCGCCAGACAGGTGGCGACAAAGACAGCGCCGAAATCCATACCGGTGGATGACAGAATGCTGGGGTTGACCACGATGATGTAAGCCATGGTCAGGAAAGTGGTAATGCCCGCTACCACTTCTTTACGAACAGTAGTGCCGTGGGCCTGGAGTTGAAACAGTCGTTCAAGCATGACGGGGGCTGCCTCTGAGAATACCTGGGTTAGGGGATATGAAAGTTTGTCTGTGCGCGGAAATGTGAACTGTGTGAAAAGACGGCAATGTTACCGGCTAGAACGTCTGACGCCAAGCGTTGATTGTGCGTTCAATCCAGTACCTGATCACGCTGCAGGCGGATATCGAAACGCACGGCGAGCATACGCACAATCACGATAAACAGCAGGCCAATGGTCAGGGCCAGGGATTCACTCTCCAGGAACCACTGGCAGACGAAGTACAGCCAGCAGCCGGCGAATGCGATGGAGGCGTAGATCTGGTCTTTACGGAAGATAAACGGCACTTCATTGCACAGGGTGTCGCGCAGCGCGCCGCCGAAGCAGCCGGTCATGACTCCCAGCATGGAGGCGATAAACCAGGAATGGCCAAGATCCAGGGCCAGTTGGGCGCCGAGAATGGAGAAAATGCCAAGACCGATGGCATCGGGGAAGACAATTCTGGATTCCTTGAGGGCATGGGCGCGGCTCCAGTAGCTGAAAACGATCGCCATGGCGAGTATGAGGATCGGTTGTTCCTCGTGTTTGATCCAGTACAGGGGGTGGTTGTCCATGATCAGATCCCGCAGAGTGCCGCCACCAAGCGCTGTGACGAAGCCGATCGCGAACACGCCGACAGGGTCCATATTTTTGGAGCGGGCAACGATCATGCCGGAGATGGCGAAGGCCACAACGCCAATCATTTCCAGGGTGTAGATGATGTCGAACATGGGCGGCTCTGGTCTGGCGAAAGCGGGCTGGGGGGCTCCCAGAGGGCTGAAGCATAGCCGAATTCGGCTTTTGATTCATCTTCCCGGGTGCCGGGTGTGGTGGCGGGATGTGATCTGTTTCACAGGCGGCAACCGTAAGATACCGTTTGTTTGCTACTTAATGGAACTGGAGTATTGCGCTATGGCCCTGATGAGACTGGCTTACGCCAGCGAAGCAACGTTCGAAGCACAACCCCTGGAGAAGGGCGTAGAGCCACACGTGGCCAGAATTCTTATGGCCTCCCGGCGCAACAATGCCCGCACTGAGCTGGTGGGCGGACTGTATTACGGCGACAACCGGTTTTTTCAGTACCTGGAAGGTGAGGAAGAGTTTGTCC
This sequence comes from Marinobacter sp. VGCF2001, assembly GCF_049943275.1. Lineage (NCBI taxonomy): Bacteria > Pseudomonadati > Pseudomonadota > Gammaproteobacteria > Pseudomonadales > Marinobacteraceae > Marinobacter > Marinobacter sp. VGCF2001. The sequence continues at coordinate 5,054 of NZ_JBNFVX010000018.1, forward strand.
GGGAAACCTTTGAGTGCATTCGCCAGGATTCGCGCCACCGGAATATCCGCACACTGATCGAGGAGCCGCTGGGTTCGCGAACCTTTTCCAACTGGTCTATGAAGTACGTGCCCTTGTCGTCTGACGTACAGGCGTTTCTGGAGAAACACCAACTGTCGAGTTTTAACCCGGCGGGGTTTTCTGGTGAACAATGCGAAGAAATGATCGAGTTGATACGGCGTTCCAGTGAAGACCAGAAACTGGTGAACCATGATGATCACAGCGCTCTGGCCCCGGCGCAGGCCCTGGCCCCGGGCGTTAAATACGGTTTGCTCGCGGCGGGTGTGCTGGTTGTGGTTGCCTTGGTGGCAGGCGCTCTGGTGTTTTGATTGCAGATTTATCAGCCGGACTTATTGCCCGTAATAAGCAGCCTTGATTTGCTTAGCAGGGTCTGTGCGTTTAGCTTGATCCGGGTCAATTATAAGATCAAGCCAGTACCCGCCTGACAATGTCAGGATTGGGGCAGACACACCAGGAGCAAACATGAAAGCCATTCTGTGCAAGGAATATGGGCCGGCCGAGAATCTGGTCATCGAAGACATTGCCAGCCCGGAGGTCAAGGGCAGTGGTGTTAAAATCCGGGTCAAGGCCGCAGGCCTGAATTTTCCGGATACCCTGATTATTCAGGGCAAATACCAGTTCCAACCACCCATGCCGTTTGCTCCCGGCGGAGAGCTTTCTGGTGAGGTGGTCGAAGTGGGCGAGAAAGTAACTCGCTTCAAGCCCGGTGATCGGGTAGCGGCGCTGACCGGATGGGGCGCTTTTGCCCAGGAAGTGGTTGCCCCGGAGTCCAATCTGCTGCCGGTTCCGGATACCCTGCCGGACGAAAAAGCGGCGGCCTTTATGATGGTTTATGGCACTTCTTACTATGCGCTTAAACAACGCGCCAATCTCCAGTCCGGTGAGACGTTGTTGGTGCTCGGTGCCAGCGGCGGGGTAGGCCTGGCAGCCGTGGAACTGGGTAAGGCCATGGGAGCGAGAGTGATTGCGGCAGCCAGCTCCGCAGAAAAACTTGCGGTGGCCAAAGAGGCAGGCGCCGATGAATTGGTCAACTACACCGAGGAATCGCTCAAGGATGCGGTGAAAAAGCTCACCAAAGGTAAGGGTGTGGACGTTATTTACGACCCGGTAGGCGGCGATTTCACCGAACAGGCGCTGCGTACCATGGGTTGGAATGGTCGCCATCTGGTGATCGGCTTTGCGGCAGGGGATATCCCGAAAATTCCGGCGAACCTGACGTTGCTCAAGGGCTGTTCGGTGGTTGGCGTGTTCTGGGGCAGTTTCACCCAGCGGGAGCCACAGACCAGCGCCCAGAACATGATGGAGCTGTTGCAGATGTACGCCGACGGCAAGATCGATCCGAAGGTCAGCGAGGTGTTCCCGTTCGAGGAGTATGCCGCGGCGCTTGGGGCGCTGACTGAGCGGCGGGCGACTGGCAAGATCGTTTTGCGGGTGGGCGAGTGATGCTCTTAGCCTTTTAGGTTTGGTGCGGGGTGCCCCTCCCAAAAATTTCGGAGGCCATGGATGGCCGGAGAGAAGCGCACATGGATGTGCTTGTAGCGGTTTCTGGGAGGGGCACCCCGCTCTCGCTATCACCAAACCTTTCAGGCTGGATTACGGCGCCCCTCAAAGGCCGGTATTAAAACCGAATACTCCCCGAATCCATATTGGACACCAACTCCGGCGTCAGCAACGCGTAACCGGACGAACCGGGCAGCCAGGCATAAACATCATCCTCCGGCCGCTCCAGCGAGTAGCCAAGCTTCTGGATATCCACTTTCCGGTACTTGAACGTTCCCGTCTTTTCGATGGCATTGGTCACCCGCACAAACACCGGCACCGCGTAAGCCGGCAGATTATCCTGCAGATAAGCGAACAATGCGTTCACGTCAAAGGCCGGCCCCTGAGCTTGCGGCACCAGCGTTACCATGCCGGCCTTGCCGTTGGTACCCGGTATCTCCACACCATAAACAATGGCTTCATCCACCAGCCCGGAGCCGTCGATGATATTCTCGACCTCCGTGGTCGACACGTTCTCGCCCTTCCAGCGGAAGGTGTCGCCCATGCGATCAACAAACTGGAGGTGCCGACAGCCGATCTCCTTCAGGACATCACCGGTGTTGAACCAGGCGTCGCCCTTTTTGAAGGCTTCCCGCAGGATCGATTTTTCCGTGGCCTCCTTCTGCGTATAGCCCTCAAAGGCCCAGTTCTTGTTAATCTCCCCGATCAACAGGCCGGGCTGGCCCTTGGCAACTTCCTGCAAACGGCCTTTGTCATTCCGGACCGGGTCGCGGGTGCCCTCGTGGTACTTCACCAGCTTGTAGGGCGCGGTTGAAAAGCCCACGGTGTTGTCCATGTTGAAAAAATTACTGAAACCGATGTTGCCCTCAGAAGAGGCATAAAGCTCCGCAACCTTGTCGATACCGAAGCGTTGCTTGAATTCTTTCCAGATGGACGGCCGAAGTCCGTTACCGATCATTTTGGTGAGGTGGTGGTTGCGGTCCTGGTCGCTTTCCGGCTGATTCAGCAGGTAGCGGCAAAGTTCGCCCACGTAGCCGAACGTGGTGGCCTGGTAACGCCGAACGTCTGGCCAGAAGGCGCTGGCCGAAAACTTTCTGCGCAAGGCAATGGCCGAGCCGCCGGCCAGTACCGATCCCCAGCACACCAGCAGGGCGGTGCCGTGGTAAAGCGGAAGCGTGCAGTAGAGTACGTCTTCCGGCTCCATGGCCAGCGACAGCAGGCCAAAGCCGCCATAAGCCCGGATGAACTTGCGGTGCGACCCGGGGGCCGCTTTCGGCAAGCCAGTGGTGCCGGAGGTGTAAAGATACACGGCCGTGTCGCCCAGGGTTACCGGATTGCTCAGAATCGGGCGGGTAGAGGGTCGTCGGCTGACTTCCAGGGCAAGGTTAACGTAACCTTCGGGTGCTTCGCCGAAGGTGTTGAGGGTATTGCCATCGTGGAAATAAAGCAGTGGTTGAGTGTGCCTGAATTGAAGATCGCCACGAACCGATTCGGCGTGGCTCAGCAGCTCTGAACCGACCACCAGCATCCGGGGCTCGATCAGGTTGATACTGTGCGCCAGCACCTTTCCTTTCTGGGAGGTATTGAGCATGGCGCAGGCAACGCCCACCTTGGCGGCGCCGACGACGGTTGCCAGCAGTTCCGGACGATTCTCCAGAAGCACGGCAATGGCATCGCCCTTCACCAGTCCCTGGTCTTTCAGGTAATGGGCTATCCGGTTGCTCCAGGCGTCAAGCTCCGCCCAGTTGATCGCCCGGTCTTCAAACAGGATGGCGGGCCTGTTCGGGTATTTGTCGGCGTTCTGCTCGACCAGCTTGCCCAGGGTCAGTTCTTTGCTGTCATCTTTGAGCTTGTAGTAGTACAGGCCTTTGGCGACGGAGGGAAAGTTCCTGAGTACACCGGGCAGGCTGCGCATAATGTCGCGAGCGGTTATGTTGTCCTGGCTCATATTGCATCCGTTTCAGTCGTCTTTGTGTTGTTATCGGTTGTCGTCCGCAGAGCAATGCGCCAGGCCCTGCGGTTAATCGAGGAAGAGATCCGGCAGCAAAGGTTTGTCGCCTTCGGCATATCGGTAATGTTCGAAATCCTCAACACCATCCTGGCGGAGCACATCTTCATCAATCAGCGCCTGTCCGGTCAGTTCTTCGGCTGTCCGCGACAGGATGCTGACAGCGGCATCGGCCATGATCTCGGGCTTGCGGCCCTGCGCCATCAGTCGCGGCCCACCCACCTCGAATTCGATGGCTGCGGTCGAAATCAGCGTTTTCGGCCACAGGCAATTTACCGCGATACCGTGCCGGCGGAACTCTTCGGCCATCCCCATGCTGAGCATGGTCATGGCGTACTTGGTGGTGGTGTAAGGACCATGTTGGGCGAACCAGCGGGGATTCAGGCTGATGGGGGGCGACATACTGAGGATGTGGCCATGATCCGACTGTTTGAGCCAGGGCAGTGCGGCCTGGCTGCAGGTGAAGACGGCCCGGGCATTGACCTGATGCATCAGGTCGTATTGGCTGGTTTTCAGTTGTTCCACCCCGGTCAACCGGATGGCGCCGGCGTTGTTGATCAGGGCGTCGATACCGCCGAAATGATTGGCGGCCTCGTCTATACGCTGTTTCACTTGTTGCTCATCGCGGACATCCAGCACCAGTGGCAGCGCTTCGCCCCCGAGTTCCCGGATTTCGTCGGCGACGGTATGGATGGTGCCGGGCAGCTTGGGGTGCGGACTATCGGTTTTGGCGGCAATCACCACCCGGGCGCCCTTTCGTGCGCAAGCCAGCGCAATGGCGCGGCCAATGCCCCGGCTGCCACCGGTGATGAATACGGTGCGATTTTCCAGTGATATCATGATGTAGCCTCTTCCGTTGTTGTTATTTCCGCGAGTAATTGTCCGCGTTTTACCTGGTGGCCCGGCTCAATCAGCAGGCGCTCCATTTTTCCACCCCTGTCGGCTTTTACCGGGTGCTCCATTTTCATGGCCTCCAGTATCAGCAGGGGTTGTCCCTGTTCTACCGTGTCGCCTTCTGCCACCAATACATCAATCACTGCGCCATCCATACCCGCCTGAATGCGCCCGCTACCCGCACCGGCTTTGCTGCTGGCGGGTTGGTGTGTTACATCGCGCACCGCCCAGGATCGCCCAAGCGCCTGCAAATATAGGAAATCTCCGTGGCGGTAGTATTGGCACCGTTGACGGACCCCGTTGTCGATTATGCATAAGGTTCCGGGGCTGTGGCTTTCGAGCTGTATTTCGTAGTCGTCCTGGTTAAGCGCTACCAACAATGCATCATGGGTATGGCGTACCAGCAGTTCGAAGGTTTCGTCCTGGGCTTCCAGCTTCATGGGCATCACGGAAGCCGGGGCGTTGCTCCAGCCATTCTGGCCGGCCGTTCCAAGGCTCAGGGCGCAGGCGCTCAGGGCTAGTTCCCGAAGGGTCAGCGATTGTGGGGATAGTGAACTATCGTCTTTGAAGGCCTGCTGGAGGAAAGCGGTCGTTGCCTCACCGGCGCCAAAGGTTTGGTCTGCGATGATGCGGCTCAGGAAATGGCGGTTGGTGGTAACGCCAAATACGGTGGTGTCTTCCAGGGCCCGGATGAGCCGGCGCCGGGCGTCGTCCCGGGTGGGCCCCCAGGCGATGACTTTCGCCAGCATCGGGTCGTAGTGGGGGCTTACCACATCGCCGGAACGCACCCCGGTGTCAAACCGCAGGCCTTCGCCCGCGGCCGGGATGAATTGGTGCAGGGTGCCGGTTTGCGGCGTGAAGCCGCTGGCCGGGTCTTCGGCGTACAGGCGAACTTCAATGGCGTGGCCGTTAAGCTGGATGTCGTCCTGGGCGAGCGGTAGCGGCCGGCCCTCGGCGACCATCAACTGCCAGGCCACCAGATCCTGCCCGGTGATCAGCTCGGTCACCGGATGCTCTACCTGCAGGCGGGTGTTCATTTCCAGAAAGTAGAAGTTACGGTCTTTGTCGACCAGAAATTCCACCGTGCCTGCGCCTTCATAGCCGCAGGCCAGCGCGGCTTTGACGGCGGCTTGGCCCATGGCCTGGCGCAGTTCCGGCGTAACGAAAGGTGAGGGGGCTTCCTCGACGACTTTCTGGTGCCGGCGTTGCACGGAGCAGTCCCGCTCACCCAGATAGACGGCATGGCCACGACGGTCGGCGAAAACCTGTATTTCCACATGACGGGGTTCGATGACGGCTTTTTCGATGATCAGTTCGTCGTCGCCGAAGGCCTGTTTCGCTTCGGAGCGGGCCCGTGTGATGTTATCGGCCAGTTCGCTTTCGCTTTCCACCAGTCGCATACCCCGGCCTCCGCCGCCGGCGGAGGCTTTGAGCATGAGCGGGTAGCCGATATCCTGTGCGGCGGCGATCAGTTCATTATCGTTTGCATTATCGCCTTCAAAGCCGGGAACCACGGGCACACCAGCTTCCTGCATGGCGATTTTGGAGCGGCGTTTGCTGCCCATCAGTTCAATGGCGTTTTCAGGCGGGCCAACGAAGGCAAGGCCGGCCTCTTTGATGGCTTTGGCGAAGCCCGCATTTTCCGAGAGAAAGCCGTAGCCGGGGTGAATGCAGTCCGCGCCGGTTTTTCGTGCGGCATCTAGAATGGCATCGGCGTTCAGATAGGAGGCGCTGACCTGGGCGGGGCCGATGCAGACGGCTTCGTCGGCGTATTCAACGTGCAGGGCGTTGCTGTCAGCTTCGGAGTAGACAGCCACAGTCCGGTAGCCTAGTGCCCTGGCGGTGCGGATGACCCTGACGGCGATTTCGCCACGGTTAGCGATGAGTAGTTTTTTTAGCATACGCGTTATCTGCCTTGTTACTGGTCCGCCCCAGGTTAGTGTTCGTCCGCACCACCGGCGGGATAAGCCTCCGGAAAACCGCTACGAGCACATCCATGTGCGCTTCTCTCAGGCCATCCTTGGCCTTCGAAATTTTCCGGAGGCTTATCCCGCCAGTGGCGCTCCCGCGACCTTGGGTGTTTGCCTGCCCAATGATTGTTGAGTGGCTTGTTTTAATATTTGTATTCGTTAACTCTCGGCCCATTTCGGTTCACGCTTTTGCATGAACGCCATGGTGCCTTCTGTACCTTCGGGCCCACGGATGGCACCGGCGAACTTCTCAGCCGCATCATCCAGCAGCCCCGCCATGGCCTCATGGCCCACGCGGTGCAACAAGGCCTTGGTTTCTGCCGTGGCATCGGGGGCGCACAGGCGTACCCGTTCCAGCGCCTGGTTCAGCATATCGTTGAGCTGTTCTTCGGATGTGGCAACCTGATGAACAATGCCCAGAGCGCAGGCTTCGGTTGCGTCGACCCTCAGGCCCAGCAGGGCCAGCCGACGGGCCTGGGTCAGGCCGATCCGCTCAACCACGAACGGGGCAATCTGGGCGGGAATCACGCCCAGGGTGGTTTCCGGCATAGCGAATTTGGCACTGGGACTGGCGATGGCAAGGTCCGAAACGCAGGCCAGGCCGAAGCCGCCGCCCATGACGGCGCCTTCGGTGATGGCGATGACGACTTTGGAGGATTCGTTGACTTGCTGAATCATCTGGCCGAAGGCGCGGTTGAGTTTGTAGAACGGGTCGTCGCGGCCTTCGCCGGCTTTCTGGCCCCGGGCGCCGGCCATGTCTTTGATGTCGCCGCCGGCGCAAAAGTGCCCACCGGCGCCGCGGATGACGGCGGCGCGAATGCTGGTGTCGTTTTCGATCTCGCTGAAGACGGTGGCCAGTTCCGCCACCATTTGCAGGCTCATGGCGTTGCGGACGTCGGGGCGGTTGATGGTGATGAACAGGGTCGGGCCCTGTTTTTCCAGAATCAGGGTTTCGCAATGTGGTAGTTGTTGGTCCATGTCAGACTCCATGTTTGGGTAGTCAGCAACGGGCGCTAGCTCAGGCGTTGGTGGGCTTGTGGGCAGGTGGAGTTTTCCGGGACTGTCTGCAGCAGGGATGCTGCAGTCAAGCGTACAGGGATGTATTCACCGCGTGTCCCGGAAAGCTCCACCTGCCTACAAGCCCATACTCCAAAGACTAGTCGCGCTGCTTGCCCGGCAAAGTCCCCATCAGCTTGCAGATAATGCCCAGCATGATTTCGTCGGCACCGCCGCCGATGGACACCAGCCGAACGTCCCGATAGGCCCGGGACAGCGGGTTATCCCACATATAGCCGTTACCGCCCCAGAACTGCAGACAGGAATCCGTAACCTCACGGCCCAGACGGCCCGCTTTCAGTTTGGCCATAGACGCCAGCTTGGTGACATCCTTGCCCTCAATGTGCAGCTCACAGGCCTGATAGGTCAGCGCCCGCAGAGCTTCAATTTCCGTTTGCAACTCCGCCAGGCGGAAATGAATGTACTGGTTGTCGATCAATGGCTGCCCGAACGTTTTGCGCTCGCGACAATACTCGATGGTCTGGTCTACGCAGTGCTCCAGAGCCTTGATGATGTTCGCGGCACCCCACAAACGCTCCTCCTGGAACTGCAGCATCTGCATCATGAACCCCGTGCCCTCGGCACCGATGCGGTTGCGTTGGGGAATGCGGACATCGTCCAGGAACACCTGCGCGGTCTCGGAGGAGCGCATACCCAGCTTGTTCAGGTTTGGGCTGAAGGAAATGCCCGGGGTATTCATGGGCACGATCATCAGCGTCTTGTTCTTGTGGGGCTTGTCGTCGCTGGTGTTGGCCAGCAGGCACATGAAGTCGGCTTTGGGCGAATTGGTGATCCACATCTTGGAGCCGTTGATCACATAGTCATCGCCGTCTTTCTTCGCGGTGGTTTTCAGGCCGGCCACATCGGAACCCGCCCCCACTTCACTGACACCAATACAGCCGACCATATCGCCTGAAATAGCCGGCGCCAGAAAGTCTCGCTTGAGCTCGTCGGAACCAAAGCGGGCGATGGCCGGCGTGCACATATCGGTCTGCACCCCCACGGCCAGCGGAACACCGCCACATTTCGCCATGCCGAGTTCCTCGGCAGCGACCAGGTTGTAGCTGTAATCCAGGCCCATACCGCCGTATTCCTCGGGCTTCTGGATGCCCAGCAGGCCCAGGTTGCCCAGTTTCTTGAACAGATCGTGAATGGGGAATTCGCCTGCCGCTTCCCATTCATCGCAATACGGGTTGATTTCTTTTTCCACGAAATCGCGGACGGTTTTTCTGAGGGCTTCGTGTTCGGCTGTGAATTTCATTGTTGTTCTCCCAGTGAATCAGTAACGAAATCAGAAACGGGCGACGCCGTAGGCGTTTGGCCGAAGTGGTCGTTGTTCGGCTTCGCGACAGACCGAGAGCACCAGCGCCAGCACCCGGCGGGTGTCTCGTGGATCAATCAGGCCATCGTCCCAGAGTCGGGCAGTGCCGTAGAGTGCGGTAGAGCCATCCTCCAGCTTTTTGGCGGTGGCCTGTTCCAGGAATGACAGGGTTTTTTCATCTGGTTCGAGGCCGCTTTTGCGCTGTTTTTCTTCGGCCACAATACGCATGACTTTGCCGGCCTGGGCTGGCCCCATAACGGCGGTACGGCTGTTGGGCCAGGCAAAGATAAAACGCGGATCCAGACCCCGGCCACACATGGCATAGTTGCCAGCGCCGTAGGAGCCCCCTACGACGATGGCAATCTTGGGCACCCGGCAATTGGCCACGGCCTGAATCATCTTGGACCCGTGTTTGATGATGCCGTTCTGCTCGGAATGGGTACCGACCATGAACCCGGTGGTGTTATGCAGGAACAGGAGGGGTGTGCCCGCCTGGTCGCACAGCTGGATAAACTGGGCGGCCTTGGTGGAGCCGGCCGGTGTGATCGGGCCGTTGTTGCCAATAATGCCCACGCTGTGGCCTTCAATCCGGATGGTGCCGCACACCGTCTGGTCGTCGTAATCGTTTTTGAAGTCCAGGAACCGGGAGCCATCGGCAATGCGGCTAATAATGTCGCGGACGTCATACGGTTTCTTGGCATCGGATGGCGTCACGCCCAGCAATTCCTCCGCCGGATACAGAGGTTCGTCCCACTGGGGCTCCCGGCGAAGTGGCAGGTTTTCGTTCCAGGGCAGGGCGCCAAGAATTTCCCGGGCCTGGCGAATGCCGTCGGCATCATCTTCGGCCAGGTATTCGGCGGTGCCTGCGACTGTGGCGTGCATTTCCGCACCGCCCAGCTCCTCATCAGTCGCGATCTCGCCGGTGGCCGCTTTGAGCAGTGGCGGGCCGGCCAGGAACATCTTGGCCTGTTCACGGACAGTAATCACGTAATCCGACAACCCCGGCTGATAGGCACCGCCGGCCGTGGCATTGCCGTGCACCACGGTAACCTGAGGAATGCCGGCGGCCGACATTCGCGCCTGATTGGCAAACCCCCGGGCCCCCAGCACGAAAATATCCGTGGCATAGTTCAGGTTGGCGCCCCCGGATTCCGACAGCGACACCACTGGCAGCTTGTTCTCCATGGCGATCTGCTGCAGACGCAGGGTCTTATCCAGGCCGGCGGGGGTGATAGTGCCGCCCTTGATGGCACTGTTGCTGGCCACCACCAGACAGCGCACACCCGCTACCCGACCAATGCCGGCAATAATGCCGCCACCAGCCAGAGAGCCGTCTTTATCATCGTGCATTTTATAGCCGGCCAGTGAGCACAGCTCCAGGAATTCACTGCCCCGGTCCAGCAACCGGTTGATGCGATCCCGCGGCAGAAGCTTACCGCGTTTGGCGAACTTGTCCCGGGCAGACTCTGCAAGATCCAGCACCTTCTGCTCCACATCCCGGAAGGTGTTGATGTGCGCTTCCATGGCCTCGACATTGGCCCGGAATTCGTCGGACTGGGGGTTTATTGTTGTATCCAGTACCTGCATGGCAAATCCTCAGTCGTCGCTCAATACTTTCGGCGTAACCGCCCGGTGGAAACCGTTGTAGGGCTCATTGTTCTTCGCCTTTGGCATCGGCCAGATGCGCGTACCCTGCGACGCCGCGCCGTCAATACGCAGGCAGTCGCCGCTGATAAACGCAGCCCCAGGGCTCAGTAAAAAGCAGATGGCGGAGCTCACCTCCGACTCCGTGCCCATGCGTTTGATGGGCACCGCATCGGCCAGGCCGCGAATCCACGATTTCATGTGGGCCGGGTAGTTATCCATCCCGCTGGAGGCTATCCACCCTGGTGCCACCGCATTGACCCGAACCCCTGACGGCGCCCACTCCACGGCGGCTGTCTGGGTGAAATTCACCATCCCGGCACGAGCCGCCCCGGAGTGCCCCATACCCGGCATACCGCCCCACATATCGGCGACAATATTGACAATCGCGCCCCCGGATTTGCTCAATGCCTGGGTGTAGGCCTCCCGGGCCATCAGGAATCCGCCGGTCAGGTTGGTCCGGACGACCGTTTCCCAACCCTTCTGATTAATCCCGGTCAGCGGTGACGCAAACTGCCCGCCGGCGTTGTTCACGACCCCGTTCAGCCCACCGTGGGTCTCAATAATGGCGGTTACCGTGGCTTTCACCGATTCCTCTTCACGAATGTCGCAGGCGTGCGCACTGGCAACGCCGCCGTCTTCTTCGATCTCGGCTTTCACGGCCTCCAGTTTTTCCTGCTTACGCCCCACCAGTGCGACCCGGGCTCCCAGTGCTGCCAGCTCGTGAGCCGTACACCGGCCAATGCCCGAGCCTCCACCTGTGATAATGAAAACCTGGCCGGCAAACAACCCGGGCCGGAGAACAGACTGATAACTCATAAACACTTTCCTATAAAATGCGTCGAATCCACGAAAAAGCCTGGGGCGCCTCGCTGGGGGGAAGCCTTACCAGAACTGTGCGCAGCAGGGATGCTGCGCTCAAGCCCCCAGGGATGGGTTTACGGCGTGTTCGGGAAAGGCTTCCCCCCAGCGGGGTGCAGGCACCAAGGTTTGATACCGATGGCGATTGATCCAGAACGGCGATAACAGGGCTCATTGCGGCACCAGATTCGAGGGCACTGGTACTGGAAACTCCAGCAACTGCTGGGCAAACGCCTTGCCCTGCGGATCAATCCGCAGCGAGGCCACGCCACCGCCACCCAGGCTGTGCTCCAACAGGAAATTAAACGCCTGCAAGCCCGGCAACGACCAGCGAGTGACCTTGCCAGACGCCGGATCCAGCGTGTGCGCCATCCATTCGGCCACCGCCTGCTCCGTCAACGCCGCCTCAATGTAAGGAAGATACCCGGCATCCCGCGCAATCACCCCGATATTGCTGTGGTCACCCTTGTCGCCAGAGCGCGCCCAGGCCAGGTTGATCAGGGGAACGGTCGTATCGGTGGCGACCTCCACCCGTGATTGCGGTTCCGGTGCCAGCAACTCCGTGTGAAAGCCGCCGTTGGTGGCAACGGCAACCTCGGAGCTTTCACCATCCTTATCGACCGACACCGTGACTTCCGACTTCGGCACCAGACACGAAAACAGACGAATCTTCGGCCACACCGTCGGTCGGCCGCCGACGATACCGGTGATGCCCGGCGCCATGCCGGTGGCGGCCTGGGCGATTTCCCGGGAGAACAGCACCAGCGCTTCTTTCTTCGGGTGCGCGGTGGCGATCTTGATCACCACTTCGCGACAACCGCTGCCGTTTGCGTGAGCGCCGTAAGTGCTCTCGGTCCCCAGCAACTCGATGCTGGTTTCGGAATAATCCGGCAATCCCCGCTGCGCAAACATCGCCGAGGTTTTGGCGAGAATGGCCTCCGCGACTTTCTGCGCCTTGGCGGGGGCATTGATACCGGCCAGCAGGAAAGTGACTGTACATTTGAATCCATCCGGCCAGGTGCCAGACACCTTGTAACTGTCCGTAGGTGGCAAGCCCCGGGCTCCCTTCACGCGAACCTGATCCTTGTCGATGTCATCGAGGGTTACCTGGGTAAAATCACAGGTGACATCCGGCAGCAGATAGGCCCGTGGATCACCAATTTCATACACCAGCTGCTCGGCTACCGTGCCCCGGCTGACCATGCCGCCCGTGCCTTCGGGCTTGGTCATCACAAACTCGCCCGAGCCGCTGACTTCAGCAATCGGAAACCCCATGTTGGCGAAGCCGTCGGCCACCTCTTCCCAGTCGGTGAAGTTACCGCCGGTGGATTGGGCGCCGCACTCCAGCAAATGCCCGGCCAGGCTGCCCTGGGCCAGCTTGTCGTAATCGTCCCAGTGCCAGCCAAACTCATGGACCAGTGGCGCCAGCACCAACGCGCTGTCGGCTATCCGGCCAGTGATGATGACATCGGCACCCTGTTCCAGAGCGGCGACCAGCCCCGGTGCACCCAGGTAAGCGTTCAAGCTCACCATCATGGCGGGGAAGGGCTGGCCTGTGGTCATTTCAGCAATGCCGGCTTCGGCCAGCGTCTGCTTCTTCGCGAGCAGATCGTCGCCAAGTACCAGGGCAATGTTCAGGTCTACGCCCGCCTTGTCACACAGTGCCTGGAGTGCATCGCGGCAGGCCTCGGGATTGACGCCACCGGCGTTGGCCAGCACCCGGATACTCTTTTCTTTGATCTCACCGAGCAAGGGCCCCATCACAGTTTGCACGAAGTCCCGGGCGTAACCCTGGGTGGGATCTTTCATCTTCTGGCCGGCCATGATCGACATAGTGATCTCGGCCAGGTAATCGGCCACCAGATAATCAATATTGCCGTGGCGCACTAACTGCGCCGCTGCCGTTTCGGTATCGCCCCAGAAAGCGGCAGAGCAGCCGATACGGATGGTTTGGTTGGCGTCTGACATATTCTTGGCCTTGTTCTGATGCCCGCACTGGCGGGACGTTATCCAACAATGGAAATGACGATACCAAGCAAGCGCTTGGTTTGTAAACAGGGAAATCTCGGGTAGAATAAAAAGTCCCACCAAGACAACCGGATGGCCTTTGTGAACCAGAACCCGATCCTGCAGTCCCTTATCGCCGAACAACGTGTTTCCGACCCTGCGAGCGCTCGCGGGCGGCTGCTGAATGAGGCGGCGCGACTGTTCCGGGATAAAGGCTATGAGCGCACCACGGTGCGGGATCTGGCAGCGGCTGTGGGCATTCAGTCGGGCAGTCTGTTTCACCATTTCCGCACCAAGGAGGAAATCCTCAAGGCGGTCATGGTGGAAACCATTCGGTTGAATACGGCCTTGATGCAGGCCGCCGCAGGTACCGCCGAGTCACCTCGGGAAAAATTGCGGGCGCTGGTGCGGACAGAGTTAGAGTCAATCAACGGCCAGACCGGCGAGGCCATGGCGGTGCTGGTTTATGAATGGCGCAGTTTGTCCGAGGACTCCCGGGCGGAAGTGCTGGAGTTGCGGGATATTTATGAAGAGTTGTGGCTGTCGGTATTGCGTGAACTGGCTGCGGCAGGAGAATTGGGGGCCGATCCGTTCATTACCCGAAGAATGCTGACCGGTGCGTTGAGCTGGACGGTAACCTGGTATCGCCCGGAGCGGGGTGGTTTGTCGCTGGATGGCCTGACGAGCCAAGTGATGTCCATGCTGGGGTTCCATCCCCGGTAATGTGCACAGGTCTCAAAGTGGCACGCTTGTTCTGAAATGCGTGTCTTTGGTAGTGCGTTGTTTTAAATCAATTAAATGTTGGTTTTTCCGCTTTTTCTCAGGCCATTGGCCTGATCGGCATACCTGTTTCGGCAATCAAGCCATTTCTGTCTGACAACATTCCTCGCATTCTTGCTCACGTTCGGGCCCCGACTGAAAAGCTTCGGAGCCGGTTCACGGATTGACGGGCATCAAGTGTGATAAAAACTCTCGTCATCCCTTACATACAAAAATAATGTCAGACAGGTCGAATTATGATCTCCTCAATGGTTGTTCGGGCGGGCCTTATGATGGCTCGCGTGCGTGGCGCAGTACTGGGCAGTTCTGCACTGCTGCTGGCTGGCTGCTCTGCCAATCCTATCTACACCACCACCGGTGTCGTGCTGTCCAGTTATTCGGAATCCGAGGCAACGCCCTATGTCATGCAGATGTCTGACCCCGGGATGGCCTGCGCGCTGGGCGAGGGGACCGATCCGCTGGTCTACTCCTTTTCCCGGGTCACTGATGCTCCGGATTCAACCGGCTCATTGTTGATGCTGCTGGCGGCTAACTGCATGGAATACCGGGCCTGGGAAGCGGAGCTTGGTTATTTGCGGGCGGAGTATGAGGGCGAGGTGCCCGCTGCCAAAGACGCGCGAGAAGTGTCCAAAAGGCTCTACGCGCAGACGGCCAAACGCCGCTACCAAGCCTTTGCACGGGCTATGGCCGCCTACGATTTTGACCCGGCTGCGGAGCCACTGGAATGCCCTTTTCTGTTCACCGAGCAGGATGAACTGACCTTCCTTCTGGGACTACTCACCGGTATGCAGGCGATTGTGAACGACTCCAACTCCGGTGCTCTGGCCGGTGTTCCCCGCAATATTGCGCCGCAGGCAGAGCGTGCCGCCACCTGTGTTGACAATGAAAAATGGGGTGGCCTGCCGAATGCTGTTCGTGCGCTGGTCTGGCTGCTGTTGCCGGATACCCGCCCGGAACTGTCGCCAGACCCCTGGCAGGTATTGGACAACAGCGCAGAGCTGGGCGTTGAATCCGGCATTCGTGCGTCCTATGCCGTTCAGGTTGTCGCTGCCGAAACTTTCGGCCGTCCGAACGTGCTGGCGGATGCCATCGCCGGTTTTGCGGAGGCCGAGGAGCGCATCGAGGTGTGGGATGAGTACCAGCTGGTGGATGAGGTCGCCCGTGGCGTTGTCCAGTTTGCCTCGGACAAACACTGGAGCACCCATTATGGCCACCGCACCCCGCAGCGCTTTTTCGGCAAGATGAGCCCCGAGCGCGACCTCGAGAACGTCGAAACCATGGATCTGGATGGCCTGCTCTGAGGCTGGTCGTCCAGACCACTCTGCCGTAATGACCAAAACCACAAGAATGACCCGGAGGTCGTCATGATTCGCAAATCCCTCGCAGCCCTGTCTCTTGCCGTTGCCGCACCGCTGGCTTCCGCCCAGCCGGTTTCCATGTGCGTGTTCGATGTCATCGGCGCCAACGGCGATGTGTATAACATGGTCAAAGACTATGCCCTGGAAATGAAAGCCCACGGGGTGGATTTCCAGCTCAAGCCCTACACCGATGAGGGCGTGGCCATTGGTGATTTTAATGCGGGCCAGTGCGACGCCGTGGCCGCCACGGATATCCGTATCCGGCCATTCAACCGCTTTACCGGGAGCATCAGTGCCGTGGGTGCGTTGCCCACCTACAGTGACCTGAAAACCCTGCTGGCCACTCTGGCCCAGCCCAAAGCCGCCTCCCTGATGAAAGATGGTGATTACGAAGTGCTGGGTATCGTGCCGGCGGGTGCCGGCTACCTGTTCGTGAATGACCGTGAGATAGATACTGCAGGCGAGTTGGCGGGCAAGCGGATTGCCACGCTGGATTATCAGAAAGACGCCATTCACATGGTGAACTATGTCAAGGCGACAGTGGTGCCCTCGGACATCACCAACTTTGCCGGTAAGTTCAATAATGGCTCGGTGGATACCGCTTATGCCCCGGCGTTCGCGTATCAGGCGCTGGAACTTTACAAAGGCATTGGTGACCAGGGCGGTATTGTTGACTATCCGCTGGCGCAACTGACCATCCAGATTATTGCCCGTGATGAGGTGGTCGGCGATGACACCGCCCAGAAAGCCCGTGAAGTTGCCTGGGGTATGTACCCACAGGCCATGAACCTGATCGAGAGTCAGGAGAGCGCCATTCCGGATGCGCAGTGGCTGCGGATTCCGGAAAAGGACATCGTCGGTTATCAGGAGATGTTCCGCCAGAACCGTCTGGAAATGCGTGACGGTGTCGATGGCGCGCCCAGCGTGTATCACCCGAAAATGCTGAGCCTGCTCAGCAAAATCCGGTGCGCCAGCAATCCCGGTGCCTCAGAGTGCACAGCGGATAACCGGGAATAAACGGGGAGCCTGATCATGAACTGGCGTGCAATGACTGCTACGGGTGTGAGAACCCTTTATCCCGTGCACCGTTTGCACGGGGTGGTTCTGCTGGCTTTGCTTCTGGCCACTCTGCTTCTGGGGATGGGCAATTCGCTGCATTCCCGTTTGTTGTGGGTAGGCGAGCAGGTATGGCCCAACTACTACCTGCTCAATCCGGATGCGACTGAGCCCACCTGTAACCTGTTCATGGATATCGACACGGAGGTTGAACGACGGGTTCAGGCGTACAAGCCGGACCCGGACGATCTGTTCAGTTCTCCACCGAACCCCGAGGCAATCCGGCAGTCCTTGCAGCGTAACCTGGAGCTCTGCGAACAGCGCCACTTGCAGTTTGCAGAGAATCAGAAACACGCCACCTGGGCACTCGGAGTGTATAAAACCGTGGAGCAGGGCCTGGCGGATTTCCTGCTGGATAATATCGACCTGACCAAGTTCCTGTTTATTGGTATGTTTGCCCTGGCCGCAGCTATTGCCGCCCTGGATGCCGACCACATTGCCCTGCGCCTGCCCCGGAACCGGGCTGAATGGCGTTTCAGTCAGGCCGTCCAGTTTACGGTGAATGGCCTGATGATCTTGTCGCTGAATGCCTATACAGGGCGTCTTGCCCAATCTCCGGGGGCCGACACAACCATGGTGTTGCAATATGCCTGGGGGGGCGTATTCGGGGTTTTCATGATCATCAATGCGGTGCGGTTCGTGTATGTGCCGGAGCGGATGCGTGCCGGCAGTCTGGCCTTGTCTTCAGGGCTGGTGGTGCCGCTGTATTGCACCATGGGCCTTATTGCCATGAGCTATTTCTTTTTTGTGGATGGCTACGCGTCGGGTCTTGCCATCTATTTCGGCATGATGTCGAACCTGTCCTCAATGTTCATCAATATCGGCCTGTATGTGCTGGTGGGGATGATGCTCAAACAAACCCGGGTTCCGGAATTGCTGCTGAACCTGGTCAAGCCGTTTAATCTGCCCGCACCTTTGCTGGCTTCGGTGATTATCTTCGCGACGGCCTTCCCGACAGCGTTTACCGGGGCTTCCGGTATTTTTATTCTGGCCGTGGGCGGGGTGGTTTACGATGAACTCCGTCGGGCCGGCGCCGGGCGCCAGTTGTCACTGGCGACTACCGCCATGTCGGGCAGTCTGGGGGTGGTGCTCAACCCCTGTTTGCTGATTGTGGTTGTTGCCGCGCTTAATAAAGAAGTGACCACAACCGAGATGTATGGCTGGGGCTTCTGGGTATTCATCATGTCGGCCACGCTGTTCTCGATCATCGTGTGCAAAACCGAGGGCAACTGGAAGCCCCGGCCGGCACCGAGTGCCTTCCGTGCGGCTGTCCTGGAGCTGCGCCCCCTGCTGCCGTACGTTTTGACGGCGGCTTCGGTAATCCTGGCTATCTGGGCGATCCTGGGTCTGCAGTTCAACGAGTACAGTGCGCCACTCATTCTGCCTCTGGTTATGCTGGCGCTGGTGGCCATGGACGCGGGCCGCAATAGCCGGGATGCCGGCCAGAGTCGCACGGGCGCTTTCTTTGCCCGAAGCACGGCGGCCGCCAGCGACTCGGCCGTGCACATTGGCGCCTTGCTGGCTTTGATAGGCTTCTCGATTTGCCTGGGCGGCATCCTGGAACGCTCCGATATCGTGCATGCACTGTTCCCTGAAGATCTGACCAGCCCGTGGATTGCCATGCTGGTGATTGTGGTTATGCTGACGGTTATCGGCATGGTTATGGATCCGTTCGGGGCAGTGATTCTGGTATCAGCCACCATCGCCCAGCCGGCGCTGCAGATTGGCATTGATCCGTTGCACTTCTGGATTGTGTGCCTGGTGGCCTTTGAACTCGGCTATCTCAGTCCGCCGGTGGCTCTGAACCACCTTCTGACCCGGCAAGTGGTTGGCGAGACCGAGGTACTGGCGGCTGAGCGCACGGGCAGCTTCTGGCACCGGTATGAACGCCTGCTGCTGCCGCTGGCGGTTATGATTCCGACACTGCTGCTGGTGGCCTTTGTGCCCATGTTTTTCTACGTTTGGTAAGGCCATTGAAAGCAAAGTAGTATGAGAGAACCCGCGTGGCTGCAGCTCGCGGGTTTTTTCATGGGTATCGGCGTAAATATGGCGCAGGTCGATCAGGGATGGCTGGCCGTATACTCTGCAGAGAAGTTCAATAAAAGACAACGAGAGAAGCCGTGAGATTATCGATTCTTCCTTTTGTTCTGGTGTCAGGGATGACATTGCTCGCCGGCTGCGGCGGTGGGTCTGGCAGCTCCGATGCCGTCGCCCCCATCGCTCCGCCCAGCCCGCTTTCCGGCGTGATCAGCATTGAGGCCAACAGCCGGGTGGATCAGGATACGATGGATCAGCTGGGGCTTGAGGGCGCCGCGCCCGCCTCGGGGGCCCAGAGGCTGCCGGAAAACTTTGTGATGGCGGGGTATGTGAGCGGCGGTAGCGGTTTTTATCCGGTTGGCCGATCGGACTGTCAGGACCTGTCGTACTCGGCGGACGCAACCGATACGTTCAGAGTGCCCCTTGCCCCGGGTGAGACTCTGGTGCTACAGAGCTTTGGCAGTTGTCTGGGGGATCCCGAACTGGAGCTGAGACTGGACACCGGTGCCGCCGATACGGCCACTATTGGTGGTACCGCCCGACTAACCGGCTTTACCGAGGCGCGGGAGTATACGGTCACGGTCGGCACCCGGGACGCCCGGCCTGCCCGGTACATCCTGGCAAAAACCGCCGGTATGACGGCTGACAATCTTTCTTTTGAGTGGGTCGACCACGATTTTGTCGAAAACCATGCTCTGGTCACTTTGGTTGGTCAGTCAGGCCAGCAAAGCGTTATAGCTGTTGATTCGGGCGTCACTTCCAGACATCTGGGTGGGGCAAGCTGGTTAATGGCGAGGACTGTGCCATCGGCTCTGAATAACACGCCCGATGCCGCCAAACGCGAAACCCTGGAATGGATTCGTGAATTGCGCCGCCACCCGGGGGCTGCCGAGGTGCAGCCAGATTATCGGGTGCAGGCCCAGCAGGAAGCCGGTACGCCGATTAATGAGCCGGGTTACCCCCGCCAGTGGCACTACGGGCTGATCAACGGGCCGGCAGCGTGGCAGCTGGTGCCGAATGGGGGAGCCCCGGTGGATGTTGCGGTTCTGGATACGGGCTTACTCAGGCTGACTACCGGGTGGCATCCGGATCTGGCTTTGAACGTGCGGGGTGGTCGTGACTTTGTTGATAATGACAGTAACCCTGCGGATCCGGGTAACAGCGTGGGTGGTGATGTTTTTCATGGCACCCATGTGGCAGGCACGGTCGGCGCGGTGATCAATCAAGAAGGCATAGGCGGCGTGGCCTTTGGCGCGGGGATTGTCCCGGTTCGCGTGCTGGGCGAGGGTGGCACAGGTGCCGCCTCCGACCTGATTGCCGCCATTAACTGGGTGGTCGAAGAGGGGCGAGCCGATGTGGTGAACATGAGCCTTGGAGGGTTGCCGGAGATTGGTCAGCTGGAGTCTGCGCTGCAAAACGGAGTCGACAATGGGGTGCTGTTCGTTGCTGCGGCGGGTAATTCGTCGACATCGGTGAAATCCTATCCGGCGGCCTCGCCTTCTGTGCTGGCTGTCAGTGCCGTCGACGGCGCTGGTAATCTCGCCGGTTACTCGAACTTTGGCAGCTGGATCGATCTCGCTGCGCCGGGGGGCGATGCGAGCCGCGATGGCAACCTGGATGGCAGTTCGGACGTGGTATGGAGTACCAGTGGCGAGCGCACCACCACAGGATTCCGTGCTGGCTATCGGGGGCTTCAGGGTACATCGATGGCCGCGCCTCATGTGGCCGCCGTGCTGGCGTTGATGAAACAAGTGGACCCGGCTTTGAATCAGGGCACGGTGATGAGACACCTGATTGCCGGGGATCTGACCGATGGTAATGGTAGCCGAAATGACGCGCTGGGGTATGGTCTGGTTGATGCGGCAAAAGCCGTATCCGCCGCTGCCGATGGTCTTACCGGTACGGTGCTTTCCGCCTCTCCGGCCGTGGTGTCACTCAGCAGCGAGGGGAAAGACCGGCAGCGCGTTGAGCTGAATGTTTTCGGCAATGGTTCGGTCTCTGATATCGCTGTCGGGCGCCTGCCGGATTGGCTTGAGGTGACATCGGGCAGCCTGACCTCACAGCCGTACTCGTTGACGGTATCGCTGCTCAGGGAGCGCCTTGTTGCCGGTGAAGCCGCCCGGGGCAGCATCGAGGTGACCTACGCGACGGGGACCGGTGGGCCTGAAACGCTCTCCATTCCCGCGGTTGGCCAGTTGATCAGCGATCAGGAAGCCAGAAATGCCGGTCGACACTTTGTGCTGCTGGTCAATACCGAACCCGATGATCGCGGCTTCTATCTGGCAGAATCCCAGGTGGTGGTAAACGCCGATGCCGGCCAGTACCCCTTCCGGTTCGAGTTCGATGACGGCGAAGAACCCAGGCGCCTGAACGAGGTTCGTCCGGGTAAATATTATCTGGTGGCCGGAACCGACCACGATGGCGACGGCCTGATCTGCCAGCCGGGAGAGGCTTGCGCGGAATACCCCGTGGCTGGCCTTAGAGAGGTGGTGTCTATCACCGGGGAGTCGGACCTGTCGGATATCCGGATGACCACCAGTTTCTCGCGCCCGACCATTTCCAGTGCCACCCCCGATATCCTTCCCAGGCCCGGCTTCAAAGGTTACAAGATATTGCAGGCCGGGCCTGATCCTGCACCCGACAACGGAGTGAAATCGGTCCGATGAATAAGGCCCTCGCTCAATGTCTTGTCACACTTGCAGCCTCGCTGCTGTTAGGCGCCTGCAGTGCCACTGGCAGTGCGGAAACCGCTGGAATTGTGAACGTGCGCCAGATTACCCAGTCGGCCCATTGTGGCCTCACCGGTCCGGGCGTGGCGTTTGTGCGTTCAGAAGCGGAACGCGAGGCCCTGTTGGATGTCAGCGGCCAGAACATGGCCACGGATGCGGTGCGCAAGGTTGCACTGGAGCAGGAAGCTCTGGTGCTGGTCACCCTCGGCCAGAAGCCAACCGCGGGATACAGTATTGGCCTGAATCGCGCCCATCGGCAGGGGCAAACCCTGGCACTGCATATGCGGGTGCGGGAACCGGCGCCGGACAGAATGGTGGCTCAGGTAATTACCTCGCCGTGCGTGGTGCTGGCGGTTGAGCCCGGCGATTGGCATCAGATCACAGTGTCGGGCGTGACTGAAGAGGCTCTGGTCCGCAAACTTGAACACTGACCCACTTGGCGCCACCACAAAACAACCGTTGATCTTTCAGCCTGAATCCCTAAGCTATGGCGCAACGATCATTTGCGGAGCCACGCCAGTCCTATGAGCGAGCAACAGTACAACGCCGATTCCATTGAAGTCCTGAGCGGCCTTGATCCGGTGCGCAAGCGCCCGGGTATGTACACCGATACATCGCGGCCGAACCACCTGGCGCAGGAAGTTATCGATAACAGTGTTGATGAAGCGCTGGCCGGTCATGCCCGGAAGATCGAGGTTGTTCTGTACAGTGATAACTCACTGAGCGTCGAGGACGACGGGCGGGGAATGCCCGTGGATCTCCATAAAGAGGAGGGCCTGCCCGGGGTTGAGCTGATTCTTTCCAGGCTGCACGCGGGCGGCAAGTTCTCCCAGGGCAATTATAACTTCTCCGGCGGGTTGCACGGTGTGGGGGTTTCCGTCGTAAACGCCCTGTCGACCCATCTTGAAATCACCATCAAACGGGACGGTCAGGTTCATCGGATGACGTTTGCCAATGGCGACAAAGCGTCCGAACTGGAAGTGATCGATACCGTGGGCAAGCGCAACACCGGTACCCGGCTCAAGTTCACACCGGACTCCGGTTACTTTGACAGTCCCAACTTTTCGGTTAGCCGTCTGCGCCATAACCTGCGTGCCAAGGCGGTGCTCTGCCCGGGCCTGACGGTGACCTTCCTGCAGGAGAAAACGGGCGAGAAAGACGAGTGGTGTTACGAAGATGGCCTGCGGGACTATCTGCGCAGTGCACTGGCCGATATTGAGGCGGTGCCGCTGGAACCATTCACCGGCAGCTTCTCTGGTAACAAAGAAGCCGTGGATTGGGCCATCCAGTGGTTGCCCGAAGGGGGCGACGCCGTTCTGGAAAGCTACGTGAACCTGATTCCGACGGCGCAGGGTGGTACCCATGTTAATGGCCTGCGTACCGGGTTGCTGGAAGCCATGCGCGAGTTCTGTGAGTTTCGCAATCTGCTGCCCCGGGGCGTGAAATTGTCGCCCGAGGATATCTGGGAGCGGGTAGCCTACGTTCTCTCCTTCAAAATGCAGGAGCCCCAGTTCTCGGGCCAGACCAAGGAACGGCTCTCTTCCCGGGAGGCGGCGGCGTTTGTTTCCGGAGTGGTGAAAGATGCCTTCAGCCTGTGGTTGAACCAGCATACCGATATTGCCGAGGCCCTGGCTGAGTTGTTTATCAGCAATGCCCAGCGGCGGCTGCGGGCCAGCAAAAAAGTGGCACGAAAGAAAGTCACCTCGGGCCCGGCGCTGCCTGGCAAGCTGGCGGATTGTTCGGGCGCTGACGCCACGCGTTCTGAACTGTTCCTGGTCGAGGGGGATTCTGCCGGTGGTTCGGCCAAGCAGGCCCGGGATCGGGAGTTTCAGGCTGTGATGCCGCTGAGAGGTAAAATCCTCAATACCTGGGAAGTGGATTCCAGCGAAATCCTGGCGTCCCAGGAAGTTCATGACATTGCGGTTGCGATTGGGGTCGATCCGAGTTCCGATGACCTCGCCGGCCTGCGTTACAACAAAATCTGTATCCTCGCGGATGCAGATTCCGATGGCTTGCATATTGCCACGCTTCTTTGCGCATTGTTCGTCAAGCATTTCCGGCCGCTGGTGGCCGCGGGCCATGTGTTTGTGGCCATGCCGCCCCTATACCGGGTGGATCTGGGCAAGGAAACCTTCTATGCCCTGGATGAGCATGAAAAGCAGGGCATCATCGATCGCCTCGCCGCGGAAAAGCGGAAAGGCAAGATCCAGGTCACGCGCTTCAAAGGCCTGGGCGAGATGAATCCGCTGCAGTTGAGAGAAACCACCATGGCCCCGGATACCCGTCGGCTGGTTATGCTTACGCTGGAAGAGGGCGATGATACCGACGAGCGGATGGATATGCTGCTGGGCAAGAAGCGCGCGTCGGATCGCCGAGCCTGGCTTGAGGCCTATGGGAATATGGCGGACATTGCGGTCTGATATTCTTTAAAGTGCTATAAAAATCGATAGTTATTCTTTCTCAGAATTGCTCTGCCTCGCTATCCTGCCAGCTTTTACACCGGAAAAGACCGAGTTATGGACTGGCAAGGATGGTTTTCCCTGGGCCTGGCACTGGCCGCCCTTTTATTGATGAGTTCAGGTCGCTTTGCGCCGCATCTGGTCATGATGACGGTGCTGGTGGTGCTCAGTGCCAGTGGCATTGTGTCCGCCGACGAGGCGCTGGCCGGTTTCAGCAACAGTGGCCTGATCACGGTGGTGGCGATGTTCGTGGTGGCCGCCGGCATCCATCATTCCGGTGGTGTCGATTTGCTGGTCAATCACCTGCTACGCAATCCGAAATCGGTTCGCTCTGCCCAGGCCCGCATTGCCCTGCCAGTCTCGTTGTTGAGTGGTTTTCTCAATAACACCCCCGTGGTTGCCACCATGATTCCAGCGGTACATGCCTGGTCCCGAAAAATCGGTATTGCGCCCTCAAAGCTGATGATCCCTCTGAGTTACTCTGCCATCCTGGGTGGCACGCTGACGCTGATTGGCACCAGCACCAATCTGGTTGTTAACGGGCAGTACCAGCAGTTGACCGGTGAAGCCGGGTTTTCGATTTTCTCCATTACCGCCGTTGGTTTACCCGTGGCGATCATTGGCCTGGCGGTCATGCTTCTGGTGATGCCGCGGCTGTTGCCCGATCGTAAAGACCAGCAGAAGTTTGGCTCCATGCGCGAGTTTACGCTGGAAGTGGCGGTGTCCTTTGAGGGGCCGCTGGTGGGCAAGACCGTGGGCGAAGCCGGCTTGCGGGAGCTGGAGCGATTGTATCTGGTGGAAATCGAGCGGGATGGCAGCGTGGTCACGGCGGTGCCCTCGGAAGAACGGCTGCGTGGCGGGGATCGTCTGGTATTTGCCGGCGACACCCAGGCGATTTCAGACCTGTTGCGCATCAATGGCATTGTGCCATCGGTTCACGACGACGAGCCCAGCCTCAGTCAGGATCGGGCAGAGCGTCGCCTGGTGGAAGCCGCGCTGTCTCCGCAATCGGATGTGCTGGGGCTGACCATCCGGGACGCAAGGTTCCGGGATCGTTACGGTGCCGTGGTGCTGGCGGTGGCCCGAGGTGGAGAGCGAGTGTCGGGAAATCTGGGCAATATCCGCCTGAAACCCGGTGATGTGTTGCTGTTGGAAGCGCGACCGGCGTTCGTCAGTCGCCAGCGTTACAACAAGGATTTTCTGCTCATCAACGACCTGGAAACGGAAACGCCCCGGCATGACCGGGCCTGGCTTTCGTGGGGTATCCTTCTGGTACTGGTTGGGTTGGCAGCTTGCGGCGTGATGAGTATGCTCAACGCCGCCTTGCTGGGGGCCTCTTTGATGATCCTCTCCGGCTGCTGCTCGGTGGGCCAGGCCCAGAAATCGGTCGATGTGCCGGTGATTCTGACGATCGCGGCCTCCTTTGCGCTGGGGGCGGCCCTGGAAGAAACCGGGGCGGCGGCCTTCATGGCCGAGAGAATTCTGGCCTTCAGTTCGGGTGAGGTTCTGCTCACGCTGTTTCTGGTTTACTGCGCGGTGTCTTTTCTGACCGAAGTGATCACCAACAACGCGGCTGCCGTGCTGGTGATTCCCGTAGTGCTCTCGATGACTGGCAGTATGGGCGTGCCTGCGGAACCCTTTGTCATCGCCGTGATGATGGCCGCCTCGGCGAGCTTCGCCACGCCACTGGGTTATCAAACCAACATGATGGTATTCGGCCCTGGCGGCTATCGGTTTTCCGATTTTGTGAAGGTTGGGCTGCCCATGAACCTGCTGGTGGGCGTTGTTACCGTTGCGGTTATTGCTGTGGTTTACGGATTGTGATCCGTGTTGGCCAGAATATCGCAGCACAGCACCCGGAGTTGTCCTTCCAGATAAAAGGCCAGTGACAGGGTTACGCACATATAAGCGCCGGTTACGCAAAGGTAGGGTGCGGTGACGTGAATGCTCTCGGGCTGGGCCAGAGCCTGGCGGAGGTATTGCTGGCGAAACCAGTCTGCGCTGCTGGTGTTTTCGAGAGGGCGGAATCGGGGGTCCTGTTTTTCAACGGCGCGGTCTGAAACCAGCGTGTCTTCAAGCTGAACACCGTTGTCGTCGACCAGATAGCAGCGCGAGACGGTATGGTGGCCGAGCAACTCAAAGCACGCCTGGTCCATGGAGAGCCCTTGCTGAAGGCGCTCGATGACCCGCCTGAACGGCTCGGTGAAGTGGTTGACCACCAATTGTGTCGGGTCGTGGCTAATCTGTTTGCTGCTTTTATATTCCTCCAGCAAATCCTCGAAATTGGTGGTCGCCTGGGGCAGTTCATCCAGTTCCAGGCAGGGGCGCCGAAAATAAAAACCCTGCACAAAGTCCACGCCTGCATCAATCGCGATCATCGCCTGAGCACGCGTCTCTACACCCTCCAGTAATACCAGACAGCCTGATTGATGAAGCAGAGAGACCATCCCGTTCAGTATCTGCCTTGCGCGAGACTCTTCGGTGGCTCGGGTCAGCAGGGTTCGGTCCAGTTTGACAATATCCGGGGAGAGGTTCCAGATGCGCTCGAAATTGGAGTGCCCGGCACCAAAATCATCGATGGCGATCAGGCAGCCCAGCTTGCGGTAATAGGCCACGGTGTCCCGCAGTTTCTCGGCGTCATCCGTTGGCTGCTCGACAATCTCCATCACAATGCGGTGTGGCGGCAAACCGGTCTTTTCGAGCAGTTGGCCGAAAAACGAATCTGACTGGGAGCCTGAGGTGACCACCTGGGGAGAAACGTTCAGGAACAGCCAGTTAAGCTGATCCTTGATCTCGCTGTAGTTGCGAATGTGCAGGTAGCGACAGAGCCGGTCCAGCAGCAGATTTTCGGCTTGCGAGGCGGGTAGCTCGAAAAGATGGAGGGGCAGCACCGACGCGTTATCGTTATCGAAAGCACGGATCAGGGCTTCGTAGCCGACCGTTCGTTTGTGGGAAATACTGTAGATCGGTTGCAATGCGGTGCGCAGTTTCAAACCGCGAAAGTCCGCTGTCCAGACTGGCCCCTGCTGGTTCAGCATTGGCGAGAGCAGGTCTACTTCCGTCGCGGGCAGGGAATCAGACAGATTGTGGGACATAGGCGAAGGTACCCTTCAACGAATACTCTGGCGCCTTCGGAAGCTGAACGCCAAACTGTTAGCCACTGTGCCTGTGTCCCTGGCGCCGACACCCGAACCTGGGTGATCGTACTTTGACTATTGGAAAGGTTGCCAAAAAAAAGGAGCTATTACCACCACTTAGTTGGTAAAAGACGAAACAGTTTGTAGCTTTTGGTAAGGTCAGATGGGTAAAGAAAGCCCGGCTGAAACCGGGCTGGTGTTGAATCAGTTATTGCTGGGTACTACCACAGACTCGTCGAATTCAAGTTCCATGTCGTTTCCTCTCGGTCACTGAGGCCCCGTGACGGGGCGGGTTAAAAGTATGGGTAAAGTCTATCGTGCTGATAATTTCCGGCAATCCGTAAAACCGCATACGACCAAAGTGGTTGCTGTCAAGTGTTAACTGCACAGGTATCGTCATGATCAGAAAATTTGATGGTTGCAACCAAAACATTTTGGTTTTGACCCGTGCTGCCGCCCCCTAGACTATGATCTCAGTATCATGAGACGTTTGGGGCCAAGTGGCCCGGATACCAGTACCAGAATCAGTAAAAGGAGCGTGTGTTTTAATGCAGGCAAGAAATTCGGAGGGCGCGTATGGCTGGGTGGCCATCGTACTGCACTGGGCCGTGGCCGTGACCGTCGTCGGGCTGTTCGCGCTCGGGTTCTGGATGGTCGGGCTTTCCTACTACGATCCCTGGTACCGCCAGGGCCCGGACATCCATCGCAGCGTCGGCATTCTGCTGTTTATCGTCATGGTGGTCCGGTTAGTCTGGCGTATGCTCAATCCTGCACCACGGCCCCTGCCTAACCACAAGCGCTGGGAGATTGTGGCCGCTCATGTTGCCCACGGACTGCTCTATGTTCTGATTTTTGTCGCCATGATCAGCGGTTATCTGATTTCAACGGCCGATGGATCCGCCATTCACGTGTTTGACTGGTTCTCGGTTCCGTCGGTAACAGGGCAGGTTAAGGGGCTCGAGGATACCGCGGGCGCTGTTCATTACTGGCTTACCTGGGCGATTGTCGTCCTGGCGGGAGTGCACGCGCTCGGTGCGCTCAAGCACCATGTGATTGATCGTGACAGCACGCTCCGTCGAATGCTCGGATTGTCCTGACACCCTCGGCCAATCGCTGAGTTTTACACAACGCATACCAAACTCGAAAGGAGTATACGATGAAGAAAATATTGCTGGCTTCAGTTATTTCAGCAGCCATGATCGGCCCGGTTCAGGCAGATGAGCACAGTGGTACCTATGCGTTTGATACCCAGGGGGCGCATCAGTTCATCACCTTTAAAATTTCCCATCTGGGCTACAGCTGGCTATATGGCCGGTTCAACGATTTTGACGGTGAATTTACCTACGATGCCGATAACCCGGAGAACAGTTCAGTATCTGTGACCATCGACACCGAGAGCGTCGACAGCAATCACGCAGAGCGCGACAAGCACCTGCGCGGTGAAGATTTCCTGTACGTGAGCGAATTCCCTGAGGCAACGTTCGAAAGCAAGCGGGTGATTGTTGATGAAGCCGGTGAGGCTGACATTATCGGTGATCTGACCCTGCGTGGCGTGACCCGCGAAGTCACTCTGGATGCGGAAATGCTGGGGCACGGTGCGGACCCCTGGGGTGGCTATCGCATGGGGTTTGAGGCTGAGACCGAATTGCGCCTGAAAGATTTCGGAATTCCGATGGACCTCGGAGAGGCCTCGGAAACCGTTGAACTTGAAATCTCGGTTGAAGGTATTCGTCAGTAACCCTTACCGGAACTGAACTTCCAGGCGACGTTTCCGTTCGGGAAGTCGTCTGGCTGTTTATTTTCGCCTTTTCGTTAAAGCCTCCCTCAAGAGGCCGTTCTTATGGCGCCGGCCATGTTCGCACGGGCCGGTTTCCTTCCGTTGTTTCCTGTTTTCAGATTGCACTGCGTGGTGAGTCAGGAATTGCTCGTGCTTTCCGCATTTTCGGTAGCCGAGGGCTGGTCTGTCTGATCGCAGGCGCGACAGAGGTGGCGCTGGCGGAGAAACTGAGCGGCGAAGATCACGGCCCAGATCAGCACACCCGCCCAGATGTAGGGTTTGGGCACCTGGAAAGTGCCGCTGATGGCAAATTCCACCAGGAGCATCAGGGCAACGGCCAGAACCGCATTCACCAAGGCTGTAACCATGGCTTGCCCGCAGGCTTTGAGGTTGGGTTTCATAGATTTCCGCTTGTTCAGAGAGTAAACGGCTTACCAATCACTGTGCCGAGAATACGGCGCACCTTACAGACTCTCCATGCGGGAATTCCGCTATTGGAAATTGGTGTATCGGAGCCGGCGTCCATATAATGTGCGCCACACCATTGATAGGCACCCAAGGCAAAGAGGCGTCCATGCCAGAGTTTCAGACAACGGATGAAGGTTTCGAGCGGGTATCACTGCGGGACTACACCGAGAAAGCGTATCTAGATTATTCCATGTACGTTATTCTGGATCGTGCCCTGCCCAACGTGGGGGACGGTCTCAAGCCCGTACAGCGGCGGATTGTATACGCCATGTCGGAGCTGGGGCTGAAGTCCACCTCCAAATACAAGAAGTCTGCCCGTACCGTCGGTGATGTTCTTGGTAAATTTCACCCCCACGGCGACAGTGCCTGCTATGAGGCCATGGTGCTCATGGCCCAGCCGTTTTCTTACCGCTATCCACTGGTTGATGGCCAGGGTAACTGGGGGTCTCCGGACGATCCGAAATCTTTCGCCGCCATGCGGTATACCGAATCGCGACTGGCACCGTTTGCAGAGGTGCTGCTTAGCGAATTGGGGCAGGGCACCGTGGACTGGGTGCCCAACTTTGATGGCACCATGGAAGAGCCGTCTGTGCTTCCGGCCCGTTTGCCCCATGTATTGTTAAACGGCACGACCGGTATTGCCGTGGGCATGGCGACGGATATCCCCCCACACAACGTAAGGGAAGTCACGGCCGCCTGTATCCGGTTGCTTGATCAGCCGGAGGCTTCGGTGGATGAGCTCTGTGAGCACATCAAGGGGCCGGACTTCCCGACGCGCGCTGAAATCATCACACCACGTAAAGACCTCCGGCAGATGTATGAAACGGGTCGTGGTTCACTGCGGATGCGTGCCCGGTGGGTTCGCGAGAACGGTGAAGTGGTGATTACCGATTTGCCTCACCAGGTATCCGGAAACCGGGTGCTGGAACAGGTTGCCCAGCAAATGCAGGCAAAGAAACTGCCGATGGTGGCGGATCTACGGGACGAATCGGATCACGAGAATCCCACCCGGCTGGTGATTGTGCCCCGGTCTAATCGGGTGGACCTGGACGGGCTGATGGCACACTTGTTTGCCAGCACCGACCTGGAGAAGACCTACCGGGTAAACATCAACGTGATCGGGAACGACGGTCGGCCCGGTGTCAAAGGTCTGCACACCATTCTTACGGAATGGCTGGCGTTCCGGAGAACAACGGTAACGCGTCGTTTGCAGCACCGGCTGGACAAGGTGCTGGCGCGTTTGCACCTGCTCGAGGGGTTGTTGATCGCTTACCTCAATATTGATGAAGTGATCGAAATTATCCGCACCGAAGACAAGCCCAAAGTCGAGCTGATGGCCCGCTTTGGCTTGTCGGCCGAGCAGGCCGAGGCGATTCTGGAATTGAAACTCCGGCATCTGGCCAAGCTCGAGGAAATGAAAATCCGCGGCGAGCAGGACGAACTGTCGGCAGAGCGGGATGAGCTGCAGGCTATCCTGGGTTCCGAGGACCGGCTGCGGGAGTTGATCAAAACCGAGCTGAAACAGGACGCCGAGACCTTCGGCGATGACCGTCGCTCGCCCATTGTTGAGCGTGAAGAAGCTCGGGCATTCAGTGAGACCGATCTGGTGTCCAACGACCCGGTGACCGTTGTGTTGTCCGATAAGGGCTGGGTTCGTGCTGCCAAAGGGCACGACATCGATCCTGGCGGGCTCAGCTACAAATCCGGCGACCGTTTTGCCCTGGCGGCCCGCGGGCGCAATAACCAGCAGGCGATTTTCCTGGATTCGACCGGGCGGGCTTACTCGCTGATGGCCCACAGCCTCCCCTCGGCGCGGGGGCAGGGTGAGCCGCTCACCGGCCGGATCAACCCACCGTCGGGTGCCACGTTCTCCGGCTTGTTGATGGGGAACCCGGAACGCAAGACGTTGCTGATCACCGATGGCGGTTACGGATTTGTGACGTCGCTGAATGACATGATCAGCAAAAACCGGGCAGGCAAGGCTGTCGTCAGCGTGCCAAAGGGAGCCCGGATCATGCCACCGGTATCGATCCCGGAGACGGCGTCCCGGCTGTATCTTGCGGCCATTTCGAACGAAGGGCGAATGCTGGTGTTTCCGCTGAGCGAACTGCCTGAGTTGGCAAAGGGCAAAGGCAACAAGATCATCAGTATTCCCTCGGCGCGAGTGCAGAACCGTGAGGAGTATGTGGTGGCGGTTGCTGTGTTTGGTGAGGATGACCAGCTCGAAGTCAAAGCCGGCAAGCGTAAGCTGGGGCTGCGCTTCAGTGATCTTGAGCATTATCTGGGCGAACGTGGCCGGCGCGGACATAAGCTCCCCAGAGGGCTGCAGCGTGTGGATGGTATTGATGTGATTCCTTCGGCCGCACGGGCGCAGGAAGAAGCTCAGAACGGGGAGAATGCAGACAGTGAGTGAACTGGTACTGATCAATGTATCCGGGCGTGACAAGCCCGGCCTGACCTCGGAAATTACCGGCATCATGGGGCGCTACGATGTTCGCATTCTGGACATTGGCCAGGCCGTCATTCATGACCATCTCACCTGGGGTATCCTGATTGAGATCCCCGATGAATCCAAGTCATCGCCTGTGATCCGTGATCTGCTGTTTCGCCTTCACTCGCTGGATCTGCAGGTGCATTTTGCGCCGATTACCGAGCAGGATTACCAGGTTTGGGCGGAGGGGCGAAACCGTGCCTGCTACATCGTGACCCTGTTATCGAGGGACATCAAGGCGGAGCAGATCGCAAAGGTTTCGGCCATTACCGCCCGCCATGGTCTGAATATCGACAACATTACCCGGCTGTCGGCCCGACCATCGTTGAATACCTCCGAGAATCGTATTGCCTGCGTGGAGTTCTCGGTGCGTGGCACGCCCTCGGATCTGGAGCAGCTGAGGGCCGATTTCCTGCACATTGCCGGTGAGATGAACGTTGATATCGCCTTCCAGGAGGATTCGATCTTCCGGCGTAATCGCCGGCTGGTGGTGTTCGACATGGACTCCACCCTGATCGAAGCAGAAGTGATCGACGAGTTGGCCCATGAAGCGGGGGTGGGCGAACAGGTTGCCGACATCACCGAGCGGGCCATGCAGGGTAAGCTCGATTTCAGTCAGAGCTTCACAGAGCGACTGGCGTTGCTTAAGGGGCTCGATGAATCCGTGCTGGAGGGGATTGCCAACCGTCTGCGGATGACCGAGGGCGCCGAGCATCTGATCCGCAGCTTGAAAGCACTGGGCTATCGTACCGCCATCCTCTCCGGTGGCTTCACCTATTTCGCGCGCCATTTGCAGCGCAAGCTTGGCATTGACTACATCTACGCCAATGAGCTGGAAATTGTCGATGGTAAGGTGACTGGCGCGGTGAAGGGGCAGATTGTCGATGGCAAACGCAAGGCCGAGCTGCTATTGGAAATTGCCGGAAAAGAGCATATCTCCCGGGAGCAGGTGATTGCTGTCGGCGACGGTGCCAACGACCTGCCCATGCTTAGCCAGGCCGGTCTGGGCGTTGCTTTCAGGGCCAAACCGCTGGTCAAAGAGTCGGCGCGCCACTCCATTTCTACCCTGGGGTTGGACGCCATTCTGTATCTGATCGGTTTTCGGGAAAGCGAGACTAACCAGTCCCTTCAGAATACCCATCTCTGAAACAAAAAGGGCGAGAATCTTCTCGCCCTTTTTTGTGCCGCCGTGCGCTGATCAGTTGTCGCCGAAATCGTAGTTCATCTCGGGCACCGGCGCTTGCAGGTAGTAACCCTGGATGTAGTTGACCCCCGCCTGCCACAGCGTGGCGAGTACACCGGCATTTTCCACCAGTGGAATGATCGTCAGTTTGCCGGCACTCTGCAGGCTCTTGACCATTTCCTTGACCTGCTCTTTCGCTTCGTCGTTTTTCTGAATTTCTTCGGTAAACGAACCGTCGATTTTCACGTAGTCTGTTTCGATGTGTTTGAGCGTGTTGAAGGGGTTGATCGCCCCGCCAAACTGCGAGATGGAAACCTTGCTGTGGAGTTCATGCACGGCCTTGGCGAACTCCCTGGCCTGCTTCATATACTTGTTGGCATCGCCCTCGCGAATCTGGAAGATCAGCGAATCGCCCGGCAAACGGGCGGCCTTGAGTGCCACGCTGAGCCAGGGCGTGAAGGTTTTGTCCTGCAGGGTTTCTGCCGTGACGTTCAGGAACAGGCGCGTGTCGTGACCCCGTGAACGGTGGCTGGACAGTTGCTTGATGGTCTGCAGGATGACCCAGCGGTCGATTTTGATCGCGGTATCGCTGGGGCCCATGGGCGGCAGGAAGTCGTAGGGAGAAACTTCTTCGTCGTCCTTGTTGAGCATCCGGACAAAGGCCTCGTAGTGTTCTTCGCCTTCGCCACGCAGGTTGATAATCGGCTGGAACAGCAGGCGGAACCGATTATCGTCCAACGCCTTGAGAATGGCTTCCACCGAGTTGGTTGAGTCCAGATTCTCGTATTCGGCCGGGTTGTAGACCATAATGCCGTTACCGCTCTCATGGCCCGCCTGTTTTTTGACTTCTGCCGAGGCCGTGTGAGCACGGGCCATCATTTCTTCTGCCTTGGGCGAGTTTTCGGTGATGGCGGCGATACCGATGGAAACCGTCAGCGGCACGGTCCGGCCATTGATGTCGAATAAATGATCTTCAACCGCTTTGCGGATTCGCTCGCACAGGCGCTCCATGCCCACCTCGTCGCAGGGCAGGCACATTACGCAGAATGCGTCGTCACTCAGGCGCGCCAGCGTCACCTCTTCTCCGGCGTGTTCACGCAACAGGGTGGCGAGGTCTCCCAGCAGGAGGTCGGCACCGGCAATACCTACCATGCCCTTCATGCTCAGGAAGTTATCCAGGGCAATGTAGGCAAGGGCGCCGGTCTGGTTGTTTTTGCCTGCGGTGGCAATCGTCTCGGCGAGGGAATGCATCAGGTGCTGACGGTTGTAGAGCCCGGTCAGCAAATCCTGACTGCTGATCTGCTTCAGTTTTTCTTCAAGCTCGGCATCGCTGTGTTCCGGCTGCAGAACGATCTGGGTACACGCTTCGCCGTCATAGGTGGCCGCGGAAACCGACATGGTGACGTTCAGCTCATGGTCGTCGCTGCGGCGGGCGGTGCAGTTCAGGGTCATGCCATCCTTGCGCTCATCGGCAAAGGCTTTCATGAAATCTTTATATTTTTCCTGGCTGTCCGGTGTCAGTGTGTCCAGCACCGGTATGCAGATCAGCTCGTCGATGTCGTCGTAGCCAAGGAATTCCATGTAGGATTGGTTGGCGTAGATGTGCATTCCATCGTTGATGTAGGCAATGGCATCTTTGGAGCTTTCAAGCAGCAACTGGCAACGTTGCTCGGCTTCGCGCAGGTGCGATTCCAGTACCCGGCGCTTCCGGCGTTCCTCAAGGGCAGCCAACTCACGCCTGACCACCAGCACCAGCTGGTCGGTGTATTCGAAGGGCACCGCATCCTGGGCTCCGGCACGGATGATGCTGACGCTGCGCTCTCTGCTGTATTCTTCGGTGAGCAGAATAAAGGGGATGTCTTTGTCCAGGCGTTTGACCATGGCAATTGCATCGTCTGCGCCGAACTCCTGGTCCAGGTCACGTGCCAGCAACAAGTCCCAGTTGGCGGTCTTGAGTGCTTCTTCCAGATCTTCTTCCGAAGTGATTCGGTGGGCGCGGGTTGCCTTACCTGAGTTTCGGAGAAGGCTGACCATGGACTCCGCATCGTTTTGCGATGGGTCAAGAATCAGCAGGTGTACGGTCGCGTTTTTCTTCTGCATTCGTCAGACGTCTCGTGGTGCCGGATATTCACGGATGAATGATGCAGGGGTTGGCCACCAATAACAACCCTGGTGGCCCGGACACTTGATGAACCGCAAGATTTACAGCGACGGCCACAGTGAATCGAATTCATCCTCCGTGGCGCCCGGGGTGGAGGGCGGGGTTCCTCTATCGCCCGTTGGCACGGCCGGGCTATGAAGCTTCAGTTCGAACTGGCTGATGCTGCCGGTGGCCGATACCTTTTTCAGTAGCTGGCCCTGATCTTCCCGGCCGTCATGCAGCAGGGTGATCCGGCTGCCGGTCTGGAAGGGCAGGCGCGGAGTGAGAAGTGTGGCGGCCTGGTTGACCACGCTGATTTCCGGTAGCAACAGGCCCCGGAGATATTCGCTGCTGTTACCCACCTTCTGGATCAGGCGCACGGCACACGGTGCTGCGCTGGGCGCCAGTAGCTCAATGCCTACCTGGGTGCCCTGGTTACGAATCTGGCGCAGCCAGCGAACCACGGCAATACTCCAGGGATGGGAGCGTTGCTCCCGTACACCCAGAATTTCACCCGCCTGAAGTGATGCGGGCACGTTGCTTTCCCAGGCCACGCAGTAGCCTCCCGGACTGGTATTAATCAGCAGCGCCTGATGGGACCGGGGTGTGTGTTTTTCCTGACCACTCGGGGACTGACTGCCGCCCGCCGTGCGGAAATTAATGGGAGCATCGGCCGCGTGCAGCCGGTCTTCATTGGGAGCGGCATCATGGGCGCCGGACCAGGCATCGGCTTTGCGGTTGGCGGTGCGGATGAACCGGTTGTCCGTCTCGTGGTGGCCATCGTCGTTGCCATCCAGGAATTCCGCAAATGCTTTCTGTCCTGCCACGAAATAATGCGCTGAGGTCAGGCCGACACACACTTCAAGGGTGCCCTGGCTGGCAATGCGGTTGAAATTACGCTTGGCCAGGATGCCCAGTGCCTGGCTCATGTGGGTAAGCAGGGTGTCGCTGACTTTCGATGAAATCCGCAGGGTCGGAGATTCCTGGGTGTCATGGCGCCTGGCGTGCAGTGTCTCGGCCAGCAGGCTGGAAAGCTCCCGGGTATCAAAGCTGAAGCTCTCGCTGCCCGGCGTGTTGTCCAGCAGGCTCCGATACACCGGGGGCGCGTCTTTTTCCATGTTGAGCACAAACAGGCTGTCCGGCCCCAGGTCCGGGGCGCATTGACTGTACTCGGTCCAGGATTCAAACAGCTCGTATACCAGAGTCAGTTCTGCCTGGCGTAGCTGATTCGGCCGTGCACAGCCCAGTAAAAGAATGCGTTTGTAGCTGTCACCCACCGTGCTGGCACGCCGGTGGCTCAGGGTGTCGTCATCCACTTCCTGGTCCGCCAGTTTGTTCCGATAGGCAAACCGGAACAGTCTGTGGCATTCCAGCCAGCTGTTGGCCGGGCTTGGGCAGTAAAGTTGGTGCGATCGCAATATGGTGGCCGCCAGTTCAGAAATCGCGCGGTGGATGGTGGTTGCGATCTGGCGGCGGTGCTTGTCTACGCCGCCGTTGTCAATGTACTCGAGCAGGCACAGCTTGTAGCCTGCGGACAGGTGCAGCTGTAGAGCCTGGGTCAGATTGGCGATTTTTCGCTGTTTTTCGGGCAATGCCACGGCAAGCCCGAGAAAATGACGCGACAGTTCGTTGCAGACAAAATGGATTTTGTCGCGCACGATTTCCAGAAACTGCAGACGCTGGAGCGGCGAAACGAACAGCTGGTTCAGCTCGATGATCGCATGGTAGAGCTGGCGCGAGGCTTCACCAATGTTTGCCATAGGCAACTGGTTGGCCCAGATGCGAAAAGCTTTCGGGTTGGTGTCGCAAAACGACAGGCTCGCCGTTTTCTGTTCAGGAACCTTGAGTTCTGGTTTCAGGATTCTGCCATCCATGTTGTCACGCCAATGTCGGGACTGCGTTGGTTTTAATTCCGCTAAAACACCGAAAATACAGGTTGTTATTGTTTGTGGATATTGAACTTTAAGATAGCAAAGCAACAACAAAAAGCGAGAAGATCACGAGTTGACAATCTTTGACAAGTGAAAAAGGGTCAGCTTTTGCGACAGGCCTCACGAACCCAGGCCCAGAGGCGTTTTACTGGCTCGCCCAGGCAGTTCCCTCACCAGTCGCGGAACCAGAAACCCCGGCAGTTGTTCCAGCATTTCATTTACCAGGCCCACCGCCCTGGTATCGCTGACATCAAAGTGCTGGGCACCGGACACCGGGTCGAAGGCGTGCAGGTAATATGGCATCACCCCGGCTTCGAACAGGGTCTCGCTCAATGCCGACAGGGTTTCGCTGCTATCGTTGACCCCCTTGAGGATAACGCTCTGGTTAAGCAGCGTTACTCCGGCATCAGCGAGCCGCCTGAGAGCCTGGCGTGTGGCCTGGTCAATTTCTGAAGGGTGGTTTACGTGCAGGACCAGTATTTTCTGCAGTCTGCTGCCGGCAAGCCACTCAATCATTGCATCACAGACGCGCTGCGGCACCACCACCGGCAATCGGGAGTGAATGCGGAGCCTGCGAAGATGGGGCACTGAGTCGAGTAAATCCGACCACTGTGCGAGCAAACGGTCGTTCACCGCCAGGGGGTCGCCTCCGCTCAGAATGACTTCGTTGATGTCCGGGCTGGCCATCAGGCTGTCGGTAACCTGTTGCCGGTCGTCCGGCCCCAGCCGGTGATCACCATACGGGAAATGCCGTCGAAAGCAGTATCGGCAGTTAATGGCGCATTGGCCGGTTACCATCAGCAGTGCACGGCTGGTGTATTTGCGGATCAGCCCGGTGGTCTGGATGGCGGCTGCTTCCTCCAGTGGGTCAGACACGAACCCGGGCTGTGTTTTTGTTTCATCGGCAACCGGTAGCACCTGCCGGAGTAGCGGATCGTCCGGGTTGCCGGGCTCTATGCGGGCCAGGTAGGGCTCGGGGACCCGAATCGGGAAAAGCTTGTGGCCGGAGGCTGCACCCTCGTAGAAATCCGCCGGAGACAGCCCAAGACGGCCCAGCAGTTGCTCCGGTGTGGTTATTGACTGGCTCAGAATCTGTTGCCAGTGCGGCTGCACAACGCCATCTCCGGAGACCTCCGGAGAGCGGGAAGCATCGCGGGCTTCTATACGGGCGGGGGTTCGCTGTATCATAGCGACCTTTGAAATTTTAACGACAGTCTGTCAGGTGGACATTTCATGGCTTCATATTCTACCAACGAATTTCGCGGCGGTCTCAAGGTTTTGCTGGATGGCGATCCTTGCATCATGCTCGAAAACGAATTCGTCAAGCCGGGCAAGGGCCAGGCCTTCAACCGGGTTAAACTGCGTAACCTGATGACCAATCGGGTGTGGGAGCGTACGTTCAAGTCGGGCGAATCGCTGGAGGCAGCCGATGTTCTCGAGCAGGACATGGAGTACCTGTATACCGACGGTGAGTTCTGGCATTTCATGCTGACGGACGGTTCATTCGAGCAGTATCCTGCCGACGCCAAAGCTGTTGGAGATACGGTTAAGTGGCTGAAAGAGCAAGATGTTTACACCGTTACGCTGTACAACGGCGCGCCGCTCTCGGTTACGCCGCCGAACTTTGTCGAACTGGAAGTGGTCGATACCGATCCCGGCATGAAAGGCGATACCGCCCAGGGCGGTTCCAAACCGGCCACCCTGTCGACGGGCGCCGTTGTTAACGTACCCCTGTTCATTACCATCGGGGAAGTGCTGAAGGTGGATACCCGTTCCGGCGAGTATGTTAACCGCGTAAAAAGCAGCTGATTTTCGACCATGACTGATCGTCCTGTCTGGCAGCCTGCTGCCTCACGGGCCGTTCTCGAGAGCCGTGCACAGCTTCTGGCGTATGTGCGCGGCTTTTTTCATGAACGGCAGGTGCTTGAGGTGGAAACCCCGGTTCTGGGGCGTTACGGCGTTACTGATGTAAACCTTGATGGTATACCGGCAGCGGTTGATGCGGCAGGTGTTCGCGGAGGCTGGTTGCAGACCTCTCCGGAATATCACATGAAGCGGTTGCTGGCGGCAGGCTCGGGGTCCATTTTCCAGGTGGCCCGGGCGTTTCGTAACGGCGAACGCGGACGCCGGCACAACCCGGAATTTTCGCTGCTGGAGTGGTATCGGGTTGGTATGAACGATGGCCAGTTAATGGAGGAGGTGGCTGACCTGGTGTGTGGTTGGCTTGAGTGCCCACGGCCTGCCGTTCTGGGTTATCGTGAGGCCATGCGGGTTCAGGCGGGCATTGATCCGATGACCATCAGCGATCGCCATTTGAGCCGCTACTGCGAACAGTGGCTCGAGCCCGGGCAAGTGGCTGACCTGAGTCGTGACGACTGCCTCGACCTGGTCATGAGCTTTGTGGTTGAACCGGGTCTTGGGCAGGATGCGCCGGTGTTCATTCATCGTTATCCGGCATCCCAGGCCGCTCTGGCCCGGGTGTCCGAGGAACAGGGGCACCCCGTGGCGCACCGCTTCGAGCTTTATATAAAAGGGCTTGAGCTGTGCAATGGCTATTGGGAACTGACGGACCCGGCTGACCAGCGGGCGCGTTTTACAACGGATAACCGGCTCCGCAAAGCCGGTGGCAAACCAGAGATGGGGTTGGACACCGCGTTTCTGGCGGCTCTGGATGCCGGGCTGCCCGACTGTGCAGGCGTGGCCCTGGGGCTGGACCGTTTATTGATGCTGAAAATGGGCGCCACGGATATACAGGATGTTATGGCTTTCCCGCTTGAGCGCGCCTGAGCGCCGTTAGTCGGCGCTCAGATTGCCAAAGGCTTCACCCAGGCGAACGGTTTTTTCTGCCACCTGGTTCGGGCTCCAGGTGACCGCGCCTTTCGGCATCACCAGCACCACGGTGGAGCCCAGGCGGAAGCGGCCCATTTCGTCTCCCTTCTGAAAATGCACGGCGTCATCGCCACTGTACTGCCAGTGTGCAACGCCGGCGGAATTGGGAGCAACCACGCCCGCCCAGCTGGTTTCGACGCTGCCGACGATCATGGCACCAACCAGCACCATGGCCATGGGCCCGGCCTCGGTATCAAACAGGCAAGCCACCCGTTCGTTCCGTGCGAACAGGTTGGGCACGTGTTCTGCGGTCACCGGGTTTACCGAGAAAAGCTTGCCGGGCACGTAAACCATCTCTTTGAGGGTGCCGGCCAGAGGCATATGAATGCGGTGGTAATCGCTGGGGGAGAGGTAAATGGTGGCGAATTCGCCTTCCCGGAAGGCTTCGGCCCGTTTGTCGTCTCCGCCGAGTAATTCGGTCAGGCTGAAGGACTGCCCTTTCGCCTGGAAGACCCGGTCGGTGCTGACCTGGCCGATCTGGCTGATTGCGCCGTCTACCGGGCTGGTCAGCGTTTTGGGGGCCGGGTCGATGGTTCGGGCACCGGGTTTCAGGGCCCTGGTGAAAAAGGCGTTAAAGGAAGGGTAAGCGGTGAAGTCCGGCTCGGCGGCTTCGTTCATGTTTACCCCGTAGCGGCCGATAAACCATTTGATCACGCGATTTTTCAGGGCCGGCGAGCCTTCGCTGTCGGCGAGGCGGCCAGCCAGGCGGGAAACCGCCAGTTGAGGTGTGACGTATTGGCTCAAAACAAACAGTTTATCAAGCATTCGGGATAACCCTTGCAATCTTAAAGCGCGGTAGTTTATCAAATCCGGTCGCGTGTATAGAAATTGTTTCACACCTTCGCTGTCCTTGTTGATGCTTGCTATGATCTGGATCGTCCCGGGGGGAGCCCGGGCCGTAACCGGCTGCGGCCGAAAACCACCAAAAGGCGTGCTTAGACACCATGTTATTGATTATCGGAGCTGTGGTTGTTATTGCGAGCGTATTGGGGGGCTATGTCCTTCATGGCGGCAATCTGGCCGTATTGTGGCAGCCAACAGAGATACTGATCATTGGTGGTGCGGCGGTGGGCTCTTTCGTTATTGCCAACCCGTTGCACACGGTAAAAGAGGTGTTCCAGGCCTGCCTCCGGTTGTTGACGGGTTCACCGTTCAACAAGTCTTACTACATGGACCTGCTCAGCCTGCTTTACGAGGTTTTCGACAAGTCCCGCAAGCAGGGTGTTATGGCCATTGAAGAGGATATCGATAATCCGGAGTCCAGCCAGATTTTCAGCCGTTATCCCGCCATCATGAAATCGAAACATTTGCTGGACTTCATTACCGATTATCTGCGCATTATCAGCTCCGGCAACATGGCAACCCATGAGCTGGAAGGCATGATGGAAAACGAAATCGAAAACCGGCAGCACGAGCTTGAGGAGCCTGCCCACGCGGTCAACAAGATCGCGGATGCTCTTCCGGGCCTGGGGATCGTGGCGGCCGTTCTGGGTATCGTAATCACTATGAACTTCCTCAGCGAAGGGCCCGAGCGAATCGGTTTGAGCGTGGCGGCCGCCCTGGTCGGGACTTTTCTGGGTATCTGGATGGGGTATGGATTCGTTGGCCCGACCTCCATTGCTCTGGAGCATGCGGCAAAATATGAACTCAAGGCCTACGAATGCGTCAAATCTGCAATCGTCGCCACGGTTTCCGGCCAGGCGCCGCAAATGGCCATCGAATTCGGGCGCAAGGCGCTGCCGACCGACAAACGGCCCGGGTTCCAGGAACTGAATGATCATGTCCGTTCAAAGTAACGGCATCGCCCGCTAACGCCCGGAGTTCGTTGTGGAAGAACAGCCGATCATTATCAAGCGCAAGAAAAAGGTGGTTGGCGGCCATCACGGCGGCTCCTGGAAAGTTGCCTTTGCCGATTTTGCCACCGCGATGATGGCGTTTTTCCTGGTGCTCTGGCTAACGGCTACGGCATCCCCCGAGCAAAAGCTCGCCGTGGAGGGCTATTTCAAGGATCCGGTGGGCTTTACCGAGGGTGGCTCGCCTAACCCGGTGGACCTTGGTGGCAGCGCCTCCGTTGTCGAGGAGGCGACTCAAGACCAGGCTGCGGGCACCATTCAGATAGAAGACGAAGTGGTAGACGAGTTGGCAGATACCCTGGAGCAGCGTCGGATGCGGCAACTGTTCCAGGAGTTCCAGGAGCGGATCGAGAACAGCGATACCCTGCAGGAGTTCAAGGACCAGTTGTTGCTCGATATCACCGATGAGGGGTTGCGGATCCAGATTGTGGATCGTTCCGGGCGCCCGATGTTTGACAGTGGCCGGGCGGAGCTGAAGTACTATTCTCAGGATATCCTGTTCGAGCTTGCCAAGAAGCTCGGGTCGGTCAACAACAAGCTCAGTATCACCGGCCACACGGATGCCACGCCATTCAGCGGCCGGCCGGGCTACACCAACTGGGAGTTGTCTGCAGACCGTGCCAACACGGCAAGGCGGGCGCTGGTGGCCGGGGGGGTGCGTCTGGAGCAGATCGCCAGGGTGGTCGGGTTGAGTGATTCTGTGTTGTTCGACAAAGAAGATCCGACCGCTCCTGTGAATCGCCGTATCTCCATTATCGTGCTGAACAAAAAGGCGGCGGACAGTATCGAAACCGGGGCAGGCCGTTCCAGTCAGCCGGTCATTGACTTGACCCGCCCGACGGAAGAGCAGGAGCAGCAGGCCCGGGAGCGCCTTGAAGACGGCAGCTGGTTCGATCCCGCAGAGGAACCGGCCCCGGGCGAACTGAACTGGTAGCGGGAAGCTTCGTCGTCAGGGTAGCTTGAGCCCCCGGGCTTGCTGGTCTGCCATATCCTGGAGAATCCGGTGAAAGCTTTTCAGCCGTGCGCGGGAGATCTCGCCGGCGTCGGCGGCGGCATCGAGCGCGCAACCTGGGTCGCCCATGTGACGGCAGTTGCGGAATTTGCACAGCCCGATAAGCGGGCGTATTTCCCGAAAGCCATACTCCACTTCCTGTGGTGTCATGTGCCACAGGCCGAACTCCCGGATCCCCGGAGAATCGATCAGGTCGCCGCCGCCAGGCAGGTGGAAAAGCTTGGCGGTGGTGGTTGTGTGAACGCCTTTGCCTGTGCTTTCCGATACGGCGCCCACCCGCAGCAGTTCGTCTGGCAGTAAGGTCTGGATAATCGAGGATTTGCCGACGCCGGACTGGCCCACAAACGCGCTGGTCTGATGGCGCACCAGGGCGTCGACTTCCGGAGCAGGTTTGCCGGTGTTTTCCGCCGCCGAGGTGCGTTCCACCCGGTAACCCAGGGCCTGATATCTGGCCAGAAGTTCTTCAATCTGATCCCGGTTTTGGTCATTGATCAGGTCGGTTTTATTGAGAAGAATTACGGCCGGGATGTCGCTGCTTTCGGAGGCCACCAGGTATCGGTCGATCAGGTTGTCGTGGGGCTCCGGTTCCGGTGCAATCACCAGAATAATGTGGTCGATGTTGGCGGCAACGGGCTTCAGGGCGCCGAAGTTATCGGGGCGTTGCAGCAGGTTGTCCCGTTCACAGCGGGCGACGATGACGCCGGTTTCGCTTTTACCCGATCGCCAGACAACCCGGTCGCCGGTCACCAGGCTGTCGATATTGGCCCTGACGAAGCACCGGAAGACCCGCCCCGGTTCATCGCCTTCCAGCGCCTCAACATCGAGTTGCTGACCATAGTGGGCGATAATCAGGCCGGTCTGCTCGGGGCCGAGCTCGCCCGCGTCTGCCTGTTCCTGCACCGCCTTTTCCTTGCGCGCCGCGCGGACGGTGCGCTCTTTCTGGATTTTTTCAATGCGCCATTGCTGGCGTTTGTTTAAGCGTCGTTTTGCCATCTGTGTCCAATCGGTTAACCGGCTTTCGGGTATCACATCATACGTGAATCATGGACAATACACAGAACTTCATACACTTGATAAATCGGCATAGGTAACAGCGCAATGAGTAACGGCGACCGCCTGATCTGGATTGACCTGGAAATGACGGGCCTCGATCCCGAGCAAGAACGGATCATTGAAATGGCCAGTATCATCACCGACTCCCAGCTGAATGTTGTGGCCGAAGGGCCGGTGATTGCCGTGCACCAGCCAGACAGCCTGCTGGATGCGATGGATGAGTGGTGTACCCGTACTCACGGTGCCAGTGGCCTGACCCAGCGTGTGAAAGAAAGCACCATTGATGAGGCCGAGGCCGAACGGCAGACGCTGGAATTTCTGAAGAAGCACGTGGAGCCGGGCCAGTCACCACTGTGTGGTAACAGTATCGGCCAGGATCGGCGCTTTCTGGTGAAGTATATGCCGGAGCTGGAGGCCTTTTTCCATTATCGCAACCTGGATGTGTCAACGGTGAAAGAACTGGCTCGCCGCTGGCGTCCGGATGTACTGGATGGGGTGAAAAAGCAGGGCAGTCACCTGGCGCTGGACGATATCCGTGATTCGATCAATGAAATGCGCCACTATCGCGATCACTTCTTCAAACTATAGTCCGTGTTGCTGCAGGGCCCAGGCCACGTGTTCCCGGACCAGTTCCGAGGGGTGGTTGGACCGGGCCTTCAGCGCTTCCAGTACCGGGATGGTGGTGGGGGCGTTACCCAGCCCGACCGCAAGATTCCTCAGCCAGTTTTCGTAGCCGGTGCGCCGGATAGCTGACCCTTCAGTGCGTTTCAGGAACTCCTGCTCTGTCCACAAAAACAACTCCGCGAGGCCGGTGTTATCCAGGCCGTGCCGGGGTTTGAAGTCTTCCTCGCCGGTGGGTTTGCTGAATTTGTTCCAGGGGCAAACCAGTTGGCAGTCGTCGCAGCCAAAAACCCGGTTGCCCATTTTCGAGCGCAGTTCTTCCGGGATCGGGCCCTTCAGCTCAATGGTGAGATAACTGATACAGCGACGGGCATCCAGTAAGTGAGCGCCGACAAAAGCATCGGTAGGGCAGACCTCCAGGCAGGCCGAGCAGGAGCCGCAGTGCTGGCT
The DNA here is from genome assembly GCF_049943275.1 of Marinobacter sp. VGCF2001. Classification (NCBI taxonomy): domain Bacteria; kingdom Pseudomonadati; phylum Pseudomonadota; class Gammaproteobacteria; order Pseudomonadales; family Marinobacteraceae; genus Marinobacter; species Marinobacter sp. VGCF2001. Next base: position 49,859 of record NZ_JBNFVX010000018.1, read on the forward strand.
TTCAAAGGGAGCATCCAGGGGCAGGGGGGCGTTGGTGAAAATTTCCCCCAGAAAGAAAAACGAACCCGCCTTCGGGTGGATCAGCATATTATTCTTGCCGATCCAGCCGAGGCCGGCCCGTTGTGCCAGGCCTCGCTCCAGTACTGGGGCGCTGTCGACAAAGGCCCGGTAATCGTAGCCGCTGACCGCCTGGTCGATGTATTTCGCCAGGGTGGCCAGGCGTTTGCGCATTAACTTGTGGTAGTCCCGGCCCAGGGCGTAGCGGGTGATGTAGGCTCTTTCCCGGTCAGTCAGTACTTGTTTCGGGCTGTCTGGCGCCGGCAGGTAGTCAAGTCGAACGGAAATGACCCGAGTGGTCCCGGGCACCAGGGAGTCCGGGGTGTACCTTTTGTCACCATGGTCGGCCATATACGCCATCTGGCCGTGATAGCCGGCCTCAAGCCAGCGTTGCAGGCGCTCTGCGTGAGGGCCCGTGTCGGCATGGGTAATCCCGGCATCGGAAAAGCCCAGTTCTTTCGCCCACTGGCGGATTTGTCCGGGCAACCCCGAGAGCCCGGTTTGCGGCGTTTCCGGGGCCTTGTGCTCTGGTGTGGCGGTCATAATGAGGTCGCTGGCAGGTGCGTGCCTGCAAAACTTTAATTTGATTAAGTTATGACCTTTTTTCCTGTTTTGCTATGCTTTACAGGTGTCTGGCCAATGTATTTAAACCGGTTTCTTTATTGAGGAGTGCCCGGCCGATGTCCCCTGTTTGCAAACCCAGTTTACCAGAAGCGGTCTATTCCGCCGACTCGGTGCGGGCAATAGACCGCTATCTGATTGATAAGCGTGGGGTGGACGGCTTTGAGCTGATGCAGGCGGCGGCAAAGGCGGCGTTCCGTCGCCTCGTTACTTTGTGGCCGCAACCGCAGCCGTTAGTCGTGCTCTGTGGTGCCGGTAATAATGGCGGCGACGGCTATCTGGTCGCAGCAAATGCCAGGCGTCACGGGTTAGAGGTTGTTTGTGTGGCGGTGGCGCCAACGGAAAAACTCTCAGGGGATGCCCGCTCGGCGTTCGAGAAAGCCAGGGCTGACGGCGTCGGAATTGTGGACGCGCACCGTGAGCCTGAGGCAAATGTCCGCGCACATCTCGCGCAGGCCCGGGTTGTGGTGGATGCGATGCTCGGCACGGGGGTAACGGGGGCGCCCCGGGAACCGTTTGCGGGCGTGATTAGGCAGTTGAATGCCGCCGGTAAGCCGGTTCTGGCAATAGATCTGCCCTCGGGACTTAACGCCACGACGGGTGCCGCCGCGGGGGAAGTGGTTCGGGCCGAGGCAACGGTCACCTTTATCGGTGTCAAAGCCGGTCTTTATACCGGGGAAGGGGCGGCGGCCTGCGGGCATATTGTTTTCGAAGCGCTGGGGGCCGGGTGCGCCGGCCAGGAGAGCGGAGAATCGCCGTTGGCCGTGCTCTCGCCCTGGAGCCGTTGCCGGGAGTGGTTGCCGGTTCGCCCGGCGAATGCCCACAAGGGGCTGTTCGGCCATGTGCTCGTGGTAGCAGGCGATAAAGGTTTTGGTGGGGCGGGCATTATGGCCGCGGAAGCGGCCGCACGCACCGGTGCCGGGCTGGTGTCGCTGGCGACACGCCCGGAACACGTCACCGCTGCGCTGGCGCGTTGCCCCTCGCTGATGGTTCGCGGCGTGACCCATGGCTCGGAACTGCCCGGTTTGTTGCACAAAGCCGATGTTGTGGTGTGTGGCCCGGGCATCGGTCAGTCGGCCTGGGGCCAACAGATGCTGCAGCAGGTGGTCGCCAGTGGCAAACCGAGGGTTCTGGATGCCGACGCCCTGAATATCCTGGCGGGCCGGGCTCCGGTGCCGGCCAGCAATCACGTGCTGACGCCCCATCCGGGGGAGGCTGCCAGATTGCTGGGGTGCACCGTCAGTGACGTTGAATCGGACCGGGTGGCGGCGGCAATACGTTTGCAGAAACAGTGGCAGGGCATTGTTCTGCTGAAAGGCGCCGGTACCGTGGTGGCGACAGGGCGCGGCATACCCGGGATTATCCCCGGTGGTAATCCGGGGATGGCAACGGGCGGCATGGGGGATGTGCTCTCTGGCATACTCGGGGCCTTGCTTGGGCAAATGCCGGATGCTGAGCCGGCGGTGATCGCTTCGGCCGCTCTGCATCTTACCGCCGCCGATCAGGCGGGGCAGGCCAAAGGCTGTATGGGGCTGCTCCCCACCGATGTGATTGACGCTATTCCGGCCATTCTGGCGAGGGCCGAACGGAGCGATAATGATGATAACCGGGGGGAATGATGACTATTTTTGGTAATGAACGCCGGTTGTTTCTCGAGAACGAGACAGAGACCGAACAGCTCGGTGGCGAACTGGCCAGATTAGCCCGGAAGGCGGAAGAAGGGCTGACGGTGTTTCTCGATGGCGAGCTGGGTATGGGCAAAACCACCCTGAGCCGCGGGGTGATGAGAGAGCTGGGGCACGAAGGTGCCGTGAAAAGCCCGACGTATACGCTGGTAGAGCCGTACGAGCACCTGGAGCCGCCGGTCTACCATTTTGATTTTTATCGCCTTGGCGATGCCGAAGAGCTCGAATACATGGGCATCCGGGATTATTTTGCCAGCCAGAGTATCCGAATCATTGAATGGCCAGAACGGGGCAAGGGTGTGTTACCTGCACCCGACCTTGAAATCCATCTCGAGCGGCAGGGCCAGGGGCGTTCTGTGGTAATGCGCGCGGGCTCCGAGCTGGGCGCCTCGTTGTTAAACGACATAGAACTGATAGGTCCGGATTTATGAAAATCTTGGTGATTGCAGCACTGTTTTTCTCGGTAAGCGCCGTTTGGGCCGGCACGCGGGTTGACGGCGTGCGCTTATGGCCGGCGCCGGATCATACGCGCCTGGTATTGGATACCGCAGATCTGGTTGACCACAATGTTTTCGCGCTGAGCAACCCGTCACGCCTGGTCATCGATCTCAAGGACACGGCCCTGGGCACCGATTTCAGTAACGTCGACACCGCCGGCAGCCCCATTCAGCGCATTCGCAGTGCCCCCCGCAATGGCAATGATCTGAGAGTGGTGTTGGATCTTAAAAGCGAAATCAAGCCGCGCAGCTTTGTGCTTGAACCCAACCAGCAATACGGTCACCGGTTGGTGATCGACCTGATCGACGAGCAGGGCAGCCGTCTTGACCGGGCCGCCAGTAATCCCACCGTGACCCAGGATTCCGCCGGTAAACGTGACGTTATTGTGGTCATTGATGCAGGCCACGGCGGCGAAGATCCGGGGGCCATTGGTCCGCGGGGCACCCGGGAAAAAGACGTGGTGCTGAAGATGGCCACGCGGCTTGCGGACCTGATCAACCAGCAGAAAGGATTTACCGCCAAGCTGACCCGCACCGGCGACTATTATGTTGGCTTGCGCAACCGGACTCTACTGGCGCGCAAGTACAATGCGGATCTCTTTGTGTCGGTGCACGCCGATGCCTTCAGAACGCCTCAGCCCAGAGGGGCGTCTGTGTTCGCCTTGTCCCAGCGAGGGGCGACCAGTGAAACCGCGCGCTGGCTGGCCCAGAGCGAAAACCGGTCAGATCTGATTGGTGGGGCCGGCGGCGTGTCGCTGGATGGTCGTGACGATATGCTGGCCGGTGTATTGCTGGATCTGTCCATGACCGCCAGCATCAACGCGAGTCTCGGGGTAGGCGATTCTGTTCTGGGCCGTCTGGGGCGGGTGGCCAAGCTCCATAAGAAAGGCGTAGAGCAGGCGGCGTTTGTGGTGTTGAAGTCGCCGGACATCCCTTCAATCCTCGTGGAGGCCGGGTTTATCTCCAATCCCACCGAAGAGAAGAACCTCTCCACCGAGTGGTATCGAAACAAGCTGGCTAATGCCATTTTTGATGGCGTCGAGCAGTATTTTCGCCGAACACCACCGCCGGGCACCCTGCTGGCCTGGGAAAAGCAGCGGGGTCGCGGTGATCTCGACATCAGCCAGTACCGCATTCGCCGGGGAGACACGCTTTCGGCAGTGGCGCGTGAGAACCAGACAACGGTCAACGAGCTGATGCGCTTTAACGGGATGAGCGATGATCGTGTTATGGTAGGGCAAACCATTCGCATCCCCTCATCCTGATTACAGAGGTAGTTCCCGGATATGCCCCACATCCAGTTGCTGTCGCCCCGGCTCGCCAACCAGATTGCCGCAGGGGAGGTGGTAGAGCGCCCTGCCTCGGTGGTAAAAGAGCTGGTCGAAAACGCCCTGGATGCCGGGGCCGCCCGTGTCGATGTGGACGTCGAACAGGGGGGAGCAAAGCTGATCCGGGTGCGCGACGACGGCTCCGGTATCGAAGAAGCTGACCTGCCTCTGGCGCTGAGTCGCCATGCGACCAGCAAGATACTGACATTGGACGACCTCGAGGCGGTGGCTTCCCTGGGCTTTCGGGGCGAGGCGCTGGCCAGTGTCAGTTCCGTTTCACGCCTGACTCTGACCTCGCGTACCGAACACCAGGAGGCTGCGGCCCGGGTAGAAGTCGAGGGCCGCGACATGGATGCCCACATTTCACCGGCAGCACACCCCGTGGGCACGACTGTGGAAGTGCGAGATCTGTTCTTCAATACCCCCGCCCGCCGGAAGTTCTTGCGTACCGAAAAAACCGAATTCAATCACGTTGAAGAATGCGTCCGTCGGCAGGCCCTGGGGCGCTTCGATACCGGGTTTACCCTGCGGCATAATCAGCGGGTGGTGCACAGCCTGCGCCCGGCAGAGACCGACCTCGACAAAGAGCGCCGCATTGGCTCGCTGTGTGGTCAGCAGTTTATCGACAATGCCGTGGTAATCGACGCGGAGGCCACCGGGCTCCGGCTGTGGGGCTGGGTGGCCTTGCCGACCTTTTCCCGCAGTCAGGCGGATTTGCAGTATTTCTTTGTTAACGGCCGGGTTATCCGGGACAAACTGGTGGCCCATGCCGTGCGCCAGGCGTATCGGGATGTGTTGTATAACAATCGTCACCCGGCGTTCGTTCTGTACCTTGAGGTAGATCCGGCGACTGTGGATGTCAATGTCCACCCAACCAAGCATGAAGTGCGGTTCCGGGACGGACGATTGGTACACGACTTTATTTTCCGTACTCTGCATCGGGCTCTGGCGGATGTCAGGCCGACCGACCACCTTCGCGGTGCCAGCGCCCAGTCGTTCGGTCGAGAGGCCGTTGCGGCCCCGGCTGCAGGCTCTGTCGGTGAGCCCGCCGCCGGGAATTCGTCATGGTCATGGCCGGCGCCGTCGGGTTCCGCAGATGGGCCGGTTCCGGCGGGGCCCCAGAGACAACAGGAATGGCGAGCCAGCGATCAGATGGGGTTCTATCAATCCCTGAACGAAGGTGGTGGTGTTGCGTCCCGGGAGCCCCACACAGTTGCTCCGACCCCGGCCATTACACCTGCGGTGGGAGGTGCAGAGGAGCCTCCGCTGGGGTACGCGATCGCTCAGCTCCATGGCATCTATATCCTGTCTCAGAGCCACGCGGGCATGATCGTGGTGGATATGCACGCAGCCCATGAACGCATCACCTATGAGCGCATGAAACGGGCGTTGGCCGAGCAGGATCTGAAAAGCCAGCCTCTGCTGGTACCGTTATCGCTTGCGGTTAGCCAGAAAGAGGCCGCGGTGACCGAAAGCCATGGCGAGGAATTGCAGCAGCTTGGCCTTCAGATTGAACGTATCGGGCCCGAAACGCTGGCGGTACGGCAGGTGCCTGCACTGCTTCGCGGCGCGGATACCGAGCAGCTGGTGCGGGATGTGCTGGCGGACCTGATTGAGCATGGCCAGAGCGACCGGGTTGAGGCCGTTACCCACGAACTGCTGGGAACCATGGCCTGTCACGGTTCAGTCCGTGCAAACCGGCAGTTAACGATTCCGGAGATGAATTCGTTGCTGCGCGACATGGAAGCCACGGAACGCAGTGGCCAGTGTAACCATGGCCGGCCCACCTGGACTCTGGTCACACTGTCGGAGCTCGACAAATTGTTCCTGAGGGGGCGCTAAGCGTGGCGCCCGCCGAGAGCACCGTCGAACAGCATTCGCTGCCCCCTGCGATATTTCTGATGGGGCCAACGGCCTCGGGCAAGACCGATCTCGCCATCGAGTTATGCAATCGCTTGCCCTGCGAGATCATCAGCGTTGATTCCGCGATGATTTACCGCGGAATGGATATCGGAACGGCCAAGCCTTCCGCTCAGGAACTGGCCCTGGCTCCTCACCGGTTGATCGATATCTGTGACCCCGCTGAGACCTATTCGGCGGCTGACTTTCGCCGGGATGCGCTGGCGGCCATGAGCGAGATTACGGCGCGGGGCGGAATTCCGCTGCTGGTGGGCGGCACCATGATGTATTTCAAGGCGTTGCTGCACGGTATGTCCAACTTGCCGTCCGCAAGCCCGGCGCTCAGAGCGCAGATTGAGCAAGAGGCACGGGAGCATGGCTGGGAAAGGTTGCATCGCGAGTTGGTGAATAAAGACCCGGAAGCCGCGCGCCTGATTCATCCAAACAATCGCCAGCGCCTTATGCGGGCGATTGAAGTCATACGGCTCTCGAGCCAGCCGATTTCCTCGTTCTGGCGCGCCAGGGCAGGCAGTGACGGTGTTTCGGAGCAGTCCGGCATTGAGGATTACACGTATTTCACCCGGTGGCAGGCAGACGAAAGCGCTGACCTGCCGTATACTGTCCTGCAGTTTGCCCTCGCACCTGCCGACCGTTCGGTGCTCCATGCGCGCATAGAACAACGGTTTCTGGCGATGCTCGAAGCAGGCTTTATTGACGAAGTCCGCGCCCTGATGGCGCGTGGTGATCTCAGCCCCGATCTGCCCTCGATGCGTTGCGTGGGCTATCGCCAGGCCTGGGAGTACCTTTCGGGTGATGAAGAGTATGGAAACTTTGTCGCCAAGGGGGTTGCAGCAACCCGCCAACTGGCGAAGCGGCAGCTTACCTGGTTGCGGAAGTGGCAGGATGTGCACTGGCTGGATTCTTCCGATCCGCAGGTGGTGCTCGATACCTTGAAAAAATCCGGGTATAGCACCACATTTAACGCTGACTATTGACGATCTGCATTTACAAATAAACAGGAGAAAACTCATGTCAAAAGGGCATTCGTTACAAGACCCTTACCTTAATGCCTTACGCAAGGAACGCATTCCGGTTTCTATCTTTCTGGTCAACGGTATCAAGCTTCAGGGCCAGATCGAGTCGTTTGACCAGTTCGTGATTCTTCTCAAGAACACCGTGAGCCAGATGGTTTACAAGCACGCTATTTCGACCGTGGTTCCTGCTCGCAATGTTCGGCTTCCGCTGCAGAACCCGGAAGGTGAGTCTGAAGACTGATCTCACCCTCTTTTTCAACTTTTACACCCGCGTTCCAGGACAGCCCAGAGCTTGAATGGTCGCGGGTGTTTGTGTTTATGGAGCTGATGAAATTTGTTTGAGCGTCCAGATGTCGGAGAGCGGGCGGTTCTCGTCCATATCGATTTTACGGCCCACGATGAGGCGGAGGATCCGGGTGAGTTCCGGGAGCTGGTTGCGTCGGCTGGCGTAGAGTCTGTGGCAACGGTGACCGGTACTCGAAAACAGCCCAGCCCGCGCCTGTTCGTGGGGGAAGGGAAACTCGAGGAAATCCGGGATACCGTTGCGGCTTCTGAAGCCGATGTGGTGCTATTCAATCATGCCCTGAGTCCCAGCCAGGAGCGAAACATCGAGCGTGAATTGAAGTGCCGGGTGCTCGACCGTACCGGAGTGATCCTGGATATTTTCGCCCAGCGAGCCCGGACCCACGAGGGCAAGCTTCAGGTGGAGCTTGCGCAGCTCGAGCATATGTCAACACGGCTGGTGCGGGGCTGGACCCACCTTGAACGCCAGAAGGGCGGCATTGGTCTGCGAGGTCCCGGGGAAACCCAGCTTGAGACGGACCGTCGATTGCTCAGGGAACGCATCAAATCCATTCACCGTCGGCTCGAGAAAGTGCGAAAGCAGCGCGATCAGGGACGCCGGGCGCGAAAGCGTGCCGACATACCCACGCTGTCACTGGTAGGGTATACCAACGCCGGCAAGTCGACGTTATTCAACCGAATCACAACTTCCAGCGTATATGCAGCAGACCAGTTATTTGCGACGCTTGATCCGACACTGCGCAGGCTGGAACTTCCGGATATCGGGCCGGTCGTAATGGCCGACACGGTGGGCTTTATCCGCCATTTGCCGCACAAGCTGGTGGAGGCGTTCCGGGCAACGCTTGAAGAGACAACTCAGGCAACTTTGCTGTTACATGTGATTGACAGCCAGGACGGGCGCCGGGATGAAAACGTTGAGCAGGTTGAAGATGTCCTGGCGGAAATCGGTGCCGATGAGATTCCGGTGCTTCAGGTGTTCAACAAAATCGATTTGCTGGCGGATTTCGAGCCACGGATTGATCGGAACGAGGAAGGCCTGCCGGTAAGGGCGTGGGTATCCGCGGTCACGGGCGACGGTCTGGAGTTGCTGTTCGATGCCATTGTCGAGCGCCTCGCCGAGGATGTGGTGCACTATTTCGTGCGCCTGGGCCCGACCGATGGAAAATTGCGGGCCTTATTGCATGAGGCGGGTTCAGTGCTCAGTGAAGACCACTGTGACAATGGCGATTCAGTGCTGGAAGTCCGGCTGCAAAACCGGGACTGGTTGCAGCTTCTGAGCAGGGCCGGGGTGCGTGAAGATGCCATTCGGCTGGAAAGCCGGCAGATCTGAACGCTGCCCGCTATTGCCGGGGCCACTATAAATCCCTAGTATTTGCAGCCATTCGATTAAACACGAACGGAGAGAACTATGGCCTGGAACGAACCGGGTGGAAACCGCAACGACAACGATCCCTGGGGAACCGGTGGCGGTCGTCGCGGCAATGATCAGGGGCCACCAGACCTCGATGAAGCCCTGAAGAGAGGGCTCGACAAGCTGAACCGTATGCTTGGAGGCAAGGGTGGCAACAGTGGTGGCGGCCGTTCCGGCGGCAGCGCTGGCGGCTTTGGCGCCATTCTGGCCATCGCTGCCATTCTGGTGGCCGGTTATGTCGTCTATCAATCGTTTTACACCGTGGACGAGCAGGAACGGGCGGTTGTCCTTCGCTTTGGTGAGTACAACCGTACCGAGAGCCCGGGTCTTCGCTTCAAGGTTCCCTTGATTGATACCGTCAACAAGGTTCGGGTGACCAGTATTCGCACCGCAGAATCATCCGGTCAGATGCTGACCCAGGACGAAAACCTCGTCACCGTCGACCTGCAGGTTCAGTACCGGGTAGGTGATGCAGAGGCTTACGTGCTGAATGTGCGTGATTCCAACCAGGCACTGGCGTTTGCCACCGACAGCGCCCTGCGCCACGAAGTGGGCAGTTCGTCGCTGGATGACGTTCTCACAGAGGGACGTGCGGAACTTGCGGTCAGGGTCGAGCAGCGGTTGCAGAGCTTCCTGCGTGAGTACGGCACCGGCCTGGAAGTGGTCCGGGTCAACGTGGAAAGCACCCAGCCGCCAGCGCCCGTGCAGGATTCGTTCCGTGAGGTACAGCGGGCGCGCGAGGATGAGCAGCGCCTGAAAGAGGAAGCAGAAACCTACCGGAACAAGATTGTCCCGGAAGCGCGCGGCCAGGCTCAGCGTCTGATCGAAGAGGCGAACGCCTACAAAGAGCAGGTTATCGAACGTGCCCGTGGTGAAACCGCCCGTTTCAACCAGTTGCTGGCCGTATACGAGAGTGCTCCGGGGGTAACTCGCGAGCGGATGTACATCCAGGCGCTGGAGCAGGTTTTGGGTAACAGCAGCAAGATCTTTGTTGATACCGAAAGCAGCGGCAACATGATGTACCTGCCGCTGGATCGCCTGACGCAGGGCGCTCTGCCATCTTCGGGTAGCCGTTCGTCCGGCGGCAGCGGTGGCCAGCAGGTGGATATCCAGAACCTGACCGACCAGGTGTTGCAGGAGTTGCGTACCCGGCAGGACACCAACATTCGGAGGAGCAGATAAGTGATGGGACCTAAAGGTGTAGTGGGTCTTGCAGGCGCCCTGATTGTTGTCCTGCTTGTGCTGTCCAGTGTGTACATCATCCCGGAGACTCACCGTGGCGTGAAGCTGCGGTTCGGTGAGCTGGTGGAAACCAACATCCAGGCCGGGCTTCATTTCAAGGTTCCGGTTATTGACCAGATCCGTGAGTTCGACATCCGGGTGCTGACGATGGATCTGCCCTCCCGGCAGTACCTGACCATCGAAAAGAAACCGCTGGACGTTGATTCCTATGTGGCCTGGAAGATCCTGAATGTGGATCAGTTCTACCGCGCGACCGGGGGTGACGAGTTTCGCGCCCAGACCCTGATTCTGTCTCGGGTAGACAACGGTCTGCGGGACGAATTCGGTATCCGTACCATGCACGAGGTGGTGTCTGGCCAGCGTGACGAACTGATGCATACGCTGCGCGACCGGGTGAACGAGACCTCGGTGAAAGAGTTCGGCATTGAAGTTCTGGATATCCGGGTGAAAGCGATCGAATTTCCCGGGCAGGTCAGCGAGAACGTCTATCGCCGGATGGCTACGGAACGCCAGAAACTGGCCCAGGAATTCCGCTCCCGGGGTCAGGAGCTTGCCGAGGGTATTCGGGCAGACGCTGACCGTCAGCAAACGGTGATTCTGGCCAGCGCTTTCGCTGAAGCCGAGACCACCCGTGGTGAGGGCGACGGTGAAGCTGCCCGGATCTACGCTCAGTCCTATGGTGCCAATGAGGAGTTCTACAGCTTCTACCGCAGCCTGCAAGCGTACCAGAACACCTTCTCTGGTAAGGACGACATCATGGTGATTGATTCTGACAGCGACTTCATGAAGTTCTTGAAGAATCCAGCCGGCGCCAACTGAGCCGGCTGACGCCAGTAAAACCGGATTCCTGGGGAATTTTAGTTGAACCCCGGGATTCCGGTTTTTTTGTGTCTGCCAACCGTGTAGAATTCTGGCGGTTTTGTGTCGGGTTTTTATCGGACCCGAGCGCCTAAATCCTGAGTTGCCCCCTGGCCTGGTGCCAGCGCGGGAAAAACGGACGACAGAATCTCATGACTGTATCTGATCGCTGGTTACTGCCTGACGGAGTAGAAGACATTCTGCCGCCGCTGGCCGGGCGGATCGAATCCCTGCGCCGGGATGTTATGGATACCTGCCAGCGCTGGGGTTACCAGCTGGTTATTCCTCCGCTGATTGAATACCTTGAATCCCTGTTTACCGGGACCGGTCACGACCTGGAATTGCAGACGTTCAAACTGACAGACCAACTGAATGGTCGGATGATGGGCGTTCGTGCCGACATGACGCCCCAGGCGGCCCGTATTGATGCACACACACTGGGACAGGACGGCATTACCCGGCTGTGTTACGCCGGGCACGTACTGCACACCCGGCCCCGCCATATGCTGACCGGCCGGACGCCGATCCAGGCAGGCTGCGAGCTGTTTGGCAGTGAGTCGGAGGCGGCTGACATGGAAGTGATCAGCCTGATGCTGGAAACACTGCGGGTGGCCGGTTTGCCCAGGATTCATATGGATCTGGCGCACGTGTCCATTTACGAAAGCCTGATCACCGAGGCCGGATTTGATCGCGACACCGAGGCTGCGGTATTCGATGCCATGGCCCGCAAGTCTGCGCCGGAGCTCGACAGGCTGCTGGGCGATTGCCCCGGGGGGTCTGCCGGCTGCCGTTTGCGTCAGTTGGCCCGGGTAAGTGGAGGCATTGAAGCGCTCGCCCAGGCGCGGGATATCCTGGGTGGAGCATCCGAAGCCATTGACGAGGCTCTGGATCAGCTCAACCGGGTGGCAGAGATGCTCTCGCGCCATTATCCGGAAGTGAGTCTGGGCTTCGATTTTTGTGAGCTGCGCGGATACAACTACCACACAGGCCTGGTGTTTGCCGCTTATGTCCCGGGTTATGGCGATGCGGTTGCCAAGGGTGGTCGTTACGATGCCATTGGCAGTGACTTTGGTCGTGCTCGCCCTGCAACCGGGTTCACGCTGGATATTCGCGCCCTGGTTTCGTTGGGGGAGCGTCCCTTCCGCCCGGCCGGAGCCATTTGGGCGCCCGCCGACGGGGACACTGCGCTGGAGGACGTGATCTCAGGCTTGCGAATGACCGAGACGGTGGTCCGTGCGCTGCCGGATGATCGTCAGACGAATCCGCTTGAGCGTGGCTGTGACCGCCAATTGGTGAGTCGCGACGGAAAATGGGTTGTCGAGCCGATCGCCTGAGGGGCGTGATTGAATTTTTCGGGGTAAATCTTAAGGACGCGTGCCGCTGGCCCGTCTGAATTGAGAGAGAATCATGGGTAAAAATGTAGTTGTGCTGGGCACCCAATGGGGTGATGAAGGCAAAGGCAAGATTGTTGACCTTCTGACCGATAAAGTGTCAGCCGTTGTCCGCTTCCAGGGCGGCCATAACGCTGGTCATACGTTGGTGATTGAAGGCAAGAAGACGGCTCTGCACCTGATTCCGTCCGGCATACTCCGGCAGGACGTTCAGTGTCTGATCGGCAACGGTGTGGTGCTGTCGCCCGAGGCATTGCTGAAAGAAATGCGGGAGCTGGAAAACAGTGGTGTCGCCGTTCGCGAGCGTCTGAAAATCAGTCTGGCATGCCCTATTATTCTGCGCACCCACGTTCGTATCGACCAGGCCCGAGAGCGCGCCCGTGGCAACGACAAAATTGGCACCACCGGCCGGGGTATCGGGCCGGCGTATGAAGACAAAGTGTCCCGTCGCGGCGTGCGTCTGGGCGACCTGTGCAATCCCGCCGACTTTGAACTCAAGGTGCGGGAAATCATGTCTTATCACAACTTCGTGTTGACCGAGTACTTCAAGGAAGAAGCGGAAGATATCGATGCCGCCCTGGAAGAGCTCGCGCAGATGGGGCAGGAAATCCTGCCCATGGCGGCGGATGTCACCGACATCCTGCACGATTACCGCAAGCGTGGCGAGCATATCCTGTTTGAAGGTGCGCAGGGTTCGCTGCTTGATATCGATCTGGGTACCTATCCGTACGTGACGTCGTCCAACACGACGGCGGGCGGCACCGCAACCGGTTCCGGGTTTGGGCCGTTGTATCTGGACTATGTTCTGGGCATCACCAAAGCCTACACCACGCGAGTAGGGGCTGGACCATTTCCAACGGAACTGTTCGACAACATGGGCGAACACCTGGCCATCAAGGGCAACGAGGTTGGCACAACGACCGGCCGCTCCCGCCGTTGCGGCTGGTTTGATGCGGTGGCGCTGCGTCACGCCATCCAGATTAACAGCGTGTCTGGTATTTGCCTGACCAAACTGGACGTTCTGGATGGCCTTGAAACCGTCAAGGTCTGTGTCGGCTACAAAACTCCGCGGGGCGAGATTACCCGTCCGCCGATTGGTTGCGACAATTACAGCGACATTGAGCCGGTTTACGAAGAGTTGCCGGGCTGGAGTGAGAGCACGGTTGGTTTGACCAGCGTGGATCAGTTGCCTGAGAACGCCAAGTCTTATATCCGTTTCCTTGAGGCTCAGATCGAGGCGCCGATTGATATTATTTCCACGGGCCCGGACCGGGTGGAAACGATCACCCTGCGTCATCCGTTCGGAGAGTAATTCCGAAGAAAAAACCGCCTTTGGCCGATGCCTAAGGCGGTTTTTTTGTGCCTGTTGTTCAGGCGGGTTCTCAGGGTTTTTCGGCAATCAGTGTTGCCCGTTTGGGGCCGGGATATCCCTCGATGGTTTTCGATGGGTCAGTCGGGTCCAGAAAATCCGCCAGAGAGTTGAAGCGCATCCAGTCGGTCCGCCGCTGCTCATCCGTCGTGGTGTCGCTGACATCAACCACCCGGGCATTCCGGAAACCGGTTCGGTCCAGCCATCTCAGGAGGGTAGGGCAGCTGGGCAAGAACCAGACGTTGCGCATCTGGCCGTAACGGTCCTCCGGCATCAGGCTATGCCCCTCTGGGCCGTCTACTACCAGAGTCTCAAGAACCAGTTCACCCCCGCGGCGCAGTGTGCTCTTCAGCTCAAGCAAATGATCCAGCGGTGATCGTCGGTGATAGAGCACGCCCATGGAGAAGGTGGTATCGAAGCATTCCAGATTGGCCGGGAGATCCTCCATGCGCACGGGCAGCAGGTCTACCGGTACCTGCCCGAGATAGCCTTTGACGGCGAGAAACTGGAACAGGAACAATAATCCCGGATCGATTCCGATGACCCGTTGGGCGCCGGCACCGGCCATGCGCCAGCAGTGGTAGCCGGAGCCGCATCCCACATCCAGCACGGTCCGCCCTCGAAGATCGGCCAGGTGGGGCGCGACCCTTTCCCACTTCCAGTCCGAACGCCACTCGGTATCGATGTAGGTGCCGAAGAAGTCGAACGGACCTTTACGCCAGGGCATCAGGCCCCGGAGGCCCTGCTCGAGACCGGCCAGGGCTTCCGGGTTCAGGCCGGCGGGGCTGGCGAGTGTCACTGCGGAACGATTAAGGTCAACGCTTGCGCCAGTCACGCGGGGCAACGATTGCAGTGCGGTATGCCAGCGCTCCATGTCGCCGTGGGGATTGTCATCAAACCGTCGGGCAAGCTGGTCACTGAGTGCGGCCGCCCAGCCTTGCTTGCCCGTTTCGGCCAGGTAAGAAAGGATCGGGTCAAAGTGCGTGTGCCAGTCAAACATTGCCATGGTTCATCGAGCTTTTTGGGGTTTCCGGATTCTTGATAGCCAACATCGAGACAAAGTTGAAACACTGGTACCAGACCAGAACCCGGTCAAACCCGGCTTGCAGGAGTCGGTCCCGGTGTGCCGTCACGGTTTCTGGAATCATGATGTTTTCAATGGCTGCGCGTTTCTGGCTGATTTCCAGATCGGAATAGCCGTTAGCGCGCTTGAATTCGTGGTGTAGCAGAGTCTGAGTGTGCTGATCTTCGGCGCAGTCAAAGCGAATTTTTTCCGACAGAATCAGCACACCCCCTGGCCGGGTAGCATCGCTGATGCGCTGCAATAGCATCAGGCGTTGTTCCGGCGGCACGAACTGCAGGGTGAAATTCAGTGTGGTTACCGAGGCATTGGTCAATGCGGTATCCAGAATGTTTTCACAGCGCAGGGTGACCGGCAGATCGTGGTCATCCAGCGCAATGTAGTGCTCGCAGCGCTCAATCATGGCATCCGAGTTGTCCACGCCCACCAGTGTGCAATCGGCGTGGGGAATGCCGTGGCGCATGGCCAGTGTCGAGGCGCCAAGTGAGCAGCCAAGATCGTAACAGTGAGTGCCCGGCTGGGCGTATTGCTCGGTAATCACCTCGATCATGGGAATGATGGTGGTGTAGCCGGGAACGGAGCGGCGGATCATGTCCGGAAACACCCGGGCGACCGAGGCGTCAAAGCGGAAATCCTCAGGATTGCGCTCTGTCGCGAACAAGCGGTCGGTTAGTTGCTCGGGGGGCTGGCGATCACGCATCGCCGGCTCCGGATGCGTTATCTCCCGCTGCTGGTACGGCCGGGTCACGATCGGTGGGTGAGGGACGGGCACAGCGTACGCCGCGATTCTTGTAATCAACCAGGATGCCCCGGAACGAGGGGTCCACATCGGCGGCAATGGCCAGGTAGCCGTTTTCACACACGGCGTGCAACTCTGACGATTTACGGGACATCCGGAACGTATCGCCCGGTTTGACGTGGATGGCGGTGAATTCGCCCACTGGCGCGTGGTCCTTGTTATCCGAGTGGTCAATCCGGCCGGATGCCTCCAGTACCATCACTGTGCCGACGATGGCCGCAACACCGGTGACAATCAGGCTCTTGACGGTAAAACGCCGTTCGTTATCGCTCATGGGTACCTCGTATCAGAAAATCAGAATTGGCCGGGCAGGCTGATGGCCGGCTCCTGCAGAGCGGCCAGCTGCTCACGCAGTGCCAGAATCTGGTCCGACCAGAATCGTGGCTGCGAAAACCAGGGAAAGAATCGTGGGAAGGCCGGGTCTTCCCAGCGTCGCGCCAGCCAGGCGCAATGGGCGATTTGCCGGTAGCACCGCAAGGGCTCGATCAGATGGCGCTCGCGCCGGTTGAAATCCCGGAACATCTCATAGCCCTCGAGTAGCTCGCCGAGCTGGGCGCCACGCTCCCCGGCTTCGCCGTTCAGAAGCAGCCACATATCCTGTACCGCCGGGCCTGTACGGCAGTCGTCCAGGTCGACAAACAGCATGGTTTCGTCACGGCACAGGATGTTGCCGGCGTGGCAATCGCCATGGATGCGCAGGGTGTCTACCGGGCCGGCTTCTGCAATGCGTTCACTGCAGTTTCTGATCAGGTCCGGAATCAGAGAGTTCCAGGCGGGTTTCAGGTCCTCCGGAATCCAGTTGCCTTCAACCAGCAGCCGGTTGCTCTGTTCCAGGCCCGCCAACAGATCGAAGCTGGGGCGGTGCTCAAACGATTTCACCGCGCCCATGTTGTGGATCTGCCCGAGCCATTGCCCGAGACGATACAGGGTGTCGGTAACGCTGGTATCCGGGGCCTGGCCGCCCCGTTGCGGGAACACCGCGAACCTGAAATTGTAGTATTGGCCAAGCGAGTGCCCGCCCGGAAGCCGTATCGGGGCGACAACGGGAACGCCGGCTTCCTGCAGCGCCAGGGTGAATTCATGCTCTTCCAGAATCGCCTGTTCCGTCCATCGGCCGGGCCGATAGAACTTGACGATCACCGGTGGGCTGTCTTCAAGGCCAACCTGATAGACGCGGTTTTCGTAACTGTTTAGCGCGAAGAGCCGGCCGCTGACTTCAAACCCCTCAGCTTCGATGGCGTCAAGAATGACCTCGGGGGTGAGGGCATCGTAGGGATGTGAGGATGTGTCTGTTTCCGGTGGTTCAGGCTGCATAGTGCTCAGAATGTGGTGTCGTATCGGGTTTTCATGAATTGCAGGTGGTACCAGTTTTCGTCCAGCTCCCAGCGCACCCGTTTAACGTGCCCGGTGGCCAGGATAATATCACCGGCCCTGGCCTGAACCTGGGCAAGTTCCCTTTCCGCTTTTTGCCAGTCGCGATGGGTATCGGCCAGATAGCGCATACCCGGAAACACGGAGGTTAACGCTTTCTGTGTTGATACCGAGTGGGACCGCAGGGAACTGATAACGGCGGTATCGCCCTCAACCCGCAATACCCTATGTTGATAGGGATAACTGGCAACGGCTTTGTCCTGTTTCAGTTGTGCGTTCAGGTCGGTGACTTCAAAGCCTCGCCAGCCGATCCAGCCGACAAAGAGTGCCGCCACCACCATGACGGTAAGAAACTGTTTTCGATCAGACATCGCCAGGCTCCCTGCATTTGTTCTGTCTGCCGACAAGTATAACGGTTCTTGGCAGGCAGGTAATGCAACAGGCCTGGATCTGGGGTAATTTCCCGAAGAAACCCGGGTAAAGGAGGACAGAGTGAGCCAGGAGCAATTCAGCACGCAGACCGTCGTCATCGGCGCCGGTGTGGTGGGGCTCGCGATTGCCCGCGCCCTTGCCCGTTCGGGGCGCGAGGTGCTGGTGCTCGAAGCCGGCGCGCGGATTGGTGAGGGGGTATCATCCCGCAACAGTGAGGTGATTCACGCGGGCATCTACTACCCGAGCGATTCGCTCAAAGCTCGTGTATGTGTGGCGGGCAGGCAGAGACTCTATGAATTCTGCGCCAGTCATAAGGTCGCGCACCGCAAGTGCGGAAAATGGATTGTGGCCAGTGACGAGGTGCAGGCCGGGCGCCTGGACGACATCCAGGCCGGAGCCGCCAGCAATGGGGTGGCGCTGGAGGCCTACGACGCCGCTGCGTTGTCCGGTCGTTTGCCGGCTCTTCGGGCCTGCAGGGGGCTCTGGTCTCCGGAAACCGGAATTGTCGATAGCCATGGCCTGATGCTGGCGTTGCTGGGCGATCTGGAAGACGCTGGAGGTCAACTGGCACTGAACAGCCCGGTTGTGGCGGCTGAATCTGGTTCGCAAGGCCATGTTTTGACCGTCGGTGAAGCCGGCGAGCTGTTACTGGGCGCCCGCGAAGTGATTAATGCCGCCGGATTGGGGGCTCCCCGGCTGGCGGCGCTCTGGGCCGGGTTGCCCGAGAGCGGCCAGCCTCAGCAGTGGTTGGCGCGGGGCGTTTACTTCAGTTTTAGCGGCAAGCATCCCTTCGATACCCTGGTGTATCCGTTGCCGGAGCCGGGAGGGCTGGGTATCCATCTGACCCTTGACCTGGCAGGGCAGGCCCGGTTCGGGCCGGATGTTGAGTGGGTCGATGGCGAGGGGTACCAGGTTGATCCCCGACGGGCCCGCAGCTTCGCAGACAGCATTCGGCGATGGTGGCCGGGGCTGGACGCATCCCGCTTGCAGCCAGCCTATGCAGGCATCCGCCCGAAACTGGTCGGGCCGGATGGCGGGTTTGCCGATTTTCGTATCGATGGTCCTGCCGAGCACGGGGTTGGGGGTCTGGTCAATTTGTTCGGCATCGAGTCCCCG